>JAKQQL010000067.1:0-36338 GCA_029564175.1 Candidatus Cloacimonadota bacterium
TCGTATCCATCGCGGTGGCTCCACCGGTACCTATCGGTGCCAAATGCCCGAATAGTTTGACGAGTAAAGGAGCAAACAGAATCGTCAGTAATTCTCTTAACAGATTTGCAAACAAGGCAATAATGCCAACAATTTCACCCAGATTCTGCGTACAGATAATTGCGGATATACTGTAATACCCCATACCTGAGCATACTGCCATCGCCTGAGTAGTATCTATTCTATGTATCAGTAAACTAACGAAAAAGCCGGAGAGTATAGAACCCAACATGGCTGCTATTGGTATCAAAATAACAAAAACATGATATTTTTTGATTAAATCAATAATGTTAAGCTTACCGATTCCGATACCGGTAAAAAAGATCAGCAGATACAATGACCAGTTGATTGAAACATCAATCCAATCAGCTTTTTTGTCAAAAAAGAAGTAAGAGATGATAAATCCAAGAAGAAAAGATATCAGCGGATAAAACATATCGGAACTGAGATGCTTTTCTATCTTTTCAGGCTGAGATTCAATTGACACAGGCTTACTATCAGATTTAGTGTTCATATTTGGATTATCATTACTTTTTAACTCAAGATAAGACCAAAGTAATTTTCGATGTCGGTTCAGATATTTGTTAACAGGAATCAAGGCAATGACACTGCCCAACATCCCTGAAATACAAAGAATGACAGAAACAGCACCCACCTCCTTAAAACGGGTAAAGAGTTCCTCTTTTTGAGCAGTTGATATCCCCATGAAAAACAGTAAAAAGTAAACAGATACGGTAGATAAGAAATTAGATACTGAAAATAATATTTTCTTAGATTTAAACAGGTATCCAATCATGATACCAATGATAATAGACAGAAAAATAATGAGCATAATGACTCCTGTCAAATATTTTCTTCACAAGCCGGTAGCTTGCGTACAACGATTCACAAGCTGGTAGCTTGCGGTACAACGATTCACAAGCTGGTAGCTTGCGGTACAATCCTTATTGAAACATCCCTGTTTTGACACCGTTTTTCTCGTAAAGATCGGTAGAGTACGCAATGATGATAAATAATCTGAGAACACAATGTACTCGTTGAGAAGTCTGCTTAGACTATTCCTTTATCTTCCAGATCGTGCCTGTTGGCGTATCTTGAAGTTCGATACCAATCGCTGTCAGATCATTTCTGATCTTGTCAGAAAAGGCATAGTTTTTATCTTTTTTGGCTTGAGTTCTGTATTCAATCAGCAGTTCAATCAGCTTTTCAGCATGCTGATCCATTGAAGTATTCAGTTTTTCAGCAAGATTGGAGAAAAATCCCAATATCTGACCTAACTCAAGTAAAACCACTGCAGCAGCCTGTTTTTTCTCAAGAGTATTTTGCTGATTCTTGATTTCGCGAGTCAGATCAAAGAATAAGGCCATCGCCTTAGCTGTATTGAAATCATCATCCATCGCTTCTTTGAAAGCATTGATAGTCTCTGCAAATAGCGATTTATCAACAGATTCAGTTTTAATATTGAGAATATCAATATCTTTAAAAGCAGAGTAAAATCTGTTCAAAGCAGTTTTAGATTCGATAATAATCTCTTCGTTAAAGTCAATCGGGCTGCGATAATGTTTGGATAAGAAGAAGAAACGAATCACTTCCGGATCATACTTTTTCATAATGTCTCTGGTTGTAAAAAAGTTATTGAGACTTTTTGACATTTTATTACCATCGATATTGAGAAAACCATTGTGCATCCAGTAGTTAGCAAGCGGTTTACCGGTTAATGCTTCTGCCTGAGCAATCTCATTTTCGTGATGAGGAAATACGAGATCAACCCCTCCCCCATGTATGTCAAAGGTTTCGCCCAATAATTTTCTGGACATAACTACACATTCGGTATGCCAGCCCGGGCGACCTGCTCCCCAGGGGCTATCCCATTTGGGCTCGCCTTCTTTGGCTTTTTTCCAAAGTGTAAAGTCTGCCGGATTTTTCTTCTGTGTATTGGCTTCCACACGCGCACCAGCCTTGAGATCTTCCAGATTTTTACCGGATAACTTTCCATAAGCATTCACCGATTCAACTGCAAAATAGACATCGCCGTTTGATTCATAAGCACGGCCTTTTTGAACCAGTTCATCTATCAAAGCAATCATTTCAGCAATATATTCGGTCGCTTTTGGATTATAATCAGCATAGTTGACATTTAACAATTTAAGATCATCAAAAAAAGCATCTGTATATCTTTTGGCAATCTCATGAAAAGTAGAATTTTCCTGATTTGCCTGATCAATAATTTTGTCATCAATATCCGTGATATTCTGAACATAAGTCACTTCATATCCTAAATATTTAAAATATCTTCTGACCACATCAAAAAATAAGAAAGGGCGGGCATTTCCAATATGGAAATAATTATAAACGGTTGGTCCGCAGGCATACATATTAATCTTGCCTTCTGTTACAGGTTTAAACTCATCTTTTTGTCTGGTCATGGTATTGTATATTTTCATGGTCTCTCCTTATAATTATCTGTTCTACAAATATCTTGTTCGTAGTATCTTAGCAAGCAGTTGTAGGACAAGCAACCTGCTTGTCAAAATCACTCTATTTTCGCAAGCTGTTGTAGGACAAGCAACCTGCTTGTTAAAATCACTCTATCTACACAAGCTGGTAGCTTGCGTTACAACTTCGCAAGCTGTTGTAGAACAAGCAACCTGCTTGTCAAATTCACTCTATTTTCGCAAGCTGGTAGCTTGCGTTACAACTACACAAGCTGGTAGCTTGCGTTACAACTACACAAGCTGGTAGCTTGCGTTACAACTTTTCAAAAAAAGTAATGACTGTTTTTCCATTTCGCTTTTGTTTGTTAATAAATGGTTTAAATTCTTCATTGATCTTTTCTTCGATACTGTGCTCCATCACTATAATCCCTTCGTCATTCAGCAAATCTCTTTCAAAAATGCTTTTCAGAATAGGATTTACACAATTTTTACTGTATGGCGGATCAACTAATATCAAATCAAATCTACGCTCTGTTTTCTTTAAATACAGTTCGACCTTCATTTTCTGTAACTGGATTTTGTCTTTACAATCGAGTTTTTGAGCATTATGTAAAATGGCTTTAACCGCTTTTTCACTCATATCCACCAGGCATGCATCTTTAGCACCTCTGGATATTGCTTCAAAAGCCAATGCGCCACTACCAGCAAACAAGTCTAAGACACTCATTTCTTCCACATCAAAGAGTGTTGAGAAAATCAGTTCACGATTGAAACTGGTGGTTGGACGAGTTGAATTGCCGGCAATGCTGACAATTTCACGTCCTTTATAAGTACCTGCGATAATTCTCATATTTTATAAAGTAAGCGCCAGTTCTGAAAATGAAATAAACAGTCTGGTCTGGCTAGCCAGTTCATTTTTAAACAGAGTATACTTTTCTGTATCATAGTCAGCAAACTCAAAGCAATTCCAAATAGTTTCAGAAAGGACTTCATTATCCAGTTCAGAGATAGTGGTCACATCAAACATATTGGCAAAATAATCAGCCATGTTGATAATCCGAGCATATTGTTGAACTAAGGGATCTTCAATGGCAGATGGTTCATGATGATAACGAACAGTTTCAACCATTATTTCTGGTAAATTCCAATGTTTTAACAATTCAGCACCTTCTTGTGCATGAGTGGTATGGATGATGATTTTTTCCAGTTCGATAAATGGTTCATGAGCTTCACTCGCTTTATTCTTTATTAACTGAAAAACATCTGGATTGATCTGATCGAACAAAATATAGCCAATATCATGAAAAAGACCAGACAAGTAAATCATCGTTCTTTGTTCTTCAGCAAAATCATTATGATTTTTCAGGTATTGAGTCAGTCTTCTGGAAAGAAAAGCAACAGCCAGATTATGCTTCCAATAATGTTCGATATTGATATTTTTGAGTTTAAAGCGTTTCAGCATATTCGATACAAACAAGGTCATGGCAATCGTCTTAACGTCAATACGACCCAATCTGGTAACCGCCAGACTAATGTCTGTAATTTGAGTTGTTCCGCCAAACAATGCACTGTTAGCAATTGATAATATTTTAGCTGATATGGAAGAGTCCAATGAGATAATCTTCGCAATCTCCTTATTTGAGATTGAGTTGTCGTTTAACACTTCCAGCAGTTTATTAAGAACTGTTGGCATTGAGGGCAAATACTCCACATTCTCTAGTTTAATTTGATAAAATTCAACCATGATTTTCCTTTCAGCTCATCTTCTTAAATTTAAATTTAAATTCCAGTTGTTTCGGTTTTTTTTTGTAGTTTGGACATGAGATTAAAACTGCCTTATAGGGTTGTTTACACTCTTTCACACAGGTTTCACATAATTTATTATATTCTTTATCTTTAGCAGACATAGATTTTCCTTAAGATTTTTTAATTTTGTCAAATATTTTTAATAAATCACTCAGCGTCAAATCAGCTACTTTTTTATCTGATCCAAAGGTTTTGTTTAGATACATACAGAAATCAGAAATACTTAATGCATTTGATTTGCTTTCATTAATTGAGTCTAATACACTTAAATCTGAAAAATGGTTTTCAACACTATCATCAGTTTCAGGGAGCCCTGTAGTAAATTCTTCGAATGGGGGAAGATCTGTCGGATTATAAATCTCTTCGATCTCCTCAGCCTCACTCATGTCATATTCATCTTCTTCAAATTCTTCTTCTACAAATTCAGTTTCTTCAACCTCATCCTTGAGAGATTTCTGATAATCTAGATAGTTTTCATCAGGCAGAATCTTAAAAAGGGCTTTGTCTTCAGGAGTGAAAATGCTTTCAATTATCGCATGATACTGCATATTTGGATCAATAAATATTTTACTCTTACTTTTATCCATTCTCTCCAATATGCTTTCATCTGCATTGTTTTCATAAATTTTTTTGTAAATCATATAGGCATCAAAATACTGCTGTTGAGCCTCATAAAGTTGAGCAAGCGTTATCGTGGGCGGTATTTTGTTATTGCTTTTGTTCATCAGATTCTCCAAGGTAAATATAAGGTTTCAGATTCTCCAGATTCTTTTTGCCAATACCCTTTATATTGAGTAAGTCATCTAAGGATTTGAATGATCCGTTTTTTATACGATAATCAATAATGGCTTCTGCTTTTTTGGTACCAATACCCTTAAGCGTACACAATTCCGTTATATTGGCTGAATTGATATTAATCTTTTCTATATCAGAGGATATTTGGGGATGGCTCGTTGTCGATGATCGGGTATCCCCTGCAATAAATGCAGAAGCTTTTATGTTTTCAAGAAGTTTAGGTCCAATTCCTTTAACATTTAATAAATCATCCAGACTCTGAATTTGATTTGTTGAACGATATTGAATAATTGCCTGGGCTTTTTTCTTGCCAATGCCCTTTATCTGCATTAACTCATCGATATCAGCTATTAAAATATTCATTTTAGCGGATGATTGAACACTTTTTTGATTGTTTTGATATTCCGAATCAGCATACACTTTCTGTTGGTTAATAACAACATAAAAATAAGGACTTAATGACTTTAGAGTCTTTTCTCCAATCCCTTTGATTTCCATTAAGTCTTCCACTTTTTTAAAAGAATCTGACTTTTGATAATCCAATATTGCCTGAGCTTTTTTGGGTCCGATACCCTTAACGCTGATTAATTCCTGGTAAGTAACTTTATTTAAATCATAAGATTGTATAAAATCAGTTTGAATCTCTTGCTTGAGAGCCTGAACTTCCTGCTTAACCGATTTATCGGCATACGCAAATTGAATCTGTGCCAGAAACAAGCCTAAAAGAAAAAAAGAAAGAAAATAGAAAAGAAGCTTTTGCTCTGATTCAGTTAAAAAATTATGTATCCATTTTTCGACTTTTATCAAGATTATTCAAAACTCCTTTCATTTCATATAATTACCTTATTATTAACTGAATTTTATCATATTCATCAAGGACTTTCTGTCAATCTTTTTTTAACTGAAAATCATTTTTTTGTAAAAGGAACTCATTTCTAACCGCTTTCATTCAGCTTTGCTTCGCTTTAGGCAGTTTAAAATAATCAATAATATGCAGATGATATGCAAAATGATAAAAAGAGATTTTCTACAGGATTGATATGATATTTATATTTGCTTTTATAGTTTTTTATATTATATTATAATGATAAAGGAGAAGAAATGAAGGTATTTTTTAATCAAAAGAAACATGATTACCCCAAAAAGATCAACGATGTTAATCTGGCATGGTATCAACAGGGTCGTATTTGCATCATGAGAAATCTGAGACCTCACATTATGCAGGAACAGAATAACAAAATCAAAATCGTTAACAAGGTAAGCAGACAATTGTGGGATGTTATAAGCAAATCGTTTAAAAAAGACCTGGCACTCTATGCACTCGCCTACAAAAAAACTTATCCAGGTCTCAGAAAAAGAGGTATATCATCCTATGGGATTATGTTAATGCTTGTCCATGGACTGATTAAACGATTCTCCCTTCAATCTTTATCTGAAGTGTCATTGTACGAAACAGTCCTAAAGTTAATAAGCCATTTAACTGTTTATAAATCAGTTAAACTCTATTTATTAAGAAAATTAGTATCAATACATTCTTTAAACCATACTGCTATAGATGTTTCTGATAGTAATACAATCCCTTTTCAAGATGATATGACTGATAATATCCAAACTGTTAATCTGTCTGTTGTAAAAATTCTGTTTCATGCAAAAAGGCTTACAATAAGAGAAAGTCATATTCCGTAAATCCAGATCAGTAGTGAAACGATTAATCGCTTCTGAACGGTATTTTATAAGATCTTGCGAATTTACGGGACTGCGCTTCGTAATTCCTACAGCTGCTTTTTCATTTTATCATTTATTACCGGTTTTTAAAAAACAACCTGCAACTGAGTAGTTATATTTTTTTTAATCTTTAGAAAAAATATTGACAGTTTTTATTTGTAGAGATATTTTTGACACAAAATACATATTATGGAGGAATGATGTTAGAGAATCAAAAGGGAATGATCAAGAAAAAGGTGATAATCTTATCTCTTTTAATTGTTGTTTTGATTGGTGGAACACTCTATTTTTCAGGAATTTATCCTGCACCTGATCCAAAACTGACTGTTGGTTCCATAGGTGGCGCTGAAAGGGCAGAACGCTACAGAAATTCAGAAACTGGACAGATTGAATTAGACAAAAATGAAATCAATATGTTTTTTCAGTCTGCTGAATGGCAAAACATCTCCAAAGATCCTAAGCTTCTTGCAATGTTTACCAATAAAGAGATGATGCAGTTTTTATCTCAGGTTAATGGCGTCAAACAATTTATTGGCATGTATAACAGTCTTGAGAATTATGCACAGGCAAAGAATATCTTTTCCCAAATTGAATTAAATTCAGTAAATCTCGAAAAACTGTCTGAATGGATCAATACCTTACCGGTAGAACAAGGTATTTTTATCACTAATTTACAACAAAACGGACAGTTGGATAACTTATTAAAAGCTTATGCTTTAGTACATTCATGGAACTTATCCGGAAGTCAAAAACTTGAATCACTTTTTAATCTTGCATGCCTTTGGTCTTTCAGAGCAAATGATGCAGCTCAGTTTTCTTCAAAAGAAATAGATGTGTTTAAAGCAGGTTTTACTTCTGTTATTTTAAACTCAGAGACAGGTATGAATTTAGTAAATCTCGTAAACTCTAATAATTTTAACAGCCAGTTGATTAAAGCAATGTATTTTAATAAGGATGCATTGAGTGGTGTTACTTCATTAAATCAGGATTTAACCGGCTTTGTAATTAATAATTCAGAAATACAACACAGTATATCAGAATGGATTAATAACACAGATATTTCAAATATTATTAACAGCAATATGTTTAGTCGTTTTATGGCCGCAAATCAGGATTTTAATGTTCTGTTAGAGGCAATCAGATATTAATACCAAGCAGACCGGCATCATTCTGATGCCGGTTTTTTAATCTTAAAGGAAAATAATGAAAAAAAATATAATTTATCTTCTATTGTTAATATTTATAAATATCTCTGCAATCCCGCTTATGCAAATTGAAACAGCTGACATTAATCTGGTATATTACAGCAGTTTACATGATTTCATAATACCCCATACGCTTAAGACTCATCATAAAACATGGGGTTATGACAAGGGTTTCTGGAATTATATACCAAATGAAAAGCCTGTTTATTTCATTAATGATTTTTCTGATTATGGCAATGGAGGTGCTACCGGCTTACCGCAAAATTATATCATGTTAAGTCTTGCCCCATCTATAAATGCCTTTGACATGTTACCTCAGACTGAGCGGGTGCAAATGTTGGTTACTCATGAAGTTACACATATAATCGCTATGGACCAGTCAAACAATCAGTTAAAGTTTAATCGAAAACTTTTTTTAGGCAAACCGAATACAGATAAGAATCATCCGGAGACTGTTCTATACAGTTATCTGACTGTACCAAGATACTTTGCACCACGATGGTATCATGAAGGAATTGCCGTTTTTATGGAAACCTGGCAAAATTACGGGATTGGTAGAAGTCTCGGGGCTTATGATGAAATGGTCTTCAGGGCATTAGTAAATGACAATCAGAAGATTTTTACGCCATTTGATTTAGAGGCTGAAGGTACAGCGATCGATTTTTCTATGGGAGGCATATCATATATCTATGGCACCCGTTTTATAAGTTATCTCGCAATTACCTACTCCCCTGAAAAGGTAATCGAATGGTATAATATTAATAAATCACAGAAATTTAATTTTGAATCTGCTTTTAAAAAGACTTTTGATAATGACTTAATCAGTGTTTGGAATGACTGGATCAGTTATGAAAAAAAATGGCAAAAGGATAATTTAGATGTTATTGCAAGTAATGCTTTGACAAACTCAAGTCATATTTCAGATAAACTGAATGGTTCTTTCTCAAAAATGTTTTATGATGAAGTCGATCAACTCATCTATGCCGGGTATAAGCCTTATAATGGAAAACCACAAATCGTAAGTTTTGATTTACAAGGAAATGTTAAAAAACTGAGTGATATTTCCAATGCTGCAAGCTATACGGTTACATCCTTAGCTTTTAATCCAACAGACAGAATTTTGTATTATACGACAGACAACTGGAAATTCAGAGATCTATGGCAATATGATATAAACAACCATAAAAAGACCCTTCTGATAAAAAATCTCAGAGCTGGTAACTTTGCTTTTAAACAACAGGATAAAACCCTTTGGGGTATCCGGCATAATAACGGAATTTGTACGCTTATCAAACTTGAGGCACCTTACACTGACTGGACAGCCATCCATGTCTTTCCTTATGGTGAAGATATTTATGATCTGGATATAAGCCCTGATGGCAAGAAATTAATGGGTATTAAGACCAATCTTAACGGTAACAATCAGATCGTGATTTATGATTTTGACAAGATGAATCAAAAAGATTTTACTTACACAGAGCCTATTGATTTTGGTGAATCAGCACCAAACAATTTTGTTTTTTCAAAAGACGGAAATTCTATCTATGGCAGTTCATACTATACCGGTGTGAGTAATCTGTTTGAGCATAATCTTTTAAATGAAACAACCAATGTGATCACCAATACAAAAAATGGACTATTCAGACCGGTTTTCATCTCAAACGATACTCTGCTGGCGATTGAATACAAATCAATTTATGGTTTCAGACCTGTAAAGGTTTTCCCGCATCAGGAGACCAAAGTAAAAGCGATCAGATATATGGGACAGGAGATTGTAAATAAACATCCACAGGTTAAAGACTGGACGGTTAAAAATGATACAGAGTATAGCTTTAAAGATTATAAGACTATGCGAAAGCCCTATAGTTTTATCAAAAATCTTGAATTATCTTTATGGCATCCCATTGTAACAGGATATAAGGATTATACTGCTTACGGAGTCAGAACACTCTTTGTAGATAAAACCAGCCTTTTAAATGTTGACGCAGAAATATCTTACTCTCCTGCCACATCTTTACCAGAAAACAAAAAACTACATATCAAGACAGATATCAGATATTTCTCCTGGAATTTTGGTTTTAAACATAACTTCTCCTATTTCTATGACCTGTTTGGTCCGCAAAAACAATCCGGAAAAGGAACTCGATTTGAAATAACAAATACCAAAAACCTGTTTAATGACGAAACCATTACCTTTAACACAACACCTGGCGTGTACGCTACCTTTAACAGTGATGAAGTGACACAAAATGTAAAATCAGAACAAGACGGGATCTACAGTGCTGATAATCTGATTACCCTGAGTAATACTAAAAGAACCCTTGGTGCAATTGAATCTGAGTATGGTTATGACTTTAATCTATATACCGGATTAGAATTGATAGAGGATGAGAAATTCTCAAAAGCCTGGTTAAAAGCTGACTTTGGTTTTATCACGCCAGTAAAAAATATGCATGTATGGCTTCGTACTTATACCGGAAAAGCATTTGGAAATAAGAATTCGCCTTATGCGTATTATTATTTCGGTGGCTTTAAGAATAACTACATTGATAATAAAAATACCAGACAATACAGGACTTTAAGCTCATTTGCAGGTTGTGATATCAATAACATCTCAGCGAATGACTTTGTTAAAGGACAAATTGAACTCAATCTCCCACCTGTCTATTATCTTAAATTCAATAACCTGCATTTGATACCAAAACATATACAAACTTCTTTGTTTGCTGGAGTACTTCAATCCGGAATAGAAGATATTATAAAGGATAACCGATATTATAATATTGGTATTCAGACAGATGTGAATTTTATCTTATTGTCTCAGCTGAAGTCAAGTTTGTCTTTTGGATTTGCCAGAGCTTATGACACAGATAAACATTTTGACGAATTGATGATCAGTTTGAGCTTGTTCAACTAATGATTTACTTATTTAGCTTTTTGCCTTCAATTCTGTGTCTGATAACTTTTTGGTTTTTAGATAACTTTAGTTTAGTTTCATTCAAACGGCTCATACTATATTTTGTTTTAGGGGTTATGTCGGCTATCTGTGCTTATTACATCAATAGTTTTGCTTATAAGCTGATTTTAAATGACAAGATATTTACCGGTATCTTTGCACCATTGTCTGAAGAGTTTTTAAAGACACTCATCATATTGTTTTCATTTCGGTATAACAAGATCGGTTTTTTAACAGAGGCAATATTACTGGCATTTATCGCAGGCATTGGTTTTGCTACTTTCGAGAATCTTTGGTATATTCATAATTTTACCGAATCAAACCTATTCCTGTGGTTAATCAGAGGAAGCGGTACCGCCTTGTTACATGCAAGTTCTACGATTGTATTCAGTATTATCTACTTTTTTACCAAAGAGAAAAAGAAGGGAAACTATCCACTGGCATTACTTTCAGCAATCGTGATTCATTCTGTATTTAATCTTCCGTTCATTCCTGTTATGCCAAAGGTGTTGATACAGTTAGTTTTACTGCCTGTTTTAGTATATGGCTTGTTTTTTCTTAGCGAGAAGAAACTAAACTTATGGATGGAAAAAGATTTTGAAAAAGACTTTGAACTTCTGGAAATGATTAAATCGGGAAATTTTTCTAATACCAAATACGGTAAATATTTAGCTACAATATCAGAAAGTTTTCCTCCTCTGGTCAAAGTGGATATATTTTGCTATGCTATCCTTTATATAGAGTTGAGCTTTTATGCAAAAGGGCTTCTGCTGATGAAAGAAGTCGGACTTGAAACAAAGATTCAACAGAACGAAATTGATAAATTAAATGAATTAAAAGAACTGGAAAAAAATATAGGGAAAAGTGCCATCAGAGTTTTAAGACCAATTCTTCCTGATTTTAATAAAAAAATGTGGCAGGTCTTTTTTTTAAGGGATAATTTGTAAATCCAGAAGAGCAGGGTACTTCATTATCGTGGCTAATGAACTTTTTTATAAAGGTTCGGAGTTTTTTTTAAGTAATAAAAAAGGCTCTGCCAAGGCAGAGCCTTTTAGAAGCAGAAGGATTACTTCCCTTGCATCATTAAATCGATATCGGTTTTCCAGTCAGTCGTTTTCTGGAGATTGAATTTTTCAACGATAAAGTTCGCTACATTTGGAGAAAGGAAAGCGGGCAGGGTTGGCCCAAGATGAATGTTTTTCACACCAAGATGTAAGAGAGCCAGTAATACAGCCACTGCTTTTTGCTCATACCAGCCGATATCAAAGGATAAAGGCAGATCGTTCAGACTTGCCAAACCAAAGGCTTCCTGCAATTTTAAAGCGATAACTGCCAATGAATAGGAATCGTTACACTGGCCGGCATCCAGTACTCGTGGAATACCTTCAATATCACCCAGATTCAGTTTTATATAACGGTATTTTGCACAACCGGCTGTCAGAATAATCGTACCTTCAGGCAGGTTTTTAGCCACATCAGTAAAGATTTCTCTTTCCTTATGACGACCATCACAGCCACCCATAACGACAAAGCGTTTAATCTTACCGGCTTTGACCAGTTCAATCACTTTACCAGCCACTGAAAGTACTGTATTATGAGCAAATCCACCAGTGATAGTGCCTGTTTCCAGTTCAGTAGGAGGCTGGCAATTTTTAGCCATTTCAATCAGTTTAGAGAAATCTTTTGGTTTCCCATCCACTCTGTCAGGGATATGTTCACAGCCTTCATATCCGGCCATACCGGTTGTAAACATTCTATGCAGGTAGTCTTTCTTGGTTGGCACAATACAGTTGGTTGTCATGAGAATCACGCCATTAAATGCTTCAAAATCTTCTTTCTGATGCCACCAGGAGCTCCCATAGTTGCCCACAAAGTGTTTATACTTCTTGAATGCAGGATAGTAATTGGCAGGCAACATTTCGCTGTGCGTATAGACATCCACACCAGTTCCTTCGGTCTGCTTGAGCAGGTCTTCCATATCATGCAGATCATGACCGGAAATGATAATACCAGGATTTTTACCCACGCCAATATTCACCTGGGTAGGTTCAGGATGACCATAGGATTCCGTATTGGCTTTATCAAGCAAAGCCATTACTTTAACCGCATACTCGCCTGTTTTTAACACAAGTGCAGTTAGCTCATCAGCAGTCTTAGCCGGATCATTGGTGGCTGCCAACGCTTCAATCAGGAATTGATAAATGGTTTCATCTTCATAACCCAGCATCGCCGCATGATCACCATAAGCAGAAATCCCTTTTAGCCCTAAATTGATCAGTTCACGGAGTGATCTGACATCCTCATTCTCAGTTCTTAGTACCCCTACTTTAGCAGCCTGAGTGGCATAATCTTCCTTGTCCTTTGGAAGCCAATTGTATTCAGCAGGAGAGTCTGCAGGTAATTTACCAATGAGTATTTTTATGTCCTCTCTGTGTTTAATGGTAGTATCGATAAAATGGTAGAATTTTTCAGTATCGAAGTTTGCATTGGTAATGGTAGTAAAGTAGTTCTGCATGATAAACAGACCTTCTTTTTTCACATCCACTTTAACGCCTTGTTTCTGAGCAACGAGAATCCAGTAAGCCAGACTTCTCAGATTAGAGATCAGTAAATCTTGTAAATTTGACAGATAATCGGGTTTTCCACACATCCCCTGTGCGAAACTACAGCCTTTGTTCATTGCAGTTTCCTGACATTGAAAACAAAACATACTCATGGTTCTACTCCTTTTCTTTTATACATGTAATACATCAAAAATCATAAGATTTTCAACATGATTTATATACCTTATTAAAAAAAAAGCGGGAGATAGATCTCCCGCAATTAATAGCTATTTTATGATATTTCCCTGATCATCAATTTTCTTACCAAAGAATTTGAATACAAGAACAATGACTACTGTACCAAAAGCAATCGAAATCCATGGATTGACACCAAAACCGGCAGGTATATAACCAATGATAGCAGAAATCACAGCGATCGTTGTGGCATAAGGTAACTGAGTGTTAACATGTGCAATATGGTCAGAACCGGATGCCAGAGAGGCAAGGATTGTAGTATCAGAAATAGGTGAACAGTGATCACCATAGATAGCACCGGCAAGAACAGCAGCAATCGTTGCATTCATTAATGGAACTACTTCAGTTGGGTTTCCTGCAACAGCCCATGAAATTGGAATTGCAATCGGCATGAGTATCGCCATAGTTCCCCATGAAGTACCGGTAGCAAAGGCAGTACCACAGGCAATAAGGAAAATAAGTAATGGAACGACAGGACCACTCAACCATGATTTGGTTACTTCTACGATATAGGTAGCCATACCTAAATCACTTACAACCGCTTTTATGGTTAATGCCAAGGTTAAAATAATCACCGCATAGAGCATAGATTTAGCACCATTGATCCATGAATCAATAATCTTCCCAAATTTCATTTTTGTAAATAACAGATTCATTAATATAGCAACCATTGACCCTATCCCTGAAGCCCATGTTAAAACAACAGATGCATCTGCATTACCTAAACAATCTCTAAAAGCCAAACCTGCTTCATAACCATTATACCATAAACCAAGTACTGTGGACACAATGAAAGCCAGAATAGGTACAACTGCATTCCAGATACTGCCTTTGATACCAGGATCAGGCAGGATTTCCTTATCATCAGAAATCATCGGTTTTGCACCCTTAGCATATACTTCGCCTGTTTTTCTGGCACGAATCTCTGCCTTAAGCATTGGACCATAATCCTTTTTGGTTAAAAGCATTACAAAAATAAAGATTATTAAAAACATAATGTAAAAACGGCCTGGAATTGTTTGAACAAACACTATTAATGGATTTGCCTGAATACCAACAGATTCAAGACCTGTTTTAATTAAACCCAATTCAGTGGCAATCCATGTCGATACAGGGATAATGGATGAAATGGCAGCAGCTGTAGCATCCACAATAAAGGATAGCTTTTCTCTGGAAATATTCTGCGCATCAGTAATTGGACGCATGGTGTTACCGGTAATCATACAGCTTGCATAGTCATCGATAAAGACAACAGTACCTAAAATGGTGGTAGCAAATTGTGTAGATTGCTTGCTTTTCGCTCTTTTAGCAATTGCTTCGGCAATTGCGACCATACCGCCAGACTTGTTGATAACACCGACCATACCGCCAATAATCAGACAGAATGTAATAAGACCGGCATTATAAGGATCAGCAATCCCTTTTCCAACAATATACTTGGAAAACGTATCAAGTAAAGCAGTTCCAGGATTCCAGGCATTCAAGATCATGACACCTGAAAAGATACCAAGCAATAAGGATGGTATCACCTGACGGGTAACAATACAGAGAATGATCGCAATAAGCGGTGGTATTATAGATAAAATACCATAGACAACGGCTTCTTGCCCTTCCATAATTCCTCCTATTATATTTTTCAATATATTTATACTTTAAAAAAACAGTAGTGTCAATAAAAAAAAATAATTTTTTTCTTGACAGAAAAGTGCATTAGATTTATGGTGTAGTAGTTAAGTATATCACTACTTATCTTGATAGTGTGTATAAGAACTGATAACAGGCTTATTTATCAGTATTTTAAACTGAAAATTCAGATAACAACATAAAGGAGGATTTATGAATGCATTCAAAAGTGATATGCCAATATATCTCCAGATCAGAGAATATATTGAAACAGCTATCCTTGATGGTTCTCTCAAAGAAGAAGAATCATTGCCATCATTAAGACAGCTTGCCAAAGATCATGTCTTAAATCCCATCACCATATCCAATGCGATTAACCTATTGGAAAATGATGACATCCTCTACAAAAAAAGAGGAATTGGTGTATTTGTTCAAAAAAATGCCAGAAAAAAAATCATTTCAAAAAAAAGTAAAGATTTCCTGAATAATTCCTTAAGCACTACCATTGTAAAAGCAAAATTACTGGAAATTCCTGTAGAAACCCTCTTTGACTGTATCAGAAAAATATATGGAGAGAATAATGTTTAGTACACTCATGACAGAAGAAAACAATAATAAAGATGTTCCTGCATTTGAAATCAACCATCTGACCAAGTTTTATAAGACCTTTAAAGCATTGGATGATGTGAATCTCACTTTACCAAAAGGTAAGATTATCGGATTAATCGGAAAGAACGGAGCTGGAAAGTCAACTTTGATGAGATGTATTCTCGGCTTTCTACATCATGAAGGAGAAATCAAGATCGAAGACATTCAGGTTTCACACAGAAATCCGGAGATTTTTGAAAAAGTGGCTTTTATACCAGATGTAAACGGACTGGATGACAGATTAACGGTTCAACAAACCATTGACTATATCGCATCAGTCAATCCAAAATGGAATCCTGTAACTGCTAATAAACTACTGCAAATCAGTTCTTTGCCGATGAATAAAAAAGTAGGTCAGCTTTCAAAAGGGATGAAAACCAAGCTTTACTTATTGGTAACATTGTCACTGGATGTCAATATTCTGCTACTTGATGAACCAACACTTGGATTGGATATTGCTTTTAGAAAAGAATTCTTTAATACAATCTTAGGAGAATTCTTCAATGAAGACAAAACCATCATTATTTCAACTCACCAGGTTGAAGAGATTGAACCGCTTTTACAAGAAATTATCTTTATAGATGAAGGAAAAATCCTGCTTTACGAAGAAGTGGAGCCTCTAAAAGATAAATACAATGTAGTAACGGTTACGAATGATCAGAAAGATGAATTTATGAGTTACAATCCAAAACAGGTAACCAGAACACTTGGGCATATCAGCGGTATATTGCCAGCTAATATAGAGTTTGCAAACGCCCAATATTCCAGACCTCAGTTGTCAGATATATTTTTAGCAATAGCAGGAGGAAGTAATGAAACAGTTTAAGGGATTAATGATAAAAGAATGGAATACTTATAAAAACCTTTTTTTAATACCGGTATGGATTACAGCACTTATCTATGTGCTGATGATTGCCGGTATGATCTATGGATATTATAAACAAGGCACTGTTCATTTTAATCAAGATGCGATTCAGACAGCTGAACAGGCAAATATTGCCTTTTATTTTGGATCGACAATTATCAGTCTTATACCATTTGTATTGATGATATTTTTTACAATTACTATTATCACTAATATGATGAATGATGATTTTAAGAATAAATGTGCCATCTTTCATCTGGCTCAGCCAATCAGCCTAATTAAGATCATTGGAGCAAAACTGGCTCTGCTCTTCTCAGCAGGATTTTTGATTTCTTTTGCAATTGCCACATTCAATCAAATTGTCTTTTCCATTGCTTTTAATATTTATTCAAAAGCAAATGTATTGACTGGTTTTCTGGCATTAATCCAGAGTTCTCTTATTAGTATCTTCCCTACCATTTTTATTTGTACTTTCTTTATGATGGCAGCAACACTCTTTATCAAAAAGCCGGGAATTATTGTTCCGATCCTTTTGGTAACAGAAGTAGTCATAAACATTATAAATAATCTCTGGAATACTACAATTCCTTCTCTGGTTAGCAAACTGATCTATCTGGCAGTTGGTAAAACAACAGTTAATGTCTTTGATAATAATAAGTTATTGTACCAGAAAACAACGAATGGTGATTATTCAGTTCTGACTCAATCCATTCAGGAAATGTGGCTGAATCTGTTCGACATCGTTAATGTATGGCGTATATTGCTGAGTATTGTGTTTATCATAATTGCCTACTTTCTTTATAAAAGGCGGGATATTGTATAAACAGGGTTCATCAGGTGCGTTGAAAAACGCACCTTTTTTTATGTCTTCTTGTTTATTAAGCAATTAAATTGATAAATTTTTTAAAAAAACATTTGACTTTCTTTTTTATAAGATATACACTTATCTTTATATGAGGGGTGATACTATGAATAAAAGACTTAAAAGTCATTCTTTCTTCTTAAAGTACTTGTTGATTCTGATTTTTATTACTTTTACGCATTCTATCTTTGCAGAAACGATTAAAGTAGGATTATACAATAATCAACCCAAAATTTTCATTTCTGAAACAGGAAAAGCATCCGGTATTTATGTTGACATCTTAGAAGCAATTGCAGAAGAAGAAAACTGGACAATAGAATATGTCTCAGGCACCTGGAATGAATGTTTATCAAGATTGGAAAATGGTCAGATTGATCTGATGCCTGATGTTGCTTATAACCCTGAAAGAAATAAGATTTATTCTTTTCACAAAATTCAGGTATTGTCTTCATGGTCTCAGATTTATACTTATAAAGGCTCAAAGATATCATCCATTCTAGATTTGGATGGTAAAAAGCTGGCTGTTCTGGATAATTCAGTTCAGCAACAATCACTGCTTAATTTTATCAGCGGATTTGACATTAAACTTACATTAATACCTTATCCTGATTTTGAACAGGCTTTTGAAGCAGTTGCCAGAAAAAAAGCAGATGCTGTTGTAAGCAATCATATCTTCGGACTGATGCATGCGAGTAAAATGGGTCTTGAAGAAACTGCTATTATTTTCAGTCCCAGTTCATTATACTTTGCGACTGCTAAGAATAAGCATTTAGACATTCTTAATACAATTGATCGTTACTTGATAACGTATAAAGCGGATTCAAACTCTGTTTATTACAAATCTATACAAAAATGGATTTCACAGGTTCAGCCCAAAAAGTTACCCAGATGGGTAATTTTGATAAATCTGGCAGTTTTTTCACTTCTTATATTGACGACCATTGCCAGCTTTATCTTAAAAAAACAGGTAAAATTAAAAACAGCTGAGTTAAATAAAAGCTATCATGAAATGGAAAAAAAAGTCATCGAAAGAACTGCTGATTTAGCAGAAGCAATGGAAAAAGCGCAACAGGCAGACAGATTAAAATCTGCCTTTCTGGCAACAATGTCTCATGAGCTGAGAACGCCACTCAACTCGATTATCGGCTTTACAGGTATATTACTCCAGGGACTCGCTGGAGAACTCAATCCTGAACAAAATAAGCAGTTATCATTGGTTAAAAAAAGTGCCAATCATCTTCTATCCTTAATCAATGATGTATTAGATATTTCCAAAATCGAATCGGGGCAATTATACTTGTTTTACGAAGAATTTGATATCAGGGCATCCATTGATAAAAGCATCAAACTGATAATGCCTGCCAGTGATAAAAAGGGCATTCAGTTAGAAGTCAATATAGCACCTGAAATTGACAAAGTATATTGTGATCAACGGCGTATAGAACAAGTTATTTTGAATCTCCTGAGTAATGCCGTAAAATTTACAGAGCAGGGTTATGTCCGACTCACTTGTTTTTATGATAATGAGAATTGTATCATTTCCATAGAAGACAGCGGGATCGGCATGGATTCTCATGAAATGGATAAACTCTTTTTACCTTTTAGCCAAATTGACACCGGCTTATCAAGAAAGTATGAAGGGACAGGTCTGGGGCTATCCATTTGTAAAAAACTGATTGAAATGATGAATGGCAACATACGAGTAAAAAGTGAATTAAACAAAGGTAGTATATTTACAGTAATTTTCCCTTATAAAAAAGATTCTGCCAATATACTGAATGGAAACAATGTCAAACAAACTGTTACTTCGCAAGTCAGTAACTTATGAAATATAGGAGTATCTCATGAATAAAACACTACTTATTATCGAAGATAATCCAGACAATTATTATCTGATGAAATTCCTGCTTGAAAAAAATGATTTCCAGATTATTGGAGCTGATAATGGTCTTGATGGTATAGAGATGGCAAAAAATAAGGATATCAGTGCAATTTTACTAGATATTCAATTGCCTGAAATGGATGGTTATGAAGTAGCCCGTAGAATCAGAAAATTGCCTGAACTTAATCAGATACCGATTATTGCGGTAACATCTTACGCAATGGTTGGTGATAAAGAGCAGGCGATAAAAGCAGGAGCTAATGGTTATATTGAAAAACCAATAAATCCGGATACATTTGTATCTGAAATTAAACTGTATCTGAAATAGAGGAGAAAAAATGAATATCCTGATTGTTGATGATAATGATGTAAACATATACTTTCTTGAAACACTTTTTAAGGGATATGGTCACAAATCCTATGAAGCAAAAAATGGTAAAGAAGCACTGGAAGTTTTACAAAAAGAACAAATTGATTTAATCATTAGTGATATCCTGATGCCTGTGATGGATGGTTTTACCCTATGCCTTGAAGTTCATAAAAAAGATCAATTGAAAGATATTCCTTTTATCTTTTATACAGCCACCTATACCGGTCCGAAAGACGAGGAATTCGCCAGAAAAATTGGTGCTGACCGTTTTGTTGTAAAACCATGTGAACCTCAGGTAATGATGGAACATGTAAATGAACTTTTAAGCAATTCTCATCAAACACCAATCAAAGATAATGAAATCGCTGAAAATGATGAAAAAGATATCTTTAAACTTTATAATGAACGGCTTATTCGAAAACTTGAACAGAAAATGATAGAAGCGGAAAAAGAACTAATCACCAGAATTGAAATTGAAGATGCCCTCAGAAGAAACGAAGCAATTTTAAATGCAACTCAAGAAATTGCTAAAATAGGCGGTTGGGAATATGATATTTTTAATGAAAAGATATACTGGACGAATGAGGTTTATAACATTCATGATATTGAAAAATCTGAATTTACTGAAACACCTGAAGACGTGATTGCTAGAAGTCTTGAGTGCTATTCTGAAAACGTAAGAGATCAGCTCAATATCGCATTCAGAAAATGTGTTTCTGAAGGGATTCCTTATGAATTGGATTGTGAATTTACCAGTAAAAAAGGTAGAAAGTTATTCGTAAAAACCTCAGGATATCCGGTTTACGAAAATGAAATGATAACAAAGATCTATGGTTATCTGATGGATATTACTCAGTATAAGGAAGCTGAAAAGGAAAAAGAATCTCTCAATGCTCAATTGAGGCAATCTCAAAAATTGGAATCTCTAGGTCAACTTGCCGGAGGTGTAGCTCATGATTTTAACAATATTCTGTCAATCATTCTGGGGTACAGTGAAATTTTGTTACGAACAATGCCTGCAGAGATGGAAATGCATAATGAATTACAGGAAATTGTCAATGCTGCAAAAAGAGCATCAGATCTGACCCGACAACTGCTTATTTTCAGTCGTAAGCATATCGTTCAACCTAAAATAGTAAACATCAATGATTTGATTAAAGATCTGGAAAAAATGTTAAATCGCTTAATCGGAGAAAACATTAAAGTAAAAAATATACTGTCTGAGAATATATTCAAGATAAAAGCAGATCCTGGACAGATTCAACAAATTATCATGAATCTGGTTATTAATGCCAGAGATGCGATGCCATTGGGTGGTGAGATCACAATAGAAACCAATAATGTGCTTGTTAATGAAGAGAATGCCATTAAATATCAGGGTGCAAATTTTGGTCAGTATGTTGAATTAAAGGTTAAAGATAATGGCACTGGGATGGATGAAGCCACTTTAAACAGAATATTTGAGCCATTTTTCACTACCAAAGAAGCTGGTAAAGGTACCGGATTAGGATTGTCAACTGTTTTTGGTATTGTCAAACAATCTGAAGGCTACATTTTTGTTGATAGTGAATTGAATAAAGGAACACGCTTTATTATGATCTTTCCAAATACTACGGAAAAGCTCAATTATCAAAAAGAATTACTAGAAGAAGAAGATTTGGGAGGAAAAGGCGAATAGATTTTGATCGTAGAAGATGAAAAGCCCCTAATAGAATTGATAGAAAATATGATTATAAAACTGGGTTATAAACCCATATCAGCAACGAATGGCTATGAAGCGTTAAATCTAGTTAAAGATCATAATTTAAAACCTGATTTAATTATCACAGATATCGTCATGCCAGGTATGAACGGAAGAGAACTGATTCAGAAATTATCAGAGATATTACCTGACCTTAGAGTGATTTATATCTCTGGTTATACGGATAACACAGTCATTGACAGTAAAGATTATTTTCCTAATGCACCATATCTGCAAAAGCCTTTTAGCTTTATAGCAATTGCAAAACAAATCAAGGCAGCTTTGAGGAATTAGTATGGATTAGCTAAACAATACACTTTTTTATTTTTTGGTTGACAATATTGAAGTCTCTGAAATAATGAAGTAGAGGTTTTAATATGTCACTATATTTTAAAGATAAAAATAAAATCAGTTTTAAAGTAGGTATTTTTACAATTTGTGTAATCATCCTCTTTGTTATCAGCTATTCGTATTTAAATGATTTAATCGACAAGCACAAATATTCAAGTATAAAAGTCCTTTTTTCAAATATTAATAATCTGGAACCTGGAAATTCTGTTACGATTAATGGATTAAAAAAAGGGAGAGTCAAAGAGATCAAAGTAGTTGAGAACGGAATTTTAGCAACTATCTATGTAGATATTGATTTCCCTTTAAAAGAAGGCACTTTATTTATTACAAAAGAATCAGATATTATGGGAAATCATCAGATTGATATAATTCCAGGGTCTAAGGAAGCACTTCTCAATGTCAATGAAATACAAAATGGATATACTCGTGAAGGATTCACTGACCTCATCTACAGAATGAACAGTATGGCAGAAAATGTAGAGAGAATATTCACAAAATTAGAAAAAGCAGACAATCTGTTAGAGAATCTCAATTCCTTTTTAGAAAACAGTAATACTACTTTTACAAAGATAGACAGACTAATCAGCAATCCAGATAAAAATGATATCAAAACCATTGTTCAAAATTTAAATCACTCAACTAAAGAACTCAGTCATTTGCTCTCTGAAAATAAAGAACAAATCAGTCAAGCAGTCAGACAATCAAATACCACACTCACAAATATCAATTATACGCTTGCCACAGTCGATACCGCAATGATTTATCTGAATCAGGTAGCAAAAAATATCAATAGCGAAAACAGTTCAGTCGGCGCATTGATTAATGATAAAACCTTGTATAACAATTTACTGAAATCCAGTCAGAAAGTTGATTCTCTGCTGATTGATGTAAAGAAAAACCCCAGAAAATATTTTAGAATCAGTATTTTCTAAACAAAATAAAAAAAGAAAATGGAGGTATGATGAAAAAAGTGATTTTCATCCTTGTACTTATCAGTGTCACAGCCCTTTCATTGGGTTGCAGAAGCACCGGTAAAGTCTCATTAAAAAACCGTGAAGACAGTTTAAGTTATGCGTTAGGTCTTCAGGTGGGACAAGCATTAGAAAAAGGCTTAACCAAAGTGGATTACAGAATGTTTATCCGCGCCATGAAAGATGCTGCTGACACATCCAAAATTGCACTCAGCAATGAACAAATCCAAGTGATTCTCAATACCTATCAGGTTGAAACCCAGCTTAAAATGCAAAAAAAACGTGAAGAAGACAGCAAGAAAAACAAAGAAGACCAAACAAAATTCCTTGCTGAAAACGCAAAAAAACCAGGCATAATGTCACTTGAAGGTATTCAGTATAAAGTGCTTCAGGAAGGTACTGGCGAAAAGATTCAGGGTAAAGACAGATTCGAAGTTGAATTTATCGGCCGTACATTTGATGGTAAAGAATTTATGAATTCAAAAGAAGCACCTGAACCCATCATTGTTAGCTTAGAAGAGGTTTTCCCTGGATGGCAGATTGCTTTAAAGAATATGAAAGTTGGATCAAAATGGGAAATCTATCTTCCAGATTCCTTAGCTTTTGGTGAACACGGAGCTGGAGAAGTAGGACCTAATCAGGGTGTTATATTTGAATTACTTCTTAAGAAAATCGCAAAATAAAATAGACAAGGTACCTTCTTAGTGAAGGTACCTTTTTTTAATTCCTGGAGTGGATTATGAGTGTTATTTTTTATCATTCGCCATTGGGTATCATCGAGATTGTCTTCTCTAAAAACAGTATTTCTTCTCTTCAGTTTGTTAATCAACTCAATACGCCATTAACAGACTCAATTGAAGAAATTGACATCGTTTCAGGTAAATTAATCATCCAGTTTTTAGACAATTATTTCTTAGCTCAAAAACAGGAATTATCGATGAATATTCTCTCTTCAGGAAGTTCCTTTCATCTGGAAATTATGAGCAAGATTCAAAAAATACCATACGGGCAACATATAACATATTCTGATCTTGCCAGTCAATTAGGGTTGAAAAACGCTGTAAGAGCCATTGCAAATTCTTTAGGCAAAAATAAAGTTCTTATTCTTAATCCCTGCCACCGAATCACCGGAAAGCATAATCAAGGCGGTTATAAAGCAGGTGTCTGGAGAAAGAAATATCTCTTAGCATTAGAACAAGGAGATTTAAAAAACTTAGGGCTTAACATTAAGGCTGTTCATTTGAACGAAAATATGCCGGCCTGGAAGGAGCTATATGAAATTGAAAAAGAAGCCATACTCAGTATTTGCGATGTCAAAACCGAACAGATAGCACATATAGGCAGTACTTTTATCCCAAACTTTATTTCTAAACCAATTATTGATATTATGTTAGGCATCAATCCAGAACAGGAAAACGAGATATTATCCCGCTTAAAGTTGATTGGATGGCATTATAAAGCTAATTTTGATCCGAAAGAATGGCATTATCTGGCTAAAGGTGTAGGGGATTTTATCACGCATCATCTTCATGTATGTCATTATAACTCCGTTTTTTTTAAACAACATATCGCTTTCAGAGATATCTTGGTGAACCATCCAGAGATACTCAAACAATATGAGAATCTAAAAACTAACTTAAAATCAGATTTTGCGCAAGAACGAAAAGCCTATACTCAAGCTAAAAGTGATTTTATATTCTCTGTATTACAAAAATTTGGATATTAATTTTGAGATCATTACTACTCTTATTGTTAACATTATTTTATCTGTCTGCCTGTAAGCCTACCCCTGATAATCAAAGTACGAATCAAACAGATACTTTTATCAAACAAGGTGAAGTTATCATAATCAATGACATGGGAGACAGTATATATTTTGAAACAGAGATTGCTGATTCTCCTGAGAAAACAGAAAAAGGGCTTATGTATAGAAAAGAGATGAAAGATAATCAGGGAATGTTTTTTATCTTTGATTATGATAAGCCTTTATCTTTTTGGATGAAAAATACCTATATACCCCTTGATATTATCTTCATTGACTCTAATCTTCAAATTGTATCAATCAGTGAAAACTGTATGCCTTTAAGTGAAGATATGATACCTTCTCTAAAACCAGCGAAGTATGTTTTAGAAGTTAATGCTGGTTTAACAAGAAAACTATCTATAAAAATTCAGAATAAAGTAATATTTAGGGATTTAAGATAGGTATTTAAATCTAATTATTTAGTTTTTGGAGTATTTCATTCATCAGATTTGGATGATATAACTTAACTTGTTCAATTATTCTGTCTCCAAATTGTTGTGTCCAAAGCACAGCTCTATCAATCAAATCAGAATCATCTTCAGGAATATCGTCAAATCGATCGGGGAAATATTTGATTATCAGTTTTCCTTCACTTTCCAGGAATAATAAATACTCTTTTGCATTATCAATCATGATTTCTTTTAAAGGTTTAACAGCTGATTCAGAAACAACTTCTTCATCCCAGCTTGTTCTGTTTTCTAAAAATAGTTCTGAAGAGAGCATATAGATTGAGCCTGATTTCCCATTGTATCGCAAATCAAAAGCACCTTTAAATCTTTCACAGAGATACATAATTCCTGAATCTAAATCCCTGCCAATTGCACAGGTAAAATCTCCCCCAATACTACTAATAAACAAGGCACTAGCCACAATGTCTTTTGTAGCATATACCCATTCTTTCTCATGGGTACTTGTTGAAGGGTTTATGATTGTTAATGAAGAAATGGATGAACTGTGATAAACGAATTTGTCCATAATAACTCCTCAAAAATGATATTTTATTTCTTTTGTAAAAGAGAAAAGCATCGGTTTCCCGATGCTTAATTTGGTGCAGAAGGCGGGACTTGAACCCGCATGCCCTATTCGAGCACAAGATCCTTAGTCTTGCGTGTCTGCCAATTCCACCACTCCTGCTTGATGAAGATTTATTTAGGTGCTACAGGTAATTTCTGAGCTGGTTTTTGAGTAGCTGCAGCTTCCTTTTTAAGTTTTTCTGAAATATTAGATTTTTTTGTCTGACCTGGATTCATCGTTGCCAGTAAAACGCAAGAAATAATAAACACGCCAAACATCACCTGAGTAGTACGTTTAATGACTTCACTTGCTCCTTGAGTTCCGAATGTATTTGAAGCAATACCTGAAAAGTTACTGTCTAAGCCACCTTTTCCAGTTTGCATCAAGATTACCATCATCAAGACGAGGCATATTAAAATATGTATAATTACGAGTAAAGTCCACATAATCTATCTCCTTTTATTAACTATATTCAAATTATAAGAAGGCACTTTTTTTGTCAATCTTTTTTTTTAAATATCTATCATAATCTGAACTCAGGATAACTAATTCCCACTTTTTCATAGACTTCTGACATAGTAGCATCAGCTATTTTGTTTGCTTTTTTATTACCTTCATTTAAAATATCATATACCAAATTCGGTTTTTCCATAAAATCGTTGTATTTTGAACGTATCGGTTCAAGTTCTTCAGCCATATTTTTAGCCAGACATTTTTTACAATCCATACATCCGATACCGGCAGTACGGCAACCTTCAGCTATCCGGTTCTGCGTTTCTTTGTCAGAGAACAATTCATGAAATGAATAAACATTACATTTTTCTGGATCACCAGGATCTGTTTTTCTGATTCTGGCAGGATCAGTGACTGCTCTGGATAGTTTTTTCCATATATCTTCAGGTGTTTCAAAGAGATAAATGCAATTATCAAGTGATTTACCCATCTTGGCCGAACCATCCAGACCTTTCACTCTTGCTCCTTTTCCTATGATGTCTTTTGGTTCAGGGAATACATCTCCAAAACGGGCATTAAAACGTCTTAATATTTCTCTGGCAAGTTCTAGATGAGGCAACTGATCTTCGCCAACCGGAACAAACTCCGCTTTATACAGGATAATATCAGCAGTCATAAGTACCGGATAATCCATAAGCCCCATGTTTACATTTTCTGCGTACTGCTGGGCCTTTTCTTTAAATGTAGGCACTCTTTCCAACCAGCTGACTGGTGTCAGACAATTGAGTAACCAGGTGAGTTCTGAGTGTTTTCTGCATTGTGACTGAATCATTAAAATTGATTTTTCAGGATCAAGACCACAAGCGAGATAATTACATGCCATTTTAAATACATTTTGCTTTAATATCTCAGGTTCGTACATGACAGTCATCGCATGTAAATCTACAATACTAAACACACATTCATACGTATCCTGTAGGTTAATCCAGTTTTTTATTGCACCCAGATAATTTCCCAGATGAAGATCTCCCGTAGGTTTTATTCCACTAAATACTCTTTTCATATTACCTTCCAATAAATTATACTAGTCTCATGTAACCAAATAAACAAAGGACTCAGTTTTGACAACTGATTTATCCACGATATTCAATAATTTTTACCTGAAAGGGTTCTTTTATCCCAATTCTTTTGGCAAATGATTTTAAATATTCAACAGAAGCAGGTGTGATTTCCTGGTCTTTAGCAAGTAAAATTCGACCATTTTTATCTTCAATATTCTGAGCAGCTATCATAAATAAATCTAACTTATCTACTGTAACATATTCAATTCGTGAATAATTCTTCTCAAATTTAAAAGAATCAAGTGCTGAAACCAGTTTTGGATTATAAACTGCAGGATTACTGATTAAAAATTGTAAAGATTCAGACATCAACATCCCGCTAATCAGTTTTTGATCCAAATCTAAAGCAATTTTAAGCAATTGAGCCCCAATCAGTTCATTCATACTAAAAGGTTTAGGGCTATTTTTTAAATCATTCAGACTTGAATTCTGATTTTCTATCATTACAGCAATCTGATTCATTCGTGGTATCTTTTCAATCAATTTTCTCGTTACTGCAGGATGAGTGTGCAGAATATCTGTATCTTCTTTTGTTAACAAGCCGGATGCCTGTCTGATAAATATATCCTGAGGTATCACGATTGAGCCAATCTGAGATAACATTGTTGCAACTTCATACTGCCAGGACTGTTCAAGTTTCAATGTTTTAACCATATGCTTGACGTATGTTAGTAACCTTTGAGTCTTACTAAAAGCAACAGAATTAACAAGGCTGAGAATATCTACCAGTACTTTTACTGTTGATTGCAGCGTTTCTTCAAGTAGTTCTTTTTCTGCTTTTAAAAGCTGATATTGTCGTAAACCAGCATTCAAATTCTGAATCAAATGTTCTGTGGATGAGGGTTTCACCATATAACGAAAAATATTACCTTCATTAATGGCATTCTGTGCGGTCTGAACATCCACATTTCCTGTAAGCATCATTTTGATTGTATCAGGAGCAAATTCTTTTACTTTCTTAAGCAAAGTCAATCCATCCATACCCGGCATTCTCATATCTACAACAATTACGGCAAAAGGACCCTCATCTATTAATTTTGTAATTGCAACATCTCCACTTGGAGCCGTTTCAATATTGAATTGATTGTGTAGTTGTCTCTTGATAGCTGACAGGATATTAGGTTCATCATCGACGAATAACACTTTTTCTGTAAAATTCATGATCACTCCATTTTATAATTATTAAAGATTATCAACCTTAACAGGATTAGCATTAAAGTATTCAATATATTCATTCAACTTTTCTTGCAAACCTAACTCATTAACAAGTTCTTTATCCAATTCAGTTTTATCTATATCGATAAAGTATTTCAAATTTTTAACTGATTGAGATACATGATGAATATAGTTAGCTAAATGCACGACAAAAGCAACAGATATTGTTCGGTCATTGAATAGTGCTGGATTATGGTGAAGAAAAACAGACATTATCACAGATTGAGAAAAGCCCCATATACTGGATAAATAAGCAGCAATTTCAGAATGTGAAATACCAAAAACATTAAATTCAGCAGCACTGATACTTAACCCTTTATCCTTTGTCAAATGGAGAACATCGATGTAAGACTGCGGTAACTGTTTTACTAATACGAGTCGACCTATATCATGCAGTAATCCCGCAATATAACATGCATCAGAATCTGCTTTAGACAAAGAAAGATCATGCGCAATATACTTTGCTATTGTTGCCACAGATAATGAATGTATCCACAATTCATTCAAATGAAACTGAGTTAATAATTCAGAATTGACCTGTTCAAACAAATGAATCGAAAGCATCAGATCACGAATGGTATCAATACCTAACAGACTGATTGCCTGCTGTATATCCGTTACTCTTTTTACGACAACAAAAAAAGAAGAATTCACTAACTGTAAAATCTTTGAGCATAGTCCAATATCTCCAGAAATCAAAAGAGCAATATCTTTCATGGAAGATTCTTTATCATTCAGCATTTCTCTTAATTGAATATAAAGCGCTGGGAGAGTAGGGAGAGATTTCATATTAGTGATGACTTCTACCAAATCATTGTTGTTTAAAATCCCTCTGATAAGGGTAATTCTCTCTATCAATTCAATAAGCTGCTCTGTATCAGTCGGTTTTGAAAAAAACTGATGTGCCAGTCCAACACTTTGAATAATATCTTTTTTACTGGTTTGGCCGGATAAAATAATTCTGACCATTTTTGGAAAGTGTTCGTATGAATATTTCAACAGTTCAAGACCACTCATTTCAGGCATTCTCATATCGGTTACCAGAAAATGAACCTCATTTTGATGCATATATTCTATTGCCTTTTTTGCACTGTCAAAAAATGCCATTTCCCATGTTTCGTGCATTTTATACAAGGTTCGCTTTAAAGCAAAAAGTATATTCACTTCATCGTCAACAAAAACAATTTTTATCTTACTCATCTTTTGGCAACCTGATGATAAACGTAGTACCTTCACCATACTTCGATTCAAAATTAATCGTCCCTTTGTGTTTGTCAACTATTGCATGATGAACAATTGTTAAGCCCTGACCTGTTCCTTTACCTGGTTCTTTAGTTGTAAAAAACGGATTAAAGATTTTACTTCTGACTTCAGGAGGAACACCTGTACCGGTATCTGATATTCTAATCTCGACAAAATCCTTATTATCTTTTGTACTAATACGAATTGTCCCTTTTTTAGTTTCATCTTGATTCTTTTCTTTTATTGCATGCGCAGCATTTACGATTAAATTTAAAAATGCCTGATTCAGTTCCCCTGGATAACAGGAAATCATAGGATTTTCTTCATCAAAATCAGTCTCAAGCTCACAGTTATATTTCCATTCATTTCTGGCAACAGTAATCGTACTATCCAGCATCCGGTTTATCTCCATCGCTTTTTTATCTTCTTCGCCAGGATGAGAAAAATCTTTCATTGCCCTGATAATACGGGTAACCCTTTCTAATCCTTCCAGAGACTGTTTAATAGCCATGGGAATTTCTGAGCTGATAAAATCAAAGTCATAACGCTGCTTACAATCTGATATTTGATTTTTGACTTCACTATTGAGAAAATCGGTGCTTAAGTCTTCAATCTCACGATATAATTTACTAAAAGTATCAAATGAATCCTTCAAGAAATTTAAATTATCACTGACAAACTGGGTAGGCGTATTGATTTCATGGGCAATTCCTGCAGCTAATTGACCAATTGCTTCCATTTTCTGGCTATGAACTAGCTGTTGTTCTAACTGTCTGATTTCAGAAATATTTTCCACCACTCCGTCAATCCACTTAAAATTGCCATATTCGTCATACACTGTTTTTGCGTTAATGACACACCAAACCGGAAGCTGGTCTTTTTTCTTTAGTAAAATTTCTTTTTTTATTATTTTTCCAGTTTTAATGGCTTCTTTAATCATTTCAGTTCTGTCCTGAGGGTTTTGATAAATATCTGATTCATTGATAGATAGCAGAGACTCAGAAGAAGGGTAACCCAACATATTGGCTAAAGCAAGATTTGCCTGGAGAAAACGCCCTGATTCCAGACCGATTGTTCTAAAAATGCCGACCGTAAGATTTTGCAGTAATGAGCGGTATTGTTGTTCCTTATCGATGAGCAGATTCTCTGTTTTCCTGATCTCAGTCATATCTGTCCCATTGAGAATTATGTAATCCACTTCATCATTCTGCATGATAATCTTTGCCTTCCAAAGTATAATTTTTATCTTTCTGTCTTTTGTTCTCCAGACAACTTCAATATTATCCTGTTCTGTTCCCTTTTTAATGTTTCTAAAAAATTCCTGAACGATATCTTTTTCTTCAGAAATAAACAGTTTTGCCAGATCTTGAGTCGTTCTGATTTCTGAAGCAGAATATCCTGATAAGGAAACACAATACTGATTAAATTTTAAAATATTGCCTTGGGGATCAAAAACCATAATCAATGTGGAAACACTATCGACAATCTGATTGGTAAAATTATGTTCCTGAATCAGTAATTCTGAAGTTAACTTCCGTTCCCAGGCATTGCCTAATATCTGAGTAAAAATCGTTAAAAGCGTATAGTCATTTTCATTCCATGTTTTATCAGGTGTAATATAGTCAAAGCCTACAAAACCAATCACCTTCTCATTAGCAATTAAAGGCATTACAATTAATGAGTCAATATTTTGCATTTCAAGTATTGTTTTTTCTTTTGATGCTTCTTCGGGTAACTCTTTTACTTTGTTAATAAAGATCGTTTCCCTTTTAAGTATCTTTGAATTCCACCATGGTGTAACATCCAGGTCAATATTTTGAAGGTTATCAATTTGGGCATCTTCCGGATTTTTACACCATTCATAGACATTACTCATAAATGTCTGATCTTCATTGTATAAAAAGATATATGAGCGGTCACTATTCGCTACAATACCCAACTCCTCTAAGGACTTGTGTATATTCTCTTCTAAATTACTAGTTGTTAAGAAGCGTGAAGATATTTTCGAGATAGCCTTTTCAAATTCCAGTTTTCGATCGATGAGTAATTCCTGATAATGATATTCCAGATATTGACTCAGCTGAAATGAAATGTTTTTTATAAAATTAACCTCTTCATCCATGAAGTCAGCAATATGGGGATTTGGCAACAGATAAACCCGAATATATCCTGAGACCTGTTTCTTGAAAATAATGTCAAATTCGACAACATCATCTGATTCTTTGAAATGGGTAGAATGGAATATTTTCTGGTGAATTGAGATTTCAATTGAGGTAAAAGAAGGCAGTTGAAATGCAGCAGGCATCTCGGATGCCACGCTTAACATCGTATTATCAAATTCATCATCTTTCTGACTTAATATGGTATGTATTCTGTAGAGGGTTGCCTGTTCTTTAACTCTTTCACGCAGGTCATTGGCTTGTTTCTTTAAAATTTCATTTGTTACGATTTTTTCAGTGATATCTGTCGTACTGATCAATATGCTGGTTAAGGGATTATTTTCCTCAAAAGATGCCAGCCAGTTTAACTGAACTGTTTTTTGTTTACCATCAAGAGTCGTGATCAGAATTTCTTCATGCTTATGCATTTGTTTATGATACAGTGAGTTAAATAACATTTTAAAAAAATGATAGTCATCATAGGCAAAAATATTGGAGAATTGAGAATATATATCTGCTTTATTGTCACAATTCACTAATTCCATTGCACTTCGGTTTACATCCAGGATTTGTAACTTTCCAATACAATCGGTTAAATAACTGGGTGATAATACGAAATATTCATTTAAGTCTTTGATTCCAATTTCTTTGAGTTTCTCCAGATAATCAAATACTTTTTCGAAATTAACATACCACAAGGCCACAGGAGAGTTTTCAAAGAGGTCTTTATATTTTTTTTCAGATTTTTCAATCTTCTCAGAATCTTCTTTGGATTGAGAAATGTCTTCTTTAATGATGATATAGTTATGAATATTTCCTTTATTATCAGTAATTGGAGATAGTATCAGGTATTCCCAGTAAGCAGTTCCATCTTTTCTATAAGATTGGGTATTGGTTTTCCACTCGGTATTTTCCTTCAATTTACCTTTAAGAATATTGATGATATGCTTATCAAGGTCATGTTCATAGACTACATCAATCGGCATATGAATGACATCCTGTAAGGCATAACCTGTAATCTCTGTAAATTTTGGATTAACATAGTTGATTTCATACTTTTCATTGAGTATCATGACGCCAACCGGATTATATTGAATCGCAGTAGAAAGCAGTTCAATCTGAGCCTGATTCTTTAGTTGCTGACTCAAATCCCTGAATACAACAATAAATCCTTCGATTTCCTCATCATTATTGTAAAAACAGTTGATATTCAGATATATCGGAATTCGGTTATTATTATGATCTATCAGCACGCTGTTGGTTTCATATACATGATTAACGGGTAAAGGCCATTTTTTCAAATCTTTAATCACATAGAGTAACTGATTGGTTTGCAAATCATCCAGATTTAACTTATCAATCAGATTCATACCCATCAGTTCATTCTTATCAAAACCAAGCAAACTGGTTGTTAAAGGATTGATCATATTGATCGTCAGCTGATTGTCAGTAACAATCAGACCTTCGCCTAAATTTTTAATCACTTCAGACAGTGTTTTCTGACGGGCTTTTAGTTCTTTATCTGTTTTATATTTATATATAGCCAGTTCAATAGTAATGACTAGTTCTCGAGGTCTGAATGGTTTAATCAGATAAGCAAAAGCCTCATTTTTAATAGTTCTTTGTACTGTTTCCTGATCACTTAAACCGCTCATAAAAATTATGGGACAATTGTATGAACTTCTGATTCTGTCAGCGGTCTCAATTCCATCCATATATCCAGCTAACTCAATATCCAGCAAAATAATATCCGGCTGTACATTATTCACAGCTAAAACAGCGTCTTCTCCTGTATCACTCACGCCTACTATATCATAGGACTCCATGAGTAGCAGTTCTTTAATAAAGTTCTGCATTACCGGATCATCTTCAACAACAAAAACTTTTAATCTATTCATATAAACCTCATCAACAAACATAATATCATTTCACTTAAGATCAATCTTAATGATTTGATTTGTTAATATCACGCTATATGATATATGCTAACATTAATCAAGGATTCTGTCAAATAAAAAATAAAAAACAATTAAGAAATAAGTTTGTTTAGAACAAAGAAGTCGATTTTGATTTATGAATATGACATCAAAAAGCGCTTGTAATTTTTATCAATGTTTATTTTCTCTCTGCTCTTAGTCTATGTTTAATGGCATCATAACAATCTTTTTTTGAAAATATATCAATATCTACTAGCAGATAAAGCAAAAAGTGCAGGGAATTCCTGCACTCTCTTATCAAACTTTCAGTTTAACGATCTATAATAGTAAAGCGGATAGTTTACTATAACTGATCAAATACTGATTTTATAATGTTAATAGATTCATCCAACTCTTCTTTAGAAATAACAAGTGGAGGTGCAAGACGAATGATATGTCTGTGAGTTGGTTTGCAGAGTAAGCCTTTTTCTTTCAGCATAACACATACATCCCAAGCTTCTTTTTCATCTTTCGGTTTGATAATGATCGCATTTAAGAGACCTTTACCGCGAACCAGTTCGAGCATTGGATGGTCGATTTTTCTCAGTTCATTACGGAAATATTCACCTAATTCCTGAGCTCTTTCAGCGAGTTTTTCATCTCTGACAACCTCTAATGCAGCCGTACTGACAGCACAAGCGAGTGGATTGCCACCAAATGTAGAACCATGTTCACCTGGTTTAATGGTCAACATAATTTCTTTGGATGATAAAACACCAGAAACAGGCATAGCGCCACCTGATAAAGCTTTTCCAAGGATCAGGATGTCCGGATGAACACCTTCCCAGTCACAGGCTAAGAGTTTACCTGTACGTGCAATACCGGTCTGAACTTCATCAGCGACAAACAATACATTGTATTTTTTACAGATTTCCTGTGCTTTTTTGAGGTAACCTTCTGAAGGTACAAACACGCCTGCTTCACCTTGAATTGGTTCAACAAAGAAAGCAGCCACTTTTTCACCGTTTTTGCTTAAGTATGCTTCAAGAGCTTCCAGATCATTGTATGGAATTACTTCGATACCTGGTGTATAAGGACCAAACTGAGTTTTACAGTCAGGATCTGTCGATGCAGATACAATGGTTACTGTTCTTCCGTGGAAATTGCCTTCGCAGAATAATAAGATTGCTTCGTTATCAGCGATTCCTTTTTTTGCATATCCCCAACGACGTGCTAATTTGATAGCTGTTTCAACTGCTTCAGCGCCTGAGTTCATCGATAAAAGCATTTCAAAACCGAAAAATTCAGTTACAAATTTTTCATAAGCACCCAGTTTGTTGTTGAAGAAAGCACGAGATGTTAAGGTAATTGTTTTTGCCTGTTCAATCATCGCATTGACGATTCTTGGATGGCAATGCCCCTGGTTAACAGCCGAATATGCTGAAAGAAAATCAAAATAACGGTTTCCCTCTGGATCCCAAACAAAAGGACCTTCACCTTTAGCAATTACCACTGGTAGTGGGTGATAATTGTGTGCACCGTATTTTTCTTCAAGCTCAATAGCAGTTTGACTGCTGATCTCTCCATAGACTAAATTCTCAGCCATGAAATCCTCCATTATTTATATCTTCTAAACCCCTTTTATAATCCTTGGATTTATTGTCAAATGAATTCATAAGAATCATTTAAAATGACAAAGTATCAGGATTATTTAGACTGGAAAGAGCTGGATAATTAGAGACAAGTTACGCTTTACGAATATTTTTTCATTGATTAAATGAAGCACTCTCTTGTCGTCATTATTGAGGTCTTTTCGATATGATTAGCAATCAGGTTTTAATGGCTTATTCTATACGGTCTTTTCAAAAAGGGCATAGATACGCACAATATCTTTTTCGATTCTCATTGACCTGTTTTCGATGTTTTTAACGCGGTTAACAAGGTCTTTCCACAGGTAAATCAAGATACTGATCAGGATAGGCCAAATCGTAAAATCAAGCAGCATTTTATATATCTCAGCCATTTTGTTTATCCTCAATCTGAAAGGCTTTATTCAGAACACTTTCAAGCACTTCGATGATCAAATCATCCAGTTTGTTATTTGTACGAATTGCATGAAAACGCAAGGCGCTGATGATGACATTCACAATGCTTTTGTAGGGCATGAGCTTCATCATATAAAGGCTTAATTCTTCTCTATTCATGGGTATCTCCTCTCATAATAAATGAGGGAGTCGCCAGTAACGACCCCCTTTGTTGATGATTTACATGACCTTATCAAGCTCAGAAACGCTATCCACTTTAGTAATGAAATTGTTATCCATAGCAGATTTGACACTCTT
>JAKQQL010000071.1:0-1535 GCA_029564175.1 Candidatus Cloacimonadota bacterium
GCCTTTTTACGTAATGCGTTTTTCCGGCAAAGTCGTAATTGCCGTTTCTCCCAACTGTCCGGCAGTCAACAGAAAGTGCTTTGAAGACATTCAAAAAACCGTAAACGACGGTCTTTCCGACTGTATACTCGGAATGATAAAGGAATATCCGGGGCTGATTGAAGACTATTATGATAATGCTGTTATTTTAAAAATAATCGGCGAGGAAACGGTAATTGACGGAAAGAAAATATTCAGACAGAAAGAATGAACGAAATAAAATTCCTGAAATTTTGAAATAAAAAGCACCAAACATATCCGATTGATTCATATCTTTTTTTCATAATATAAATCGCCCATAAGCATAAACTATACATATGTATAGTTTATGCTTGACAGTTTGACTCATCTTAATCCATTTGTTTATTATAAATTATCATACATTTCAAGGATAGATTTTTATGTTAAAAATGAGACCGTACACAACTCTTTTTCTGATAATGTCGCTTGACGGTAAAATATCCACAGGAGCATCAGATTCTCTAGACTCCGAAACAGATTGGACAAGAATTGAAGGTGTACGTGAAGGTTTTCATCAATACTATGATGCTGAACAGAAAACAGATTTGTGGTCAATGAATACCGGAATGGTTATGCAGAAAATCGGAATTAACAGCAAATCAGAAATTCCGCCGAAATCTCCGGTCAGTTTCGTAATCATCGACAACAAACCGCATCTCAATAATAGCGGTTTAGAATATCTTTCCGCGTGGCTGAACAAAGTCATTATATTTACAACAAACAATTCTCATCCTGCTTTTGATTTAGCGAAACAGAAAAGTAATATAGAAGTAATACTTCACAAGGATAACATTAAATTTTTAAATTTATTTCAGACTCTTAAATCCGACTATGGCATTGAAAGAATTACTATCCAGTCGGGCGGAACTCTTAATGCCAGCCTTATCAGGCAGGGTTTCATAGATGAAGTTAATATAATTGTCGCGCCTCTTCTTGTAGGAGGAAAAGATACTCCAACCTTAGTTGACGGGATTTCACTAATCTCAGAGAAAGAAATTTCTAATTTAAAAGCTCTTGAACTAATATCATGCATGCCGCTAGATCACTCATATATCAATCTCAGATATAAAGTCATAAATAATACCCGTGTCAGCATCAAAACGGTTATTAAATAAACTTATCAATTTGAAAATCAGACAGAGGCAATATCCAGGATTAGCGATTTGAGAGATCGCGTCCGCATTGGAGAGACAATATTCCTCAAGAGTTTCAACATCTACCAATTCATCTAAACTCAAACTGAAGCAATAATATAATTGATTAATGCAATAAATTGAATTATTATCTTATCAGCTTTATCTAAAAAGGGATAATGTATGGCAGGGCGCAGCCGGAAGCCGGTTAAATTTTTGTCTAACTTTTCGCTTCAGCGAAGCATAATAATCGGCGGCACAATTTCCGTCCTGATACCCTTTGCTATTACGGCGGGACTTCTTTACACCAGACTTTCAAAAGATCTTTTGAATCAGAGCAAA
>JAKQQL010000086.1:0-1110 GCA_029564175.1 Candidatus Cloacimonadota bacterium
CAATCTTATTTCATCACCGTTCTGATCACAGGCGAGCACGATATTTGAGGCAGGATTCGACCAGATTACCGTTATGCCGCAATTATTGAGCGCTGCCAGCCTGTAATAATTGATCTCACTGATGTCTGCTTTATTATCAACGTACGAAACGGATGGAGCAGAAATTGTAAATTGAGCGATCTGGCTGAAGTTTCCGGTGTTACCGGTTTTTCTCTCGAGCCTGAATGTCTTTATTTCAGACAACGGATCAATATGGAATGAAAGCTCAATTTTTTTATCATTATTCACTGTGGCATAATCAGCATTAATCCATTTCGGAGGTCGCTGCATTTTGGTAAACAGACAGCTTTTATTGGAACTTGAAAAACCTCCACCCTCAAGAACAGCTTCAACAACAAAACAATATTTGGAATCGGCTTCAAAATCACTGATTATCAGACTATGACTTTGAGAACTTGCTTTGTAACTTTTATAAAGAATGCTTTCATTTACATATGCAAGTACATTGTATTCTAAAACACACTTTGGATAGTCAGGATATGGATTCCAACTTATTAAAATTTCTTTTCTGCAAGTGTCAAATTCTGATCTACAGAAAATAGTATTGATGATGTTAAGACTTTGACTTTCACAGTCAGGAGAAGTCCAGGCCGAAATATTATACTGTATGCTGAATGAACCTGGCAAAGTGCTTTTAAATCTGTAGTTTGTTGCATCAGGTTTAAAAATGGTATCAATTGGATAAAAATCGGGATTTGCATTTAAAGGTTCAAAGCCATTAATAATATAGGCTTCTACATCCGGTGAGGGACTTAAAGCCCAAACCATTTCTACGGTATCTGTTTCAGGTTGAAAAGTAACTGATGAAAGTATTGGAGGTAAAGGATTTGTACAGCTTTCCTGTGAGAATGCGTCGGAGGTAAAAATAAATATGATAGATAAAATAATGTTTATTAATGTTTTATTCATCACAGATTTTCACGGTAAATAATCACGCGTATTTTAAGAATAGGTTGCTCCTTCAAAGATAAGATTTTTATTGCTTAGCACCGGGTATTTTTGTTTGTTGAACCTCTGCATCGTTTCCAGGATCAATGGGAGTTGTCGTTT
>JAKQQL010000102.1:0-3241 GCA_029564175.1 Candidatus Cloacimonadota bacterium
ATACTATCAGCTTTAGTAAACTCTTTCAACATCTCATACAAAACCGCATAATCGTTGAATTCGGGCATATGATATGTCTGGCCGGCTTCATTGTTTAAAGAGGTGGAATCACTGATTTTATCAGAAAGTTTTACATCTGATGAATTCGATACTGAACCGGTTTTTTCACCATCATCATCAAACTCCGGAATAACAATATCTTCTTCATCATTAAACAGACTGGAACCGATAACAACGCGTTTGTCTTTAATTTCTGATAATGGCTCATCTGCTATAACTATTTCTTCATTATGAAAACTATTATTTTCCTCATTAAAATCAAAACCTTGTGGAATGGTTTCATTTAAATCAGATATCTCAATTTCCTTTTTTTCGGAAGTGTCAATGTATTCAGAATTGTCATTAAAAGTATCAGATCCGGAGATTTCATTTATTGACGGAAGTGTGTAATCATCTATTTCATGGATTGCAACTGTTTCAGAATTTACCTGCTCATTAAATCCTGATTCTGCAGGCCCCTTAATTCTATCAATAAGAGTTTCCCGCCCTGTTTCATTAAGTTGTTTTTTATATTTTAAAGCTCTTTCAAGTAAGCCCATGTTTACTTACCTTTCTCTTTTAAAACCTTTGAATATAGATCAAAATATTCAGATTCGGCAAATTTTCTTATAGCTTCCTCAGGGAGTTTTTCAAGAAGGCCATCAAGATATGAAAGTAATTTTACTAAATCATCGCGTTTTTCAGGAAATTCAGAGGTTATTCTATCAATTTCATTTTTATCTTCAAGGATTATTATCCTGTCTGTAATATCTATTATTTCAGGTAAGTCATCCTTTATATCTTCAATTTCTTCTATAACCCGGATTTCACTGATCTCCTGAATCTCAATCAACTCTGTGCTTTGTTCTACTTCTTTCAAATCATAATCAGATTCATCCAGCAGCTTTCTTATCTCTGCTATATCCTCTTCAAAAATAATTGCTGACTCAGAAGTAATATCGTCTTCGATAGATTTTTTTTCATCGTCGAGTAAACTGGCTGCATCTTTTAAGAAATAGCTCAGTTCTTTTTTCTTTACAAATCCCCTGTCAAAAAAACTTAATTCAGGACTGATAAATTCCAGTTCATATTCATCGTCCAACTCCTTGTAATAATCGCCAAAAAGCTTCTCATCTATATCATGGATCTCCTCTGGCAGAAGACCAAGAATCTCATATACTTCACTTCCGCTTAATGCTTCTCGTGATTTAAGATATTCATCTATCTCCTGTATATAAACAGTATAATCATCTCTAATTATAGCATTATCAATAAAATCAAAATCAGTATCATCCATAAAGCGCTCTTCCTTAAAAAGAAGAGCAAGGCTCTCAGCATCATAAACTTTACTGTCATCAAGTATATATTCTAGTCGTTCATAAGGCTCTGCAATATCATCAATTATATGGAGTTTGCCATCAGAAACATCCACCATTCGGACAAGATTATCTGTAAGAGGATCGCTTTCAAATACAGGGGTTAAATCCCTCGATTTTTTTTCAACGTGACTATCATCAATAAACTTTATGTTATTATCAAGATTGGAATCATCATATATTCCCGGAATATACTCGTAATCATCATCTACTTTAACTGTTTTAATTATATCATCAAGCTGGTCATCAAAATTCCCTTCATTAATCCGTTGTTTGAGAATATCTGATTCATTACTTACAGTCTGACTTACTGATTCTTCTGACATCATTTCGTCAAGATCCAGCTCGATCACATCGGAATCATCAGCTGAAACAAATTCATCTGGTTCTTCTATTTCTATATCAGGTTTATTGATTTGAAATGATTCTTTTTCGTCTACAGGCTCGTCAAATACAGTTTTCTCTTCAATTATATTCTCAGGCTGATTAAAACTGTCATCATATGAATTTGTTTCAGATATATCTGTTCCAGAAGAAACTGATTCAGATGATTCTTTATCTATGTTAAAATCTTCAAACAAGACTTCATCGGAATTTTGTAAATCAGCAGTTGAATCAAAAACTACAACATCTGTTAAATCATCTTTAATCTCAGAATTTAAGACCGGTATTGGTTCTTCTTTTCCTGAAAATTTAACCGGTATGAGCTCAAAATCTTCAAGACCATCAATCAGATCTTCTTCTGATAGAAATACAATTTCTTCATTGGCAATTTTTTCAGCCTCACGCAGATCAATTTTTCCGATCACGCTAAGATCAAAATCATCAGGAATTCTATGTCCAACTTTTTCCTTTAATTTATCTGACAGTGTATTATTTATTATTTTTTCAGTCATTATTTGGATCTATCTTAGAGCATTAAATCATTATCATAATTAGTTTTATCTGAAGATAAACCTATCAATTAATTATCGGCATATTTCAATGATAAAAATAAAAAAAGGAATGCATATTCTGCATTCCTTTTTTTTTAGTTTATTTAATTGTTAATTCTATCTTTTAGCAACCTTAAGTCTGACTTTCAGCTTATCCTTTTCAAGTTTCAGTTCAAACTTCTCTTCAGAAAACTTATCCATCTGACTCATTTGAGCATCCAGTTCTTTCATTTTACTTTCAAGCTCTTGTGCGCTCAAATCACTTTTCTTATAGGCTTTTTCAGCTAAAACGATCAGCCTGTTATCCTTCATCTCAACAACCCCGCCTTCAATTACAAGGTAATCAACGCTTTTGGGATTATTCAGCCTGACTTCACCAATACCAAGTTTTGAAATCAGAGGCGAATGTCCATAGAGAAAGCCCATTTCACCATCATGAGCCTGAACAACAGCAAATCCAACTTGACCTTCATAAATCTGTTTTTCAGGAGTTAATATGTTGCAATTGATTACTCGTTCCATTGCTATTTTCCTGTAAGTTTCTTAGCTTTTTCTATAGCCTCTTCAATAGTACCAACCATATAGAAAGCCTGTTCCGGGAGTTCATCATACTCACCTGCGATAACAGCTTTAAAACTTTTTACAGTATCTTCAAGTTTAACATATTTTCCTGCCATACCAGTAAACTGTTCAGCAACAAAGAATGGCTGAGAAAGGAATCTTTCAATCTTTCTTGCTCTTTGGACAAGAAGTTTGTCATCCTCAGCAAGCTCATCCATACCAAGAATCGCAATAATATCCTGAAGGTCTTTATATCTCTGAAGTATTCTCTTAACGTCCATAGCTACAGAATAATGCTCAACACCAACAAGCTCAGGAGCGAGAAGCCTT
>JAKQQL010000110.1:0-120150 GCA_029564175.1 Candidatus Cloacimonadota bacterium
TTCGGATGTACGGCACTACCCAAGCTCCGTTTCGCACATCCCTACAAACCGTTTTGACATTTTGCAGATGCACATTTATTGTGTAAACAAGTACCTGAGTAGTTATGATCTACTAGTAGTAAAAACAATTTTCCAAAGTCTATTTCTCTTTATAGAATACTCAAAAAACACAAAAAAATTATATGATTCCCTTATCTATCCTGTAGAAAACAGCTTTTTCATCAGCTCATTACTTCCTCACTGCTTCCTTTATTCTTCTTAATTTGAAGTTAAGATGAAGGGGAGTGGAGTAGGAATGAAAAGGGAAGGAAAGAGAGTGGAAAGGTTAGCTTTTAACATAAGTATCTTGGATTGTCAGTAATAAGTATTTAGATATTTGATTTTCAAAATGGAGACAAAATATACTTTCAGACCTGTGACAACAATGTTGCAACGTTGCATTTGTGCCTCAGTTATGAAGAATCTCATAAATTTCTTAAAATAATATAATTAACTATTTTGAAGAAAAATATGTGTTACAAAAATGTTGCAAATCTTTCTTTTAACGAATGTTCAAAACATATTGAAAAATAGACAGATAGATAAAATACTAATGATTGGCATCATGCTTGCTTTTATTGTCCCTTCTATATCAAAATTTAGGAGGAAAAATGAAAAAACAAAAAACACTGACAAAAAAGGTACATTTAATTGTATTGATGATGATACTGCTGAGTAGCTTTTTAACGTTGTTACACAGTAAAGTATCCAAAAATTCAAATGAAAACAGGGCAACTTATTCAGATTTAGTTTATGCAAATCTGTCAAATAAACAGAAGCTGGATCTTTATATACCGACGACAGGTTTAGATTCATATCCGCTTATCATCTGGATTCATGGCGGAGCTTTTTTAATGGGTGATAAAGCGGCTGCCAATGAAGTTAATATGATCAATAAACTGGTCACCAGAGGATTTGCTGTGGCATCCATAAATTACAGATTTAGTTCCGAAGCAATTTATCCTGCACAGATCAAAGATTGTAAAGCAGCAGTCAGATTCTTAAGAGCAAATGCAGCTCAGTATCATTTAAACACCAATCAGTTTATCTCGTGGGGAGGATCTGCGGGAGGTTGTTTATCTTCCTTATTAGGCACAACTGGTGAAGTAGAAGAATTGGAAGGTGCTGAATTAGGAAATGCAGACTACTCCTCACGAGTCAATGTGAGTATAGACTGGTTTGGACCAATAGAGTTTTTAACAATGGATGAACAGGCAGCAGCTCAGGGATTTACGATCAATACCAATGCAGCTACTTCTCCGGAATCCAGGCTGATAGGTGCTCCGATTCAGACAGTGCCTGTATTGACTAATAAAGCCAATGCCATGCAGTATGTGACAACCGATGATGCGCCTATGGTATGTCAGCATGGTACAGCTGATACCAATATTCCTATTTTACAGTCTTTTAATCTCTACAATACCATAGCAGAGACTTTAGGACAGGATAATGCACTTTACACATTGATTCAGGGAGCGGGTCATGGTGGCAGTTTATTTGAAACAGATCAGAATATTGATTTGGTTGTGAGTTTTATCAATAGTCATTTAACACCTTTATCTGCTGATAACAGCGCTTCATCAGTTATCCCTGATATACGAAATATCTCAAATTACCCGAATCCATTTAATCCATCAACCATGATTCGATTTGAGTTAAATAAAAAAGAAAATGTAAGTGTTTCAATATACAATATCAAAGGAAAAATCGTAAAACAACTTGTTTCTGACAGTCTGAATGCTGGTCAGCATCAGATAGAATGGAACGGAACTGACAATAAAGAAAAGAAGTGTCCAAGTGGTGTTTATTTCTATCGCATTGATATTAAAAACAGCTCTATTATGAAAAAAATGATGCTTGTAAAATAAAATCCATGACATTACAGGTATAGGATAGTTAATACCTCATTTTATTGAGACGTTCATTTTGGACGTCTCAATGCTTTTTATACAATTGAAAATATTGAAGATAGATACCTTTCATTTTCTTTGATAATCAGATTTATAGAATTATCATGCCTAATTTAAATGTAATAACAAAAAAATGATTGACACCATTGGAAAAATTTGCTATGTTAAAATAAGAAAATCTATAGGAGGATTTGGATGAACGAAACGAAAGAGACTGTCGAAACCGGTAATCTGAGTGGTAAATATCTGTCTTTTCATCTGATGGATGAGTTGTATGGCATTCATGTAGAAAAGATTTTACAGATAATCGCCATTCCTGAGATTACGCCGATACCAAAAACACCTGATTTTGTAAAAGGCGTGATCAATCTCAGAGGTAAAATTATCCCTGTGATTGATTTAAGAACAAAATTCAGGTTACCCTCACAAGGCTATAATGACCGTACCAGTATTGTCATTATAAAACTACGTACAGAAACATCGGAATTGTTCATTGGTACGATTGTGGATAAGGTACTTGAAGTGATGGACATTGTACAGCAAGATATTGAGAATACACCTAAATTTGGTGTTACACTTGATACAGACTACATATCCGGTATGGCTAAAGTAAAAGGTAAGGTCATCACCTTGCTGAATATCAACAAAGTGCTGACAGAAGAAGAATTAACTTTGATTTCTAAATGAGGAGGAAAATATGTTAAATAATGCAAAAATCGGGAAAAGATTAGGAATTGGATTTGCCTTTGCAATCCTTGTAACAATTGTATTGTCAATTATTGCAATAAACAGTTTTATTGATTCTAAAGGAAAACTGGAAACTTTGACTAAACTGGACATGAAAAAGACTTCTCAGGCAAATTCATTAATTGATGCAGTAAATGTTCAAGCAAGATCAATGCGAAATTTGTTATTGTTTAATCAAGTTTCAGATAATGAAAGAGACATGAAAAGAATTGAAGATTCAAAGGAATCCATAAAGGCATCAATTGCTTATCTTGATGAAAATATTAAATCAGTTGAAGGACGAAAACTTTTTGATACAATGAAGCCCTCAAGAGAAAAATATCTTGAGGAAGTTAATATATTCCTGGATAAATACAAATCAGGTCAGAAAGATGAATGCATCATATTATTAAGTGGGAGCTTAAGAGCGGCTCAAACAGAATACTTTGATAATATAACTAAACTGATTGAATTTCAGGATCATTTAGCTGTAACCGTTGGAGAAGAAACCGCTAAGAAAATCAATAATGAAATCATCATATTTTTGATATTATTGATAACAAGTACATTTATTAGTATTTGGTTTGCATTATGGATAACAAAAAGCGTTGTCAATCCGGTTAATCAATGTATGGACGCTGCCAATAAAATAGCTGATGGAGATATCAATGTGGCTTTCAAAATTGACTTCAATGATGAAACCGCACATTTGATGCACGCAATGGAAAACATGAGTAAAATATCCGATCAATGGCTGATGATGCCAGTATGTTGGTTGATGCGGCTAAAAATGGCAGACTAAAAACCCGAGCCAAAGCGGAAAAACATAAAGGGACTTACCGTGAAATTGTTGAAGGGGTCAATGAAACACTTGATGCTGTGATTAACCCAGTAAATGAAGCGATGGAAGTAATGGACAAACTGGCAAACAAAGATATGACCGCTCGTGTAAAAGGTCAGTATAAAGGCGATCTGGACTTATTCAAAACCAATATCAATTTAGCAGCTGCAAACCTTGAAGACTCTCTTATTCAGGTAGATATGGCTGTAGAGCAAATCTCTTCTGCTTCATCACAGATCAGTTCAGGCTCACAAGTACTTGCAGAAGCTACAGGGGAACAGGCAAGTTCACTGGAAGAAGTCTCAAGTTCCATGGAAGAAATCAATTCTTTAACTGCTGGAAATACAAGTAATTCAAAAATGGGCTTGAATCTGGCGGATAAAGCGGTTGAATCAGTTGATGAAGGAAATATCGCTATGAACAAAATGAGTGATGCGATGAGTGTTATACTTAAATCATCACAAGAAACCAGTAAAATTATCAAAACCATTGATGAAATTGCATTTCAGACTAATTTACTTGCTTTAAATGCAGCAGTTGAAGCCGCTCATGCCGGTGAAGCAGGCAAGGGTTTTGCAGTTGTCGCAGAAGAAGTAAAAAATCTGGCTTTACGCAGTGCAGAAGCAGCTAAGAACACAAATAACCTGATTGAAGAATCGACTAAGAATGCTGAATTGGGTGCAAAAATTGCCGATCAGGTCAGCAAGTCATTTGTAGAAATCAAAGATAATTTTAACAAAGTGAAGAATATTGTCAATGAGATCGCTGCTTCCTCTGATGAACAATCTCAGGGTGTACAACAGGTGAATACAGCGGTTCAGGAAATGAACAGAGTTACACAACAAAATGCTGCCAACGCCGAAGAATCAGCTTCAGCTGCAGAAGAACTGAACAGTCAGGCTGCAGAACTGCAAAATATGGTTGCACAGTTTAACCTTAGCAGAAAAAACGTAATCAGTCATTCTTCAACCAGAAAAAATACCCATCAAAATTCTGACAGAAGGGGTCAGAAACAGATTCCTGGCAAAAAATCATCAAGTGCTTATGAGGTAAATCCACAACAGGTATTACCATTAGATGGCATCTCTGATGATGATTTTGATGATTTTAAATAAGATGTGATCGTGATATGGCAGAGATAAGATCTTTATAATAGGAAACTGTCTCTGCCAGTTTAAAATGAGATGGAGATTGTATGTTTGATTTCGAGAATATAAGAATACTTTTAGTAGAAGATGATCCGGTAACGGCATTTGCTCAAAGAAAAATACTTCAAAATAATCATTTTCAGGTGATTTGGGCAAAAAATGGGGAAGAAAGCATTGAATTGTTTAAAATGAATCAACATGATCTGGATCTGATTCTGATGGATATAGATTTAGGCAAAGGGATAGACGGAACAGTCGCTGCTGAAAGGATTTTACAGGAGAAAGATATCCCTGTCGTCTTTTTATCCTCCCACACCGAAAAAGAAGTAATAGAAAAGACGGATAAAATTACATCTTACGGATTTATTCTAAAAAATTCAGGAGAAGCTATCTTACTTTCTGGTATTAGAATGGCATTAAAACTTTATCATTCTAATCTTCAAAAAACAAAAAAGGAGATAGAACTGAATAATAGTAAAAATTACTTACGAAAAGTCCTGAATATTTCAACAGATGGTTTTATGGTCGTAAACTCTAAAGGCGAAATTATTGATGTGAATGAAGCCTATTGTTTAACTTCCGGATATCTGAATGACGAGATAATGAAGATGAATATTTCAGATATTGACTGTATAGATACCCCTGAAATGATTCAAAAGAGAATGGAACAAGTCAGGGCTAACGGAAGTCTCTTTTTTGAAACACAACATCAGAAGAATAACGGTCAGCGATTTCCTGTAGAAGTCTCAGTTATTTATATTAGTGAACCTGAAGAACTGTATGTCAGTTTTTTCAGAGATATCAGTGAACGAAAAGAACATGAATCGATCATTCGAGAGGCAGAAGAAAAAAGCAGAAAAAAAATGTCTTTGGCAATGAAGGTCGCTCAGATGAGTTACTGGACTTTAGATTTAGAGACTTTAAATATCACATGGACTAAGGGTTTTGATGATTTATTTGATAAAAAAGATGAAGATTATCTTTGTCATTTAGATGAATTTTTAATACTCTTAATACCAGAAGATTTTATAAAGGCGAAAAATTTGTTTCTAAGGGCAAAAAATGAAAAGAGTTCTCTTGATTTAATCTGCAGTATTAAAAAATCTGATGGGAAAAACTCCTTTATTCGACTTTATGGAGAATATTTTCAAGAAGCTACAGAATCTTTTCTTTTTGGAATTATTCAGGATATCAGCATGATTAAGGAAATAGAAAATGAATTATTGATTACTCAAAATAAATTAAAAGAAGCAATGAATATTGCCAGTCTTGTCCCTTGGGAATATGATGTAAAATCGTCTATATTTACTTTCTCTGATGATTTCTACGCACTTTATGGAACGGATGTTATTAATGAGAATGGCTATCAGATGTCAGCAACTGACTATGTTCAGCGTTTTGTCTATAAAGAAGATGTCCCTTTTGTCGTAGATATTATGACAAAAGCAAATGAACAGAATGATGGTCGTTTACATAAACTTGAACATCGAATCCTTAGGCGAGACGGAGCTGTCAGATATATATCGGTCAGTTACTTTACTACTTTTGATAAGTATGGCAATCAGTTGAAAAGATATGGCGCTAATCAGGATATTACAGAGAGTAAGCAAACAGAAAAAGATTTAGAAAGCAATCTGCAGAGAAATAATGCATTGATGAATGCGTATCCGGATGTAATGTTTCTCTTTAATGATCAGTATGAGATTGTAGATTGTCACCCTCGGGAAGAAGATAAAAGATACTATCTCCAACCACATCTGTTTTTAGGGAAAAATATAAAGGAAGTGCTTCCTTCTGATTTATATATGATGACACGCTATCATATTGACAGTATCATAAAACATAAAACGCTTGAAACAGATCACTATACGCTAACAATCAATAATGAACTCTGTTATTTTGAATCCCGATATGTATTGTGTGAAGACAATTTAGTTTTAGCGATTATCAGAGATATAACCGAACAGGAAAAATTGAAACAGAATCAGCAGATTTTACAAAAAAGCCTGCTTCAATCTCAAAAAATGGAGTCTATTGGCAGAATGGCAGGTGGCGTTGCCCATGATTTTAACAATATGCTGGGTGTGATTACAGGCTCTGCTGAGCTGGCACAAATGGATTTGCACCCTTCACACGCTGTTTATGATCATCTGGATCAGATACGAAAGGCGGCATCCAGATCAGCTGGTATAACCCGTCAGCTTCTTGCCTTTTCCAAAAAGCAAGCTTCTCAACCGAAAGTAGTGGATTTGAATTCAGCTGTTCAGAGCTTTAGTAAAATATTAAAGCATATGACAGGTGAAAATGTTCAACTTAAGATTGAGGGAACAAACGGTAGTGCTAATATTCTGATAGATCCCTATCAGTTGGATCAAATCCTTTCTAATCTTTGTATCAATGCCAGAGATGCCATTAAAGATAATGGGCTGATCAAAATTGAAATCAACGAAACAATTCTTGATCAAGACAGTATTACTACAGATTATGTGATCGAATCAGGGTCATATATTGTGTTAAAAATATCTGATAATGGAAGTGGCATGCCAAAAGATGTTTTGGATAAAATTTTTGAACCTTTCTTTACTACAAAAGAAGCTGGAAAAGGAACGGGGCTTGGACTACCTACAGTGTATGGAATCGTTAAACAAAATCATGGATATATTTTGGTTGACAGTAATTTGGGTGTTGGAACCTGTTTCTCAATCTATTTTCCTAAACATGTTGAGACTGCACAGGTAGAAGAACTCACAAATCAACTTAGTTTCAGTTTTAGTAATCATTATGTGTTGATTGTAGAGGATGAATTGAGCTTGCTTTTGTTAACTGCAAAAATGCTAGAGAAAGTCGGATTTATCACTTTGTCAGCATCTAATGCAGATGAGGCAGTCAACTATGCCAGAGAATACTCTGATAAAATTTCTTTACTAATCACTGATGTTATCATGCCAGGTAAAAATGGGGTTGAAGTTTATAATGAGATAAAGACCTATTGTCCGCTTATAAAGATACTATTCATGTCTGGTTATTCCTGGAATATTCTTAAAGATTATTTTGGAGAGGAAGGATATTATCATATTATCAATAAACCTTTCTCTATTGCTGAGTTATCATCAAAAATCAAAGAAGTATTTGGAGACTAAAATGGCAGATCAGAATCATCCTCTATTCAATAACCCAGTTGTCGCTTATGCTCATCATAGAATTTTACTGGATGAGGATGGAAAACCTTATGACTATGAGTTTTTGGATATCAATCCGGCTTTTGAACAAATGACAAAGCTAAAATCCACTCAGATAATAGGTAAAACAGCCAGTCAAGTTTTTAAAGAAGCGAAAGAAGACTTTTCAAATCTGATTTCTAATTTTGGAAGCATTGCACTTAACGGTGGAGAACAAGAATTTGAACAATATAGTAAAGAAAATGACAGATGGTATCATGTAAATGTCTATTCTGTTGAAAAAATGACATTTACGACAGTTTTTACTGATATAACAATCAGTAAAGAGACAAATGATTTACTTTCTGAAAGTCAGGCAAAGTATGAAGAGTTAGCTGATTCAATTACAGATATCTATTTTGCCATGGATGAAAATCTGATTTATACTTACTGGAATAAAGCATCTGAACAGTTTACCGGTATCTCCGCTGCAAATGCAATTGGCAAATCTCTGACAGAAGTATTTGCTGATACACCTGAACTCGGAATAGCTAAAGAAGTATATCTGGAAGTGATCAAAACAAAGCAGTCAAAATCAATCATCAATGAATTTCATCTGAAAGATCAAATCATTTACTATGAAATCAATGCTTATCCTTCCAAAAAAGGGGTTTCTGTTTTTGTTAAAGATGTAAGTCAAAGAATTCAATTTGAAAAGCAATTAATTGAAGAACGAAGATTAACTCAAAACTATCTGGACACAGCTAATGTAATCATTGTAACTTTAAACATGAATGGATGCATTACAATGATAAACCAGTATGGGCTGGAATTGTTGGGGTATTCTGATAATGAGCTTATAGGTAAAAACTGGTTTGAAATCATTTTAACACAATCAGATAAAACTCAGACAGTATATGCTGTTTTTAAAAAGATAATTAGTGGTGAATTGGTTCCTGTTAAATATTTTGAAAATGAAGTGATTTGTAAAAATGGAGAACGTCGGTTTATCGCATGGAGCAATAATATTTTGCATGATTCCAATTTGGAAATCATTGGCACAATTAGTTCAGGTATAGATATTACAGAAAAAAAGAGGATTGAAAAAGAACAGCAGGAAACAGCTCAAAGGCTTTTATATGCCAATAAAGCCACTAACGATGTGATTTGGGATTGGAATATAGAAACAGATACACAGCAGTGGAATGAAGTTGGAACAAAAGTTTTTGGCTGGACAGAAATCGTTGAGCATCCTGATAGTACTTCCTGGTGGGTTGAAAGAGTTCATCCAGATGATCGTGACAGGATTCATAAATCTTTATTTGCAGTGATTAATGATTCTAAACAAAATATCTGGCAGAATGAGTATCAATTTTTGAAAACAGATGGCTCATATGCCAGTGTAGTGGATAAAGGATATGTCATTCGTGATGAATATGGTAAAGCCATTCGCATGATTGGTGCAATGCAGGATGTTACAGTTCATCATCAGGCAATCAACAAAATTAGAGAGAGTGAAAAGAAATACCATGATTTATCCACTTTACTTCGTCTCTTAGCTGACAATATGCCGGATATGCTTTGGGCTAAAAATTTAAAAAAAGAGTATATCTTTACAAACAAAGCAATTTGTGATCATTTGCTGAATGCGATAGATACGAATGAGCCGATAGGAAAAACGGATATTTTCTTTGCTCTAAGAGAACGGAATGCTCATCCTGATAATCCTGAATGGCATACTTTTGGAGAAATATGCAGAGATTCTGATTCTATTACCCTTGAAGAAATGAAACCGATGCAGTTTGATGAATATGGCAATATTAAAGGTAAATATCTGTATCTCGATGTTCATAAAGCCCCTTTGTTGGATGACGAAGGAAAGGTGATAGGAGTCGTAGGCTCTGCCCGTGATGTAACTGCTGAAAAGCAAGCAGAAGAAGAAAAAGAGAAATTACAGGCTCAATTAGTACAGGCTCAGAAAATGGAATCAGTTGGCAGATTGGCTGGAGGAGTTGCACATGATTTTAACAATATGCTGAGTGTTATTTTAGGCCAAACAGAGCTGGCTTTACTAAATATGGATGAAAACGATAAGCTATATAATGAATTAGAAGATATTCAGAAAGCTGCTCAGCGATCTGCTGACCTTACACGACAACTGTTGGCATTCGCACGAAAACAGACGATTCAACCCAAAAAGGTAAATCTGAATGACATCGTTGAAGATATGTTAAAAATGATAAAACGATTGATTGGTGAAGAAATTGAGCTGTTATGGGAACCTGGTGAAAAACTCTTGCCTGTTTGGCTGGACTCTACTCAGATGGATCAGATATTAGCAAATTTATGTGTCAATGCCCGTGATGCAATTTCAGGTATCGGCAAAATCGTGATTAAAACGGAAAATGTAAAACTGGATGATCATTTCTGTTCAGTATATAAAAGTGTACAACCTGGAGATTTTGTTTGTTTGTCTGTTAGTGATAATGGAAGTGGTATGGATGAAGAAACCATATCTCATTTGTTTGAACCTTTTTTTACAACAAAAGAAAAAGATTATGGTTCTGGACTCGGTCTGGCTACTGTTTATGGTATAATAAAACAAAATCATGGTTTTATAAGGGTGGACAGTCAACTTAATCAGGGAACCACTTTTTATCTTAATTTACCTTCACATACAGATGATAAAACTATAAAAACCGAAAAAAACATTAAACAAGAGCTTGCGTACGGTCAAGGAACGATTTTAATCGTTGAAGATGAGCCGGCAATTTTAAGAATGACTGCATTGATGCTTTCAAAACTTGGATACACGGTGTTAAAGGCATTATCTCCTAATGAAGCGATTCGTATAGCCAGTGAACAATCCGATTCAATTGATTTACTTTTAACAGATGTGATTATGCCTGAGATGAATGGTTATGACCTGGTTAAAGAAATCACGGGATTTTTTCCTGATATTAAGGCTTTGTTTATGTCAGGCTATACAGCAGATATTATATCTCTTCATGGAGTGGTTGAAGATGGATTATACTTTATTCAAAAGCCCTTCTCTATCACAGATTTATCAGCCAAAATCAGAGAAATATTAGGATAATTTTGAAACTAATCTCAATGTTTTGAAGTATTTGAAAACTAAGGAGATACCATGGGGTTGATAAACATAAAACATTTTAGAGAATTTAATAATAAGAGATTTAGAAGATATTCACTAACCATTTTTATACTGTTCTTTGGATTCCTTTTTTCCTGGTGGATCGGTAAAAAGATTGATCAGAAGATGCGTGAGATTTTATTAAATGAGACTCAAATGGTGTCTGGAGCAGTTAATATAAATCGAATAAAATCACTTTACGGATCAGAATCAGATTTGTTATCTCCTGACTATCTTAGACTAAAAGAACAATTATCATTAATTCGATATTCTAATAAGAAAATACGTTTTATCTATATCATGGGTCGTAGAAATAATGGACAAGTGTTTTTTTATGCGGACAGTGAGCCCTTAGGTTCCAAAGATGAATCACCTGCCGGACAGATTTATGATGAGGTAACAGCAGATGAGTTGGAAGTATTTGATAAAACAATTCCAAAAAGCTTTGGACCATTTAAAAACCGTTGGGGAACATGGGTTTCTGCACAGGTTCCTATAATCGATCCTAAAACACAAACACTAATTGCTGTTTTGGGAATAGATTATGACTCAAAAAATTGGTATTTTGAAGTTTTTAAGCAAGCTGTATTACCTTCAGGGTTAGCTTTGCTGGCAATATCTTTTTTAGTCTTACTACTCATATTGCGCCAAAGAAATACTGAAATCCGTTATCATCAGAATGCTCTTTTAGAAAGTGAAAATCGTTATCATAGACTTTTTGCAGATTCTCCTGATGCATATCTTGTAATAAAAAATGGCATTATTACAGATTGTAATCGGGCTACAGAGTTGATGCTAAATGGAAGTAGATCTCAAATTATTGGCTTATCACCTGATCAGCTTTCACCAAAATTTCAACCAGATGGGATTTTATCTTCAATCGCAGCAAAAGAAAAGATGTTTATCGCAAAAAGTGTTGAATTTTACTCTTTTGAGTGGGTGCATCGACGTTTTAATGATGAAGATTTTTGGGTAGAAGTAACACTTCGAAATAGTATAGAAAATAATGAACCTGTCTTTTTACTTACTTGGCGAGATATCACAGAAAGAAAAAAAAATGAAGAATTATTAAAAAAAGAGCGATATCGTCTGGCCAATATCATTGAAGGGACTAATGTAGGTACATGGGAATGGAATGTACAAACCGGAGAAACTGTGTTTAATGAACGATGGGCTCAGATGATCGGTTATACCCTGGAAGAAATATCGCCTGTTTCCATAGAAACATGGGTAAAATTTGCTCATCCTGATGATATAAAGAAAAGTGGAGAATTACTTGAAAAACATTTTGCAGGAGAGACTGACTTCTATGAATTTGAGTCCAGAATGCTTCATAAAAAAGGTGAATGGGTATGGGTTTTTGACAGAGGGAAAGTCGCTTCCTGGACTATTGATGGCAAACCTTTAATGATGATGGGGACGCATCAGGATATAACAGGAAGAAAAAGAATTGAAGAAGAACAAAAAGCGATTCTTGAAACTACTCATGACGGCTTTTTTATTGCTGATTCAAATGCCTGTATTCTTAGTGTAAATAAAGCTTTTTGTGATATGCTTGGATACACAAAAGAAGAATTGCTAAAGCTTAAAATCTCAGATATTGAAGCGATTGAAGAACCTGCTGATGTTGAGATGAGAGTTCAAAAATTAAAAAAATATGGTTTTGATCGCTTTCAGACAAAACATGTAAGAAAAGACGGAAGTTTACTGGATATTGAAATTAGTGTATCTATGTTGAAAGAATATGATCGCAAATTAGTTGCTTTTGCACGTGATATCTCTGAACGATTAAGAACAGAACGGGCATTACAAGATGCTAATACTCGATTATCCCTGGCAACAAAAGCTGGTAAGATTGGGGTATGGGATTATGATGTAGTTGAAAATCGTTTAGTATGGGATGATCAGATGTATGCACTTTATGGAATATCATCCAATACATTTTCTGGAGTATATGAAGCCTGGAGATCTGGTTTACATCCAGATGATCTTGAAAGGGGAGATCACGAGATTGATCTAGCGATAAAAGGAGAAAGAGATTTTAATACAGAATTTCGTGTGCTTTGGCCAGATGGTTCAATTCACTATATCAGAGCGATTGCAGTCGTAATTAGAGATTCTGATGGAAAAGCATTACGGATGGTTGGTACTAACTGGGATATTACAGAACAGAAAGAATACCATCAAAAATTGATTGCTGCCAAAGAACAAGCTGAAGCGGCCAGTAAAGCGAAGTCTGAGTTTTTAGCAAACATGAGCCATGAAATACGCACCCCTCTAAACGGAGTCATTGGTTTTACTGATTTACTGAAAAATACGCCGTTGTCACCTGTTCAGCTTCAGTATGTGAATAATGCCAACATTTCCGGTCATACATTACTTGGCGTAATCAATGATATACTTGATTTTTCAAAGATAGAAGCAGGAATGATGTTTCTTGAAATGATTAAAGTAGATATGTATGAATTACTTGAGAACAGTATCGATATTGTTAAATATGCAGCAGGTCAAAAAAAACTTGAATTACTTTTGAATATTGACAGCTCAATGCCTCGTTTTGCTGTGTTTGACCCAATTCGACTTAAGCAGGTTTTCGCAAATCTGCTGGGTAATGCGATTAAATTTACAGATAATGGTGAGGTTGAGCTCAAAATAGTTTATGAAAAAATATCAGAAAACAAAGGTAAATTTATGTTTTCTGTGAGGGATACCGGTATTGGCATATCTGAATCTCAAAAAGATAAACTTTTTAAGGCATTTTCTCAGGCAGATAGTTCCACTACGCGAAAGTTTGGAGGAACAGGTCTTGGCTTGATCATATCAGAAATGATTGTTCAGAAGATGAATAGTCATATCTATATAGAAAGTAAACAAGGCGAGGGAAGTCTCTTCTATTTTGATGTAATCACCGACACTGAATATGGCGATAAGTTAGCGTATTCTTCTTTTGAGAAGATTCATAATGCCCTCATTATTGATGATAACGAAAATAACCGATTAATACTGCAACATATGTTGGAAAACTGGCAAATTAACTGTGAGTTGTGTGATAATGGATACTCAGCCCTTAAACTGCTTGAATCAGCAAAACTTTTCGATATCGTTATCTGTGATTATAATATGCCTTATATGGATGGTTTGGAAACAATAAGCATTATTCGTCAAAAACTGAATTTGACAGCAGAACAGCAACCAATCATCTTGTTACATTCTTTATCTGATGATGCAGAACTACACAGAAAATGTGAAGAATTAGGAATTCTTTATCGATTAACGAAACCAGTAAAGAGTAATGACTTATTTTCTTATTTAAGCCAGATTCATAATCATGGTCAAGATAAAATTAAAACTGCATTTGTTAACGGAGAAAAATCCTTTGTGCCTGAAAATTATAAAAAATCAGTTAAAATTCTGATAGCAGAAGATTTATCGATGAATATGCTGATGATAAAGGCTTTACTCAATAAAATCATACCGGATGCCATCTTGATTGAAGTTACTAATGGATTTGATGCTGTGAAAAAAACAGCAGAATTAATGCCTGATTTAATTTTTATGGATGTTCAAATGCCTGAAATGGATGGTCTTGAGGCAACAATAGAGATTCGGAATCTTGAAGAAAAAAATCATCTGCATATCCCAATCATAGCACTTACAGCTGGTGCATTTAAAGAAGAACAGGATAAATGTCTAACTGCAGGCATGGATGATTTTTTGACCAAACCTGTTGAACCGACAAAGATTAAAACAATTCTTAACAAGTATTTAACACGTCCGGATCATAAAAGTTCATCGGATCATTTTAATAAAATAACATTGATGGATCGTTTTCATGATGAAGATTTTGTCTTAAGTATGATTACTTTAGCTTTAGCTGATTTTCCTGAAAAGATGAAAGAGCTGGACAATGTGTTCAATCAAAAGGATTATGAAGGTATATGAAGAATTTCTCATCAGTTTAAAGGTGCTTGTCTGAACATGGGATGTCAGGGTATGACTGAAATTTTAAAAGAAATAGAAATAATGAGTACTTCAAATGTGGACTATTCTATGATTAACGAAAAATATAAGGCTTTAAAGATTGAGTGGGAGTATGTGAAAAAAGAAATGGATGATATGGTGTGTATTTGATAATGAATTAGTCAAATATGATACTTGACATTTTTTATTGAAATACTAATTGTGTATTTTGAAGGATGTGATAATGAAAATAACTAAAAAGACTCCTATAGGTATCAGCGACTTTAAAGAAATAATAAATGAAAATTGTTATTTTGTGGATAAATCCTTGTTAATTAAAGAAGTGATTAAAGGATCCAAAATTATTCTTTATCCACGTCCCCGCCGTTTTGGTAAAACCATGAATTTGTCCATGCTGAGATATTTTTATGATAACAGTGAAGATAATGCTCTTCTCTTTGAAAATCTGGCGATTAGTCAGGAACAAAGTATAATGCAGAAACAGGGGAAGCATCCAGTAATCTTTATCACTTTTAAGGATGTTAAATCTGATAATTTTGAAAATTGTTTTTCCTCAATAAAAAAAATAATCAAACAAGAATTTGAAAGACATATGTATCTGATGGACAAACTTAATTATTTTCAAAAGAGATACTATGAAAAAATTCTGCTTGAAACAGCTGATTATTCTGATTATGAGATTGCATTTAAAAATCTGTGCATGTATCTGCATGAATATCACAAGGCAAATCCTGTGATATTGATCGATGAATATGATATGCCAATTCATTCTGCTTATGTATATGGGTACTATGACAAGTTAATCATATTTATCAGAAACCTGCTCAGTGCTTGTCTCAAAGATAATAATAATTTAGAAAAAGCCGTAATGACTGGTATTTTACGAGTAGCTAAAGAGAGTATATTTTCAGGGCTGAACAATCTGGATGTCTGTTCGATATTGCAAAGTTATTCTTCTGACAAGTTTGGATTTACAGAAAAAGAGGTTGAAAAGTGTTTAACGGATTATGATTTATCTGATAGATTACCAGAAATAAAAGAATGGTATGATGGTTATAATTTCTATGGATTTGCGATATATAATCCCTGGTCTATATTAAATTTTCTGAATAGAAAAACGATATCTCCTTACTGGGTCAATACTTCAGGGAATGAAATGATTAAAAATTTATTGCAGGTAGCAAAATCGGGCGTTAAAAAAGATTTGGAAATCTTAGTTGAAAATGGTTCTATATCCCGTGTCATTCAGGACAATATTGTTTATGCCGATGTTGATCAGAGTGATGATGCTTTATGGAATTTTCTGCTGATGAGTGGCTATCTCCGATATGATAATCTTCAGCAAGAAGGCCTGTACTGGATGGCTGAATTGTCTATACCGAATAAAGAAGTTCAATATTTATTTGAATATGAAGTGATAAAATCCTGGTTTAATAAAACACAAAATGATGTTAAATTAGAGAGTATTTTAGATTATCTGACAAAAGGGGATTTGAATCTATTTAAATATAATTTTATTCAGTTTTGCCAAAACTCATTTAGCTATTTTGATGTCAGTGGTAAAGAATCAGAAAAATATTATCATGCCTTTGTATTAGGAATGATCATTTCATTAAAAAACAGTTATACCATAAAAAGCAATAGAGAATCAGTCTTTGGCCGATATGATATCATGATGATACCAATGGATAAAAGCCAGAGAGCCATAATCTTTGAGTTTAAAAAAGTGAATCATTTTGCAGATGAAGATTTTACACTGGCTTTACAAGATGCCAAAACACAAATCATCGAGAAACAATATGCCAGTGAACTGCTTGCCCTTGGGATTTCGAATATCATCAATGTCGTGGCTGTCTTTGATAAAAAAGAAGTAAAAGTGGAATGGTTTGCTGCTTTTGATAATGAGTCATAAAAAATATAGAATAAGAGTAAACTTTCCTACCGCACCTTTAGCGACAAGTATTGATCCGAAATTTCGGCAGAGAAGATCCACTTAGTAAGAAATATCCACTTCATCATATAATTACCTTAAATTATGAGTTATTTAATGTGCTTTGACGCAGATTAATTATGGAGGGTATAATTAATTTAAATATACTCTGAATATACCTTTATCATACACTTAAATTTCAATGTAATCTCCCGTGCCTGGTTTGTTGATTTGAAATTCATTATAAAAGCGAACAAGTGTGTAAAAATCAACACAGTGCATCGGATAAAGCAGATGGGGCTTCTTTTCTTTAAAATATAATATTGTCCCTTCAAGAGCCTGTGTATCGTATTCGCTTAAATGAAATCCGCCAATAACCGCATATAAGGGAAGAGAAGTTAATGAATGAGCATATTCACAGATATTACATATCCCTGAATGCGAACAGCCACTGATGACAACAAGCCCCTTTTCAGTTTTTATTGCCAAAGCTGTGTCATCTTTCATCGGATTATCTTTGTACACCCCTTTTTCAAAATGGGTAAGTCTTGGAATTTCTCCTAAGAATATTATTTCTTTACTGATCTGGTATGGTGAATCTGAAAGAATGATTTCAAAATGATTCTGAAGATACAGCACTTCCTGTTCAGAAATATTGGTGAGTATATCGGGGTGAATAATTAGCTTGATTTTTGATTTAAACGGGTGTTTGAACAGACCATTTAAGTGATCCCAATGATAATGAGAAATCACAATATAGTCAAGAGATTCAATATCAAGATTCATTGCCTGTGCATTGTGAACAAAAGCGCCGGTATGACCTGTATCAAATAAAATATTCAATCCATTATGCTGAATTAACAGTGAAAGACCCCATTCAGCTGTGCAACTTTTTGGTAAATGATGACCAATGTGATTTTCACAGAGTATATTGATTTTCATTCTTCCCTCATTCTTTTGCATTTCTTTCTCTACTTATATGACCTAATGTAACTGTCAAGCATAAAACCTGTTATTGCAATATTTATTCTTGTAAGCAAAAGTAGATTATCATGTTTTCTACAGGATTAATAAGAGAAAAGAATAAAAAATGTTTGCTTTATTTAAAAAGATCATTATAATATATAAATGAAGAGGAGAAGTGATGAAGGTATATTTTAGTCATCATCAACAAGATTACCCTAAAAATATAGGGGATATAAGGCTTGCCTGGTATCAGAATGGCCAAATTTGTGTGATGAGAAATCATTATAAACCCCATCAGATACAGAAACAAAATATCCTTATCAGTCGGATTAATGCAGTTTGTAAGGTTGTTTGGGTGAATACTTTGTCTGCTTTTAAGAAAGATATCTCTTTATATGCGACTTTATATAAGCGCACATATCCTGGATTGAGAAAACGGGGAATCTCTTCATACAGCATCATGTTGATGTTGGTACATGCTTTGATCAGGCGGTTTCAGCTTTCTGACAGGGATTCTGAAAGTTTGATAAAAATCATTGAAGGCTTGTTAAAGGACAAAAGTCTGTATGATTTGATTCAGTTAAAACTGCTTAAATTTGTGCCTGGTGCTTATCGTTTAAATTATTGTTTGCAAAATGATAATATTCTGAATGGCTTATTTAGAAAAACTGATGCCAAACAGATATCACGTTTTTCAGATATAGTAATTCAAACTATAAGTATTATAAAAAAGGCGTATTGTCTAAGCAGGGCACCGTAAAAATATTAAAAAATAAGATTGACTCATACAATAAAACCGATTATATAGAAAAAAAAGAGGTGCAAAATGAAAGTAAAATTTAAAAAGAACATTGATTCCTATAGTGGTAAAGACAAAGAAGAAGGCATTGTGTATGCTGCTCATAACAACGGAACTATCTGTATTGCAAAGAATTACACAAAACCAAAGACGACAGATAAACAAGTCACATTTGGAAACAAAATGTCAGTAGTAAAAAGTCTATGGGCTAAGGTGAGTGACGGTTATAAAGTGGATTTAAAGGATTATAGTCAAAAGTATTCAATGGCTGATCAGACAAAATTAGGAACAGCTTGCTATTCCATGTTTATCAAGCTGATGTATGCCTATGAAAAGCATTCTGGCATTTCACTCTTTGACATGAACATTGAATCACTCAGAGACAGTGATATCAAAACCGTTAAATCAGCTATCGAAAAAGGACTTTTGCCTGATTTAGAAATGAAGTTTAGTTATAAAGCGATTATATAAATAAAGACGTTATAAATCAGTTATATGCCTATTTTACCTGTTATTCTGGCTGCTGGAACTGGTTACCGCTTGGGTATGCCAAAAGTTTTCTATGAGTTTCAGGGTAAGACTTTTTTCTCATGGATACTGGAGGCGTTGACTGTTCATTATCAGTCTCCGGCAGTTGTTATACAGGCTGATTATTATGCTAAGTTATGTGTAAATTATCATCAGATAAGCAAATGGGTCATCAATCCTTTTCCAGAACGTGGAATGATTAGTTCAATAAAAACAGCACTTACTGAATATCAGGCTGAAAACTATTGCTTGATACCGATAGACTTTCCCTTTGTTATGATGCAGACTTACCAAAAGTTAGCAGAAATAAATGAGAAATTTCCGGATACAATTGTAAAGCCTGTCTTCAGGGGGCAGGGAGGGCATCCATTGATTATACCTTATATACTCGCTGAGAAGATCAGATTGGCTTCTCAAGAACAGACGCTGAGAGAAATTATCTCTGGCTCTGATGTATATGTTCACAGAGTGGAAGTGGAAGATGCTGGTGTACTTAGAAATATAAATACTGTGGCCGATTTGTGTTTTTGACACGGATACCGCTGATTAAAACGGATAATTTGCTTTATAAGACACGGATAACGCGGATAAAACGGAGAAAAGATAGTTTTAAAGGTTTTATCAGTCATAATCCGTGAAATCAGCGTCTGAAAATTATAATCAGTGTCAAAAAAAAAGAATAGGAGGAACGATGGGGCTGATGTATGAAGAGCTGACAGATAAGATTATTCAGTGTTTTTATACGGTTCATAATAGTCTTGGTTATGGTTTTTTAGAGCATCTTTATGAGAAAGCAATGATGTATGAATTAGCAGAAATGGGCTTAAGAGCTGAGAATCAGAAATTAGTGGAAGTGTTTTACAAAGGTCACATGATTGGTGAATATAAACCTGACATAATCGTAGAAGACAAGGTAATAATTGAGATCAAGTCTGTTTCAAAGATACTGCCCATCCATGAGACACAGTTAGTCAATTATCTGAGAGCAACAGGAATTAAGATTGGATTGCTTGTAAACTTCGGAGAAAGAGTCGAGTTCAAAAGACGAATATTTGACAGGAAGTGATTATTAGACACAGATATCGCAGATTTTAACAGATAAGATTATTGGCAATAAAGCTTTTTTAGACCCTGATATTGCGGATAAAACGGAGAAAAGATAGTTTTAAAGGTTTAATCAGTCATAATCCTAGAAATCAGCGTCTAATAAGATAAAAATCCGTGATAATCAGCATAATCAGTGTCTTAAAAAGAAAACAGTATCTAAAAGAAAGAGGAAGAGTGAAGATATATGAGGAAATCAGCAGGGCGATAGTGAATAAAGAGCAATTATGGATAGTAACGATAACTGAAAATACAGGCTCAATACCAGGTAAAACAGGGATGAAGATGCTGGTAAATGTCATGGGGGAGATCAAGGGAACTGTAGGTGGCGGTTTGCTGGAACATTGGATTATCGAGAGAATAAAAGTAGAAAAACCTTGCTCAGCCTGTGTCTGGAACTATGAACTAAATGAAGAATTTGAAAATCAGGTAGGCATGATTTGCGGAGGAAATGTGAGCTTTTTAGTTGAACCTTTGATAGAAGGGCAAAGACTGTATCTATTTGGTGGTGGTCATTGTGCCATGGCACTCAGTGAGCTGGCCTCAAAGTGCGGTTTTCTGGTAACGGTTTGTGATGATCGGTCAGAATGGGCAAGTAAAGACAAACATCCCTTTGCCTTTGAAACGAAAGTGATTGATTTTAAAGAGGTATTTAGTTGTATTCCAGCGGATAAGAATGCTTATTATATTATCATGACACATGGACATCGAAATGATGAGGTCGTTTTAAAACAACTGATTCATGAAGAACTTTGCTTTATTGGCATGTTAGGTAGCAAACAGAAAGTACATATTACATTTAATCATTTGCTCGAACATGGAATTTCTCAAATCCAGTTAGATAAAGTAACTGCTCCTATTGGTATTCCGATAGGCTCACATGAACCGATGGAGATTGCTGTCAGTATAGTAGCTCAACTGATTCAGATTAGAAATCAAAAACAGATTTAAGAAAAATCTTCTCCATAAACGATTCTTCTGATAAGCCAGGAAGCAGCCATCATTCCCATAATCGCAGGCATATAAGCGATTGAACCAACCGTTGTTTTGGGGATGGAATCAGGCCGAATATCATTTTGAATAACAGTCTCAATAAGGTCTATTTCTAAAGGCTTTTCGCTGGAGAAAACAACCGGAAAGCTTTTCGTGACTCCATAGCGTCGGAGTAGCTTTTTCAGACGCTTGGCAAGCGGGCATTGTTCTGTTTTCCAGATAGAAGTGATTTCTATCTTTGAAGGATCCAGACGATTACCAGCACCTAATACCGAGATAAAAGGGATATCAAGCTCTGTCAGGTCTTTAATCATACCCATTTTAGGTCCGATACTGTCAATGGCATCCAATATGAAATCTACACTATTTAAATAATCTAATCGGTTTTCTTTGGCAAAGAATTCACTGAGTACTTTAATTTCAACCTGAGGATTGATATCCAACATCCTTTGTTTAATAACATCTGTTTTTAACTGACCGATAGTAGAATGAAGTGCTATCAACTGACGATTGATATTACTTTCATTCACCCGATCAAAGTCGATAATCAGAAAAGAACCGACACCGGCTCTGACTAAGGCTTCTACGGCATAAGAACCGACTCCGCCTAATCCAATGACTGCCACACGGCTTTGTTGTAGTTTTTTGATGCCTTTTTCTCCAATGAGAAGAGCTGTTCTTTGAAATTGTGTCATCTTTTATCCTCAAACTTAGTAAATGCTAAAACCAACATACCCAGTAAACCAAAGATAAAGGATGCAATTAAATTATACTCTGGTTTTAAAATCCATAGGTAAGCCCCTAAAAATGCAGAAAGTGAAACAACCACATCTCTCGCAAAATAGTAAGCACCAAAAGTAGCTGCTTTATAACCTTCCGGAGCCAGTTCCATAATCAATGCTTTACGGGTAGGTTCACCAAACTCTTTTAATCCTCTGATGATAAAAGCCAGAATCAGCATCCAGAAGCTTTTACCAATTAACATAAGCATTGGAAAGGCAGTAAAAAATCCAAATGTGATTAATACAAAGGGCTTCTTGCTTCCTTTATCAGCAAATAGTGCCACCGGTATATAGATTAGTAAAGCAACAACCATCTCAATGGCTGTTAATACGCCAAACTGGGTTGCAGAAATTTGAGCTCCTGAAATACTTTTCATAGCCCAGATGGCAATATAAGCATAAGGTATCTGTTCACAAAAGCGAATGAGAATATCTGACCCTAACAAATAAGTCAGACTTTTTGGCATCATTGAGAACATTTTTTTCAGATGAAGACTTTCATTTTTTACGACCTGATCTTTAATCATGATTTGTTGTATAAATATGGAGATAACACCTAAGGCAAAAGCAATTAAAAAGGATAAACGAACACCCGTTCTTTCTCCGTAGGCGTCAATTAGAATGCCACCCATCACAGGACCTAAAGCCATCGGGATACGTCTGACCAGTGAATGAAGAGAAACCCCAAATACCCTTTTATTCTCAGGCATTTCACTATTGAGTAAATCCATGACAGCTGGAAGAGAAAGTGCTGTCCAAGATAAAAAGAAGAAAGAACCGACTATGACGGCTTTCCAGTTGGGTATAAAAATAACGATCAAATAGCCTATCAGGGTAAAAATATTGAAGAAAAGCAAGGATTTTTTATAACCGAACTTAGATGTCAGCCATCCTCCAGGAATAGAATAAACAGCTGAGAGAAAATTATCTAGACCATTAAGAAAACCTGGAATTAAAGCAGAAGCACCAAGACTTAACAAATAAATTGGGAGAAAGCGCTCAGCCATTTTTTCACCGAGACCTACAAAAATTACCATAAATAACAAACCATACACATCTTTACTGATGGGTATCGTTTTAAACTTTTCTAACATAAGATCTCCTTTTACTATACCTGCCATTCTTTGGTAGTCAGCGGATTTGACTTAAGAACCACTTTAGCGGGCCTTGAGTTAAAAACACGTTAAACCTTTCGGCTCTTAACTCGCACTCCGATAATTCCCCTCTTGGGAGGGGTAGTACGAAGTGACGGGGTGGTAGGTTGCAAGCAGTTGCAGGGTAAGCAACCTTGTTTGATTTTTTTTAGTCACAAGCTGGTAGCTTGCGTTACATTCACAAGCTGGTAGCTGCGTTACATTCACAAGCTGGTAGCTTGCGTTACACTGTTTTACTTATTCGACAGAATTTGTCTTAGTTCATTGCTCAGTTTGTCAACAACCTGAGAAACTTGTTCTTTCTTTGAGGCAGACGTTACAGTGATAACACCCTGTTTTTTCCATTGCCATTCAGGGTCACCTGCCGTAATGAAGTAAATTGTTTTGGTAGCATCGAGTTTTCGTGAGAGTTTTTTAAGTGTTCTATTGAAAAAAGTCCATGCTTCCAGTCTGTCCATGATAATCAATGCATCGAAGTCTTTGTTTTTAGTTTTAAGCAGAGATTTAGAAGGAATTTCAGTAAAGGTCACAAGCGGAAATCTGCTTTTTAATGAGTCAATAACGGTATTTTTGTGAAATGTTTTCAAATCTTTAATGATGCATATGCCTACTTTTTTTGTAGATTCTGCATATATCAGAGAGATTGAAAACAGAAGCATTATTAGAAATATTTTACGCATAATTATCTCCTTAAGAATAAGCTGATAAAGAGAATATACTATATTTCTGATTTAATCAAAGAAAAAATTCCTAATAATCCAAAAATGAGGTTAGGTAACCAGGCTGCCCATATAGGATCAATCACTTCATTATAGCCAAGACTTTGGCATATTCTGAGTGTTGTGAGGTAAATAAAACAAATAATCAGACCGATAAGGAAAATGATTCCGCGACCTTTACTTCTGACAGAAGTGGATGCAAGCGGAACACAAAATAAAATGATGATAAAATTAGCTAAAGGGTAGCTTAACTTTGTGTACAGATCAACCAATTCACTATGATACTTTTCTCCGATTTTTTTAAGACTCCCAATATATTCTTTTAATTCGAAATAATTCATAGCCAAATTAGATTTTGCTGTTTTTATAAAGTCATTAGGAGTTGCTTTAATCTCGGGGATGTTTGCCCGTTCTGAAAAAACATACTTAATCATTTTATTGTTTTTAAACTCACGGTCATAGCATTTCATGAAAATCCAGGTTTCCCCATTCCATATAGCATCATTAGCTGTTATTTTACGACTGATACTGCCACTTTTTCCATCAAACTGAGTAATATCAATGGTACGCATTAGATTTTGGTATCCATCAAAGAATCCGATATAGTATAAGTAGTCATTTGCCCCAGAGTAATAGATGTTAGATCTGAGTTTTACGTCTTCAAGCTGCTGCTTTTTGATATCAACTGTATAAATCTCATTACGGTGTGCTTCGGTAATGGGAAGTATATATTCTCCAAAGAGCCCAATACAAATACTCATGAGTAAACCAATGATCAGAATAGGACTCACCATTCTAATAATACTGATACCAGCTGCTCTGATAGCAATTGATTCATGATATTTAGACAAGGTACTCATTAAGAAAAGACCTGAGAGTAATACGATGACTGGACTTACCAACACAACCAGATAAGGAATTCTTAGCAGAAAATACTGGGCAAGTAACCAGTAATCATTCTCATATTTTAGAAGGCGGGGTAAACGGTCGAATATATCAATGACTAAAAATAAAGCCATGAATGAGATGAGAATAACAAAAAATGTGCCTAAGTATTGTCTGAGGATATATTTATCTAATAATCTCATAATGATTTAAAGACCTGAGTCTTTCCTCCTTTAAGAAAACCGGCTGGTTATTTTTTTGAGTTTATGGTTAAGTCTGTCAAGATCAATCAAATGTTTTTCTTTGTAGCTGGTATAAGTTACAATCAGACCAATGATAAAAAATATAATGTTAGGCAACCACATAGAAAATATGGGAGATAAAATGCCTTTGTCACCCAATTGCTCTCCTCCGACTATCATTACATAAAAAATCAAGAAGATAATGGCTGAAACAGAAAATGCCATTCCAATACCACTGGATTTTGTCATCATACCGATAGGTGCACCAATCATAAAGAATATGAAACAGGCAAAGGCAAGAGCATATTTCTTTTGGATTTCAACCTGATACATACGAATTGTCTTTTCGACTTCATCTTTTTCAGCCTGTTTGAGGTTAAGCATGTTCGTAATTTTTTTATGTTCCATATAGATATCTTTATCTTCCAGATTTTTGGGGAGTTTTTGCAAGTTTTCACGTAAAGGTTTGAGTTCTTTATCCAGTCTTTCTGCGTCTTTCATACGGTCAGCAATCATTTCTCTGACTTGCTGAGATGTCATTTCCCTGTCACCTCGATAAGCTGTTGGGCTGTTGTCCATTTCAAAACCCAGATCAGACCTTACCATTGAATATTTTTTAAAATACCTGACCTGATACTTATTTTGATCTTTAGGGTCTTTTTCGTGCATTTCTCCATTGTACAAATCAACTCTTACCTGGCTGGCATTATTTTCAATCTTAATGGTACCGCTTTTTGCTGTGATTGTGGTAGGAAAACTTGAATTTTCCCGATTGTAAATAATGATTCCTCTTAGCTCATTTCCGATTGCTTCTCTGGCGTATATAGAAATATTATCCAAAACAGTAAATGTACCTGGCTTAATTGCATTGATCGGTTTTCGATAGGTAACTTTTATCATTAGATTTTTTAATGTATGGTTTGTTTCGGGGAGTATAAAATCATTAAAATAAGCCATTCCCCCTGCCAAAAGGAGTGCCAGAACGTAGAGATGTATCAGCTTTTTATGTACGTTTACTCCACAGGCTTTGGCTGCAGTCAGTTCCTGATCAACAGACATACGCCCGAAGGTCATGATCGATGACGTTAAAACTGCTAATGGTACTGAAAGTGCCATAATAAAGGGTAAGCTGAGAGAAAACAGGCTGATGATAGTTAGAATATCTAATTGTTTTTCAATGATAATGTTGAGCAGATCTATTAATCTGTCCAGCATCATGACGAATGTGATAACAATGAGTGAAACTAAAAATGGTTTTATGCTTTCCCAAAAGAAATATCTTTCCAGTATTTTCATTTATTCCTCTTTATTCATTCCAATCAGAGCCAGAAAATCTGTTTCACTGATGATTTGAATGGACGGTATTTTTTTAGCTTTATTCAATTTAGAACCAGCTGATTCTCCAGTAATCAGGTAATCCAGATTTTTACTGACTGAAGAAATCAAGATCCCTCCGTTTTGTTCGATTAGCTGGTGTATTTCATTTCGTGTATAGTGAATAAGCGTACCGGTAACCAGAAACTTTTTGTTGGTTATAGCTGTGTTTTGTTTGATTTCTTCTTCGTTTTTGAAGTTCAGTCCTATATTTTGAAGATTTCTGATAAGTTGAATATTATCTTCATGACTAAAGAATTCTACGATCGAAAGGGCAATTTTATCGCCTATTTCAGGTATTTTTATCAGAGTCTCAAAAGAAGCATTGATTAACAAATCTATTTCAGGGAAATGTTTACTGAGTATTTTTGCTGTTTTGGCACCAATAAAACGAATGCCAAGCGCAAAGAGTAGTCGGTGAAAAGCTTGAGTCTTGGACTGTTCTATTGCCTGTTTGAGGTTTTCAGTTGACTTTTCTCCTTGTCTGTCAAGACTGATAATTTTTTCATAATCCATCTGATAAATGCTTTCGATACCAGAAAGGATATTATTCTCTAAGAAAAGCTTGATATTAGCAGGTCCGAGTCCCTCTATATCCATTGCTTCTCTGGATGTAAAATGTTCCAGTCTTCTCTGTAATTGGGCAGGGCAGTTACTGTTAATACAGTAGGTGATGACACCTTCTTCATCCTTTTCCAGTTTTTGCTGGCATACAGGGCAAGTCTCAGGAAATTTTACTTTTAGATGTACTTCTGGGCGGTTTTCTTCAATAACGCCTAAGACTTTTGGAATAATCTCGCCAGATTTAATAATTCTGACTTTATCTCCTATTCTAAGATCAAGTCTTTCAATTTCTTCAATATTATGAAGTGTTGCACGTGATACCTGGGAGCCTGCAATAAAGATAGGTTTTAGAATCGCGACAGGCGTAACAGCACCTGTTCTGCCAACCTGAAAGGTCACATCAATTAACTCAGTAATTTTTTCTTCTGCTTTAAATTTATAGGCGATTGCCCATTTAGGACTTTTTGCTGTGTAAGATAGTTCTTGTTGCAGGTCTGTTGAATCTGTTTTTATGACGATACCATCTGTATCATATTCCAGTTTAAAACGTTCAGTATCCCAATAGTTACAAAAGTCATCGAGTTGTTGGATTGAGTTAATCTTCTTGAAGTATGGATTAACAGGAAAATTCCATTCTTTAAGTAAAGATAATATCTCTGCCTGTGATTTGGCAATTGTTGGATTACTGAAACCAAAAGAATATAAAAATGCTTTCAAATGACGTTTTCTGACTTCTTCTGAAGATTTTAATTTTAAAGAACCTGCTGCAGCATTACGTGGATTGGCAAACAGTTTGAGTCCTTCTAACTGTCTTTCTTCGTTGATTCTTTCAAACTCACTGACTGGCAGATACACTTCTCCACGAATTTCAATATCGCCTTTAAAAGGGATGTTTAAAGGAATTTCTGAAATTGTTTTAATGTTTTCTGTTACGACTTCACCAACAAAACCGTCACCACGGGTTGTGGCATATTGAAGTGAACCCTGATGATAAAAGAGGTTTACTGATAAACCGTCAATCTTTTGTTCGCAGCAAAAATCAGGGAATGGAATTTGTAGATCATTTATGATCTTATAAATAAAGTTATGAACTTCTTCAAGAGAATAAGCATTATCGAGACTATACATTCTCTGTTTATGAGGAATACTTTTTTGAGTGTCTGTGAGGTCTGATCCAAATTGTTGAGATGGGGAGTCTTCAGTTTTATATTCAGGGTACTGGATTTCCAGTGATTCCAGTTCTTTTACCAACTGGTCATACTCAAAATCACTAATTTCTGGATTTGCTTTTTGATAATAGAGTTGGTTATGACGCCTTATTTCAGCTTTTAGAAAATTGATTCTTTCTTTGATTTGATCAAATAAATCCATCATCTCCTGATTTCTGTTTACTAACTCTTCTTTTTGGTGAAATTTGTATCTGGACTGAGTTTTACAATCTTTATTTTTTCTATTTTTCTATTAGTGACCTGTACCACTTCCAGCTTGAATTCAGGTTCAACAATTGTGTGCCCCTGTGCAGGAATGCGTTCTAGTTTATCAATAATAAACCCGGCAATAGATTCATAATCGCCTTTTGGGATATCAAAATCAAACTCATCATTGAGGGTATCCACATCGACATCTGCTTTAACCATGATTGTATTATGATTGATTATTTCTATATCTCGGTCTTCTTCGTCGTATTCATCTTCAATTTCCCCTACCAACTCTTCGATGATATCCTCAATCGTAACAATGCCGGAAGTACCACCGTATGAGTCCACAATGACAGCCATACTTTTTTTCTTACTTTGCATTTCTTTAAGCAGGTTGTCCACATCCATCATTTCAGGTGCAAAGAAGACTTCACGCTGCAAGTCTTTCGCTGTTAATTCTTTATTGCTCATTTTTGAGATTATGTCATAAATAATCAAAACCCCTGTAATTTCATCCAGGCTATTGTGATATACAGGGTATCTGGTATATCCTTCTTTTCTTGCCATTTCGAGAATTTCATCTATTAACATGGTATCTGCAATGGCTACTACATCTGTACGCGGAATCATTACATTTCTGGCTTTTAACTGATTAAACTCAAGTGCATCTTCCAGCATTTCTTTTTGTGGTTGTTCTACTTTGTTTTCATTATCAGTTGTTTCTGAGAGAATGAAAGCCACATCATCTTTCGTAAAGAAATGATAAGAATCATATTCAGTAATTTTAAAAACACGTTTGAGAAAATCATTAAAGACAGAAACAACAAAAACCAGCGGTTTTAACAACAGATAAATCATATTAAAAAGTGGGAAACAGAAATAAACCAGTTTTTCTGAGTAATCTCTAAAAAGAGTTTTTGGCAACAATTCCCCAAAGATTAATACAAGAATGGTGATGATGATTGTTCCTGTGTTGGTATCAATAAATCCTAAATCTTTAAACAAAACAGTTGTTAAAGAGGCAATAATGACATTAGATATATTATTGCCTATTAGGATTGTGCCGAATATTCTGTCTGATTTTTGTAAAAAACCAAGTATTGTTTTTTTACGGTTATCATTTTTTGAATCTTGTTCGAGTTTAAAACGATCGAGAGAAACAAATCCAGTCTCAATACCACTAAAGAAAAATGACAACATGAAAAAGAAAACAATGATCAGAAATGTGAAAAACATTTTTTATCCCTTAATCTGTATTATGATGATTAGCTTTGAGTAAGTCTTTCATTTTTATATGCTAATTTTAATGCTTCGATAAACTCATCTAATTCTCCGTCCAAAATACCATTTAATCGATAAGATGTCAAGTTAATTCTGTGATCTGTTACTCTTGACTGTGGGAAATTGTATGTTCTGATCTTAGCACTTCTGTCACCGGTACCGACCTGAGATTTTCTGCTTTGTGATATTTCTGCTTCCTGTTTGGATATTTCTGCATCCAATAATCTGGATTTCAGAATGGTCATCGCTTTGGCTTTATTTTTGATCTGTGATTTTTCATCCTGACATGTTACTACCAGACCTGTGGGAACGTGGGTAATTCTAACAGCTGAGTCAGTTGTATTGACACTTTGACCGCCATTGCCTGAAGAACGGTAAACGTCCACTCTCAGATCTTTTTCTTCAATCTGGACGTCAATATCTTCAGCTTCAGGTAAAACAGCCACAGAAATTGCAGATGTATGAATTCTGCCACTGGCTTCAGTATCAGGTATTCTTTGAACACGATGTACACCACTTTCAAAACGCATAGTTCCAAATACATTGTCTCCGGTTAATGAGAAAATAATTTCTCTGAATCCGCCCATACCTGTCGGGTTTGATGAAATGACAGCCTGTTTCCATTTTTTTAATTCAGAAAAGCGTGTGTACATTCGATATAGGTCTGCTACAAAGAGAGCTGCTTCTTCACCACCGGTTCCGGCTCTGATTTCCACAATGGCATTTTTTTCATCGTTTGGGTCTTTAGGTGCGAGTAATTCTTTTAATTCTTCAGTAACTGATTCTAACTCCTGATCTTTAATAGCTAATTCTTCTTTAGCCATCTCAAGCATATCCTGATCTTTTTCAGTTTTTAACATTTCCTTTGTTTCAAGGATTTCCTGTTCAATTGCTTTGAGTTTATTATAAGTTTCAATAATTGCATTAAGGTCATTAAACCGGCGGGATAGTTTTTTAAATGCACGCTGGTCAGACATGAGGGAGGGGTCTGAAACTTTTTCTTTTAATTCTTCATATTCAGCTTGTAAAGCTGTCATTCTTTCTACTGGTATCATAAACCATCGACTCCTTTTTATGTAAAAAACAGGCAGAAATCGAGTCTCTGCCTGTTGAAATGTTTATATCTAGTCTTTTGTGTTTTTATCTACGAAACGGATGTTATCATGTTGATCAAGATCAAGTTCTAATGCTGCTTTGAGCGCAACGATTGCTACTTCAAGTTGTTGCTCGTCTGGTTCCTGAGTGGTTATTTTCTGTAAAGCCATACCAGGAACAGTCATTAGTTTTACTAATGGATGATTTAATTTTTTCTCACTCATTTTGAGGACTTCATACGAAATGCCTGAAATCAGAGGTAAAAGTAGTAAATGATAGCCGAGTCTGACAAATAGTTGCGGAACACCGATAAAACGACTGACCAAACTGTCCACAATAGAGAATATCAATATAGATATCAGTAATACAAAAAACATAAAACTGGTTCCACAACGTGGGTGGATCGTTGTATATTTTTTTACATCATTTACATTCAAATCTGGTTCTTTGTCATAAGCATGAACACTTTTATGTTCTGCACCGTGATATTCAAATACTCTGTGAATATCTTTGAATTTGCTGATAATCCAAACGTAGAGTACAAAGAAAACGATACGGATTGACCCAGCAAAAATGTTAAACAGCCAGTTATCTTTTGCCAGATTGATCCAGCTTGATATTTGATAGGGGAGATAGCCGAATAAACCAAATGCCAGTGCTAAAGAAGCAATGATGGTTAAATATTCTCCTAATTTTACCATTAGTGGATTTTTTTCAGTATTTGTTTTGTCTGCTTCATCAAGATCAAGCTCAGCTCTCTGAGCTGAAAAATTGAGCGTACCGATACCGATAATCATCATTTCGATCAGAGAAACAAATCCTCTGATAATCGGTTGTTTAAATAGGGGATGAGATTTGGTTCGTGTTGTAAAAGCCTCTTTTAAGACTTCAATTTGTCCGCTTTTTCTTCTGACAGCTGTGGCACAATATGCAGGACCTCTCATCATGACACCTTCAATAACAGCTTGGCCACCTACCTGAATTTGTTTCTTTTCCATCATTTTATCCTTTAAATAGAAAAATTGCACCATACGATTTTTCAATCAATAACGTATGATGCAATAAATTTCTAATTTTCGCTGGTGCGGTTGTATTTTTTATTGAATTTTTCAACTCTTCCGGCTGTATCCAGTAATTTTTGTTTACCAGTATAGAATGGGTGGCATTCTGAGCAAATTTCCACATCCATTTTTCCTTTAGTAGAAGCAGTTTCAAATGTATTTCCGCAAGCACATTTTACGGTTATTTTTTCGTATTTAGGATGAATTCCGTTTTTCATTTATATCTCCTTAATTAATTTTTACACACTTTCAGTCATGAAAATTTCAAAACATTTTTTTGTCAAACGATTTTTTGGAAAATGCTGAGTGCTTTGAATTTGAACGAAAAAGAATATTTGATACGGATTATGCTGATCTTAAGGATTTAAAGTCTTAAAGAAAATCAAAAAAGGTAAATCCTCAAAGTAATATTGATAATCATGCGGAAGATAAGCAAATTATATGCTAAGTTACTCGTAGTACAAGTTCTCAGCATACGAGATACTACAAACAACTTCATTAGACAGTCTGTTCGTCCTTGATTCTTCTTCCATTCCTCTTCCTTTCTTGGAGAACAGAGTAATCATCAAAGGGGAGAGAAAGCAGTATGAAAGCTGTTTTGATTTTGGTATTGACAGAAATTCGCTTTATTTTATTTTAAGTGAATCATGACCATCTTGGTCGTTTTAAAATAATCAGGATGTTTCTGTACTACATGCATCTTGCTTGTAGTGAGCTAATCTGACGGAGGTTAGAATGAAGACAAATTACCATTCCCACGATACTGTTTATAAACGATTAAAAGAAAAGGGTCAAAACAGTTGGTCATTAGAGGAAGATTTACGTGATTATCTACAAAATCTTAAGCAGATACTTGATCAGTATCATTTTACAGACAGCTTAAATGGCAAAATACTTGAATTAGGATGTGGAGCTGGCAACATCCTGCTTTCAGTAAAAAATGATGTTAATGACTGTTTTGGTGTCGATATTTCAGAGACAGCGATTGAAATGGCAAAGTTCAATGATAAAAAAAATCTGTGTCACTTTTTTGTAGGCGATGTGTTGTCTTTAGAAGATTTTTCTGATGAGTTTTTTGATCTGGTCATTGACGGCAACTGTTTCCATTGCATTATCGGAGAGGACAGGGCTTCATTTTTAAATACTGCCAGTAGAGTCTTAAAGAAAGATGGGTTATTTTATATTTCCACAATGTGTGGCGATCCACCTTCTGAGATTCAACATCATTATGACGAAAAAACACGATGTTCTTTATTAACAGATGGTACCGCAGTTCGTTATTTTGGTTATCCGGATGATATTATCAATGAAATCAAAAATTCTGGTTTTCATATTATTGGGGAGTCTTTACAGACACAGGAATATCAGCAAGACGGACTGATCATATTAGCGCATAAGTAATGTGCATAAGCTGTGCATAACTCTTTTTTGATTACTTAACAGACTGATGAATAAAGATTTTGACTGACTATTAAAAATGTGAGTAAGATTCAGAAAAAATGAACTAAATTAGTTGCAAAACCATATAATCAGCGTAATCAGTGTCTAAAAATTTTTTCATTTCTAACTCAGAGTTCTCAAAAATCATAAAGCTTTATAAAAAATTATAAATTTGATTGACAAAATTATCAGAATCTGTATAATATACAATAATAGATGATAGTAGTGGATAAGGAGTAAAGGATGAAGAAGAAACAAAAAACAGACAGTCCTGTTCTTAATGCTGAAAATATCGGAAACAGAAAGATTTATGTGCTTGATACCAATGTGCTGATACATAATCCGGAATCATTGTTTAATTTTGAGAATAATGTCGTTGTGATTCCAATCGTAGTGATTGAAGAGATAGATAATTTTAAAAAAGGATTGGATGAAAAGGGGCGTAATGCCAGACAAATTGGTCGTCATCTGGATAAAATCAGAATGGATGGCTCGCTAAAAGATGGTATTCCCATCAATGTCCGTGAAGATAAACAATTACCTGAAGATGAAAAATATGGTTTTTTAGTGGTTGAAATGAGTCATAAAATCCAGGAAACAATGAGTCAGTATTATTTTAAAAATGAAAATGACAATCTGATCATTGGTACTGCCATTCATTTCAGAGACAGATTCCCGAATCAGAAAGTGGTGTTAATCTCCAAGGATGCCAATGTTCGTATCAAAGCCAATGCAGTGGGTATCTTTGCAGAAAACTATGAGAATGAAACAGTTAAATTTGAAGAATTATATACCGGCGTCTGTGAATTACAGGTTTCGGATAAAGAATATAATCAATTCAAGAAGAGTCAGTATCTGGCATTTAACTCAGAGAATCTATACCCTAATCAGTTTATCAGACTATTTAATAAAGAAGATTTAGCACAGCCTTATTTGTTAGGCAGGTATAATTGCAGTGATAATGGTAACATCATCTTTCCATTGGCTTCTTACCCTGATATAACAAAGAATGTATTTGGCATTCAAGCCTTGAATGAAGAACAACAGTTTGCCTTTGATCTTTTGCTGGATGAAAATATCAAACTGGTGTCTCTGATTGGCAAGGCAGGTACCGGTAAAACATTACTTGCTATTGCAGCCGGTTTGAATCAGGTGGTTGAAAGCGATACGCAACGTTACAGCCGTCTGGTGATTTCCAGACCGATTTCTCCGTTAGGCAAAGATATTGGTTTTTTACCAGGTTCCAAGGCTGATAAATTTAATCCCTGGATGCAGCCAATTTATGACAATATGGAGATTTTAGTCAATCAGCATACAGAGAATAAAAATGCAAATAACGGTAAGATTTTCGGTAAAAAAACACCTCAATTGCAAGATTATCTGGATTTTGGTTTTATTGAACTGGAACCTTTGACCTATATTCGAGGCAGAAGTTTACCAAAACAATATATCATTATAGATGAGGCACAAAATCTGACCCCTCATGAAATGAAGACCATCATTACCCGTGCCGGTAAAGATACCAAAATCGTTTTAACAGGTGATCCTTATCAGATTGATATTCCTTATCTGGATTCTGAAAGTAATGGCTTATCCATGGCTGCAGAAAAGATGAAAACAGAACGCTTAGTAGGTCATGTAACCCTTGAAAAAGGGGAACGCTCAGAATTAGCAGATCTGGCAGCAAAGTATTTCTAAAAAATGGATATAAAAGAAGTTCTGCTTAAAGATGTTAAATTAGGTATGTGTCTGGCAGCTGACGTCAGTAATGTCAGAGGCATACCTCTTTTTCAAAAAGGATTTTACTTCACTTCACGTGAGCAGATCATCAGATTACAGGATGAAGGCTTAAAGAGTATTCCTGTCAATATGACGATTAGTCTGATCGATACGCGGTCTGAAAAGGAAAAAATCCATTCAGCAGAAGCAGGGAAAAAAGAATTTGAAAATCCTGAGCGTAGAATCGAATATCTTAAAATCGAGAAAGCAAAAGTCAAAGAACTTTATAAAGCCAGTCAGGATATCATTAATGAAACCATGAATAGTGCCCGTTTTGGCAAGGCACTTGAACAGAATGTGATCAAAAAACAGGCAATTGATGTTTTGAACAGTATCAAACGCGATAATCTGGCGCTTTTATCTTTGTTAAACCTGAAAAACTTTGATGAATATACCTATACCCACAGTTTGAACGTTGCTGTTTTAGCCACTGCCTTTGCCTGGCACATGAAATTTCCTGAAGATAAGCTTTTATCAATAGGCAGAGGTGCATTTTTACATGATATTGGTAAAGCAAAAGTACCGCTAAGCATCTTAAACAAACCGGATCGGCTTGATGATAGTGAATTTAAGATTATGCAAATGCATCCCAGTTATGGAGAACAGATTTATCAGCGTGAAAATATGACCAATCAAGTGGAAGTTGATATCGTGTTGCATCATCATGAAAGCTATGATGGATCTGGTTATCCATCAAAACAGGCTGGTAACGAGATTAACAAGTTTGCTGCCATTGTCTCAATTTCTGATTTTTACGACGCACTTACTACTGAGAGAGTTTACAAAAAGGTCATTCATCCCTCTGAAGCGATTCAGATTGTCTATTCACAGAGTGGTAAGAAGTTTGATCCAAGAGTGGTGAATCACTTTATTAAAACAGTTGGCATATATCCGATTGGCAGTTTAGTTGAGCTGAGTAACGAGCAGATAGCGATGGTAGTTGCTTTTTCAAGAGAAAATCTGTTAAAGCCGGTTGTACAAATACTACAACTTGAAAATGGTATATTGGTGTCTCAGAATAAGATTATTTCCTTACTTGATTCGGATATCTATATCAAATCCATTTATAAAGGAGATGTGAAAATCGTTGAGCAGAATGTTATGGCCTAATTGAATGACAAGCAACTTGCTTGTTATGTTGTTTTTTATATACGCATGATGGTAGCTTGCAGTCCGGTTTTCTACAAGCAGGATGCTTGTAGTACGGAAGTTTGCTGTATGGAGAAGGTAACAAATGATGATTAAAAAGAAGAAGATAAAACAAGCATTAAATAATATCAATGAAAGAAGCTGGGTTGAGATCAATCTGGATCATTATTCGGATAATATTAATGCTTTAAAACAGAAGTTTTTGCCACATCAGCAGTTTATGCAGATTGTCAAAGCGGATGCCTATGGTCATGGAGCACCTCAGATAGCACTTCAGGCAGTAAAAGAGGGTGCTGTGATGCTGGGGGTTGCCAATGTTGAAGAAGCAACTTTGTTGAGATTTCATGAAATAGATATTCCAATTCTTATTTTATCTCCTTCTTTTGATTTTGAAATAGAGTCCATCATTCATTATAAGCTCATTCCTTCTGTTTCAAATATTGACTTTGTAAAAAAGCTCAATCAGGAAGCCAAAAAATTAGGGATTAAACAGCCAGTTCATATCAAATGTGATACAGGAATGAATAGGAATGGAATAAGAGTGGAAGAAGCTTTTATATTTTATAACGAAGTAATAAAAAATGATCATATTAAGGTTGAAGGAATTTTTTCTCACTTTTCTTCTAGTGAAAATGACAAAGCATATACTCTGTATCAATATCATAAATTTATTGAAGCAATTCAGCCGTTTGCAAAATCTCTGAGTTATATTCATATCGCTAACAGTAGTGCAGTTGCAAATTATCTGTTTACTCAGGTGAACCTGCATCGTTTAGGTTTGTTATCCTATGGGGTTTATAGTGATGATTCCATCAAAAGTAAGGTAGATTTAAAGCCGGTGATGACATTCAAATCCAGAATTTCTCATATTTCGACTGCCAGAGAGAATGAAACAATCGGATATAACCGTACTTATCAGGTGAAAAAGCCTTTAAAGTATGCGATTATCCCGGTCGGATATGCTGATGGATATGATTTTCTGTTATCAGGCAAAGCAAACACAGAATGTCATGAAAAATCCTGTCCTGTACTGGGCAAGGTTAGTATGGATATGATAGCCATTGATATTAGTCATTTGCAAAATGTGCAGATTGGTGATGAAGTAACCCTTCTTGGCGGTAAACAGGAATTTGTCCATGCCGAAGTGTTAAGTGCTTTATTTAAAGGGTCTTCTTATGAATTGCTGACTCAGATAGGCAGAAGAGCAAAACGTTATTTTATAAAGGAACAAAAAATCAGTGATTCTGCTCCGATCCTCAGGCGTGACTTTATACCCAAAGACTTTTCTGACGATAAATTAAACCGAATCATTCATCAGGCGATAGAAGAAAGAATTCATAAAAAAGAGCTTGCTGGCGTCATCTATCATGATATTCTCAAATATTTCTTTGTTGATAGTGACAGGGACGTCTCTTATCGTTCTAACTTTGTTCACTCAATTCGCTTTCTTGACGAGAATGAACTTTATTATACCGTTGAAACGCATATAGAGTTTGATAAAATTTTACAAAATCCCTTTTTTATTGTTGCCTGTGCCAATAATCAGGAGAACCTGGAACTCTATTTTAAAAGGCGTGATACCGAATATCGTTGGTTACTGGATGAAGATGTTGTACTTGATGAATCAAAATTCATCGTGAGTTCAGCTAAGATCAATGATATTGTGTTGACTCATAAATGTCATGTTAATGATAAAGCATTAGAAATCAGATGTGAATCTGATCAGTTGCAATCCATGCTAAACCAGTTGGTACATTTTGAAATCAACACACGAACACTCTATCCAAAAATGAAGCATCAGCTCAGTATCTATCTGTCTGAAATTACAAAAGGGATTATGCTTGAATTTGAGTATCCGGAAACGATTCAATCTGTAGAATGTATTCCTATTTTCTCAGGCAGACGAAAGTATCCTGATATTGAATTTCTGTCTCACCGGATAAAAGTATCAACCCGTGAGAATGACTGGGTATTTCCTAACAGTGGTGTGGTCTTTACGTATTAAATTGAGTTTCTTTTAACTGATACTACATATTTTTATAGATTAGTAAAAAACGGAACATTTCTTGCATATTCTTTTGAAAAAAAAAGATAGGGGATATGTATGGAATGTTTTAAGAAGCTTATGCTTGTTCTCTCTATTGCGATTATATTTACACAATTGTTCGGAGGAGACAGCGGACAATTCAGGGTAAATACACAAAATAGCCAATTAACAGATATTGAGTTTAATTTACCAGACTGGTCAATCAGCAGAGATCATAAAATTGACAGTAAGGGAACTGAATTAACAGTATGTAAAAATGATATAGAAATACCATTTTATTCCACTTGTATTGCTGTTCCTCAAAACAGCCATGTAGAAATACTGTCAGAAGATAAAGGTGAGACAAAAGTATATTCTAATATTAGTCTTTCTGCATCAAATCAAGTGATTGATCGAAAATTTCAAAAAGACCAAAATCAACTGGTTGAAATATCTTCGGTCATGACTTTAAGAGATTATCAAATTGTCAGTGTGAATATTTATCCATTTCAATATGATCAATCTGGAAGAAAACTGGATGTAACCAATCAGGTTAAAGTGAAAATCAGCCATAAATCGGGAAATTGTTATACGCAGAACAAAACCATTTCTAAAGCGTTTGAACCTCTCTATCAAACAATGATTTCAAATTATGATCAGATCAGAGAAACCCGTTCGGTATATCAAAAACCTTCGATATTGATTATCCATCCAAACAACACTCAAATTCAGACACGTCTTAATCAGCTGGTTGAATGGAAAACGATCAGAGGTTTTGACGTAAAAACTGTATCATTGAGTATTACAGGTAATTCAAACTCATCAATAAAGTCCTATATACAAAATGAGTATAATAATTCAGAAAATCCTCCTGAATATGTTTTGCTGATAGGCGATGTAAATGGAACCTTGTCGATTCCTTCTTTTTATCATTTATATGCTGTTGAGGGAGGATATGGAGATTATCCTTATACACATATTTCTGGAAATGATACCTTAGGTGATTTGTTTATTGGTAGATTGTCTATAGAATCCAGCTCTGATTTTGATGTGATGGTTTCAAAAATTATTTTTAATGAGAAGTATCCAACACAGGCAGGTACAGACTGGATGAACCGAAGTATTTTAATGGGTGAAACCAATGTATCCGGTCAAACCTGTATCACAACCAATTATTATATCAAAGAAGCGATTAAACGTTATGATAGTAATCATGAATTTACAGAATTATATGGTTCTGTTGTTAATCAGTCTCAAACTACAGCAGCAGCAACTGCAGGTGCATTAAATTTTCATTACCGCGGCTATTATAATATGAATAATTATACGAATTCACACATTAATAATATGAACAATGTGAAAAAAATGTTTAATGTCGTTTGGATTACCTGTAATACAGGTAATTTTGCTGCTACTGAACTGAGCCGTATTGAGAAAGTAACCAGATTGGGAACTGTTTCTGAACCCAAAGGGGCATTAACTGCAATAGGAATGTCAACTTCTCATACTCTGACTGCTTATAACAATTTGATGTCAACAGCAATCTATGATGGTTTATATACCCATGGAATGAATAATATGGGGCAAGCTATGTTGTATGCAAAATTAAGAGTGCAGACTGCTTATAGTAATTATTCTGGCGTAGCAAATGATCTGGTACACTGGCTGAATCTGATGGGTGATCCTTCAGTAATGGCTCACAAAGATATTCCCATAGGCTTAACAGTTCAAGCACCAGATAGTATCATAAAAGGACAAAATTATATTCAAATTCATGTCAGAAAAGAAGGTAATCTCTCTCTGAAAGATGCAGTGGTTACGTTAAAATCATCAGATAATCAATATTTTACCGGCTATACAGATGAAAATGGTAATGCAATCATCAATCTGGATAATGAGCTAAATGGCACATTACAGATGACAGTTACAAAAGAAAATTATCTGACATCTCTTAAAACAATAACAATTCAAGAGACTGGTGGGATATCTCTGGATTCATATACATTATCTAACGCTTCAAATACAGCAATTGTTCAGGATATCAACCCAGATTTAACTTATACACTCAATGCCTATTTTAAAAATTATTCTTCTGCAGTTATCAATAATATTCAGTTTAGAGTGAGAACCCAGAGTCCTTATGTGACTTTAACAGATAGTTTAGCATTTTTAGGTCAACTAAGCACAAATACTGTTTCTACCTCTCTAAATTTTAAATTTCAGGTACATGCTAACTGTCCTGATGATTATCAAATTCCATTTCAATTGATTGCTATTGGGAATAATATGCAATATACTTCTATGATATCTGTGGTAGTTAATAGTTTTAATTTTGAATATAACTCATATCAGGTGATTAATTATGCTCAAAATGCACCAATTGGTATGAATGTTCAATTACAGGCTCATTTTACAAATACCAGTCATATCAATTTAAACAATTTAACTCTGAAGCTTACATCTCCTGGTTTTGATGTGATGATTGTTGATTCACTTTCAGTCATTAATAATGTTGTAGTAGGAGAAAACTCAAGTAATGCAAATGACTTGTTTAGCCTGACAGTTAATCATAATGTTGTACCAGGAACTCGTATTCCTATGGAACTGGTGTTTGTTTATCAAAATATGGAACTTAAACGAATTCCATTTATAATGAATACTCAAAATGCTTTGTTAACTGATCCACTTGGTCCTGATGAATTTGGTTATGTGATTTTAGATCAGGGTGATATGAATTACAATAACTGTCCATCTTATGAGTGGATTGAAATATCAACTATAGGAAATAATACTGGTATCTCAGATCCTTATGATAATATGGATATGGTTCAGTCAGTAACATTGCCATTTCCATTCAGATTTTATGGAGAACTATATAATCAAATTACAGTATCATCCAATGGATTTTTTGTATTTGGTGTAACAACAAATCCGGCAATGCGAAATACGCCTTTGCCTGGTAGTGGCGCTCCTGTAAACATGGTTGCTCCTTTCTGGGCAGATATTATCGTACAGGATAGTGGTGATTCAGGCGTTTATACCTATTATCATCCAACACTTCATGCTTTTATCATTGAATGGCACAATGTAAGAAATTACTATTACAGGAATCATACAATGTCTCCTTTTACCAATTTTCAGGTAATTCTTTATGATTCACAATTTTATCCGGATGTCCCAGTAGATGGGGTTATGAAGTTCCAGTATAAAGATTTTCATCAGGGATTTCAAGGGACAGATGAGTATCCTTGTAACTTCTTTACTGCAGGTATTCAAAATCAAAATGGTACTATTGGTTTAAACTATGTATATAACAATCAATATAATAATGCCTGTGCTCAGCTTGGAAATCAAAAAGCATTATTAGTTACTACAACCAGAAATCTAACAAATAATTCTGCTTTGTTTACACTTCCTCTTCAATTTTCTGTTTTGGAAGATATGAATGTTACCTATGATTTATCACAGTATATAACTGATTTTAATCCAGAGAATGCAACAGACTATCAGATTACCTGTACTTCATCAGAACATGTTAATGTCAGCATGAATGGATTTAATCTAACACTTTCACCCCAAGCAGACTGGTCTGGAACTGAAAGTTTGTTGTTCATGTTGCATATTAACAACCGACAGGTCGTTAGTAGGATCAGTTCAGTAAAAGTGAATCCAATGAATGATGCACCTTATATTGTCAATCCACTTCAATCAATTACAATCAATGATAATAATATCTATACTGGACTTAATCTGAACCAGATTTTTTCAGATCCTGATTTACCTTATGGTGGAATTTTAGGTTTTACTTGTCAACCTGTAGATTCTATACAAGTGAGTATATCAAATGGACTTGTTACAATGATACCTGCTCATAACTGGATTGGTCAAAGAACTTTAACATTTACAGCGACTGATGATAGTCTGTTGTCTGTAACTCACAGTATAATTGTGAACGTTATCGATGTAAATGAAGCCCCGGTTGTTAACTTCCCTGAAGTCATTAATGGACTTGAAGATAATGTATTACTGATTAATCTGGAAGATTATGTCAATGATATTGATAATCCATTTAATGAACTTGAAATTACTGCATTTTCTTCAGCTCATTTAAATGTAAATTTAAATCTTAATCAACTTGTTATTACTCCAGCACTTAATTTTAATGGATCAGAATACGTCCGTATTGTTGTCTCTGATTTGATTGACAGGAAAAATTCAGATAGATTATCATGTGTCGATTCTGTTTTAATTCATATTCTTCCTGTGAATGATATTCCTGTTATTAACTCATTTTTACCCGCAGATTCCTCTTTCACAGTAGAAACAGGGGTGCCTGTACAATTCACAATAACAGCTTCAGATTATGATAATAATTCATTATATTATTATTGGTTTGTAAATGGAGTCAACCAACAAACATATAGTCATACAATAACAAAAACATTTCTTGAGACAGGTTCATACACCGTTGCTTGTCGAATTACTGATGGATTCAATTATATTTATCAAACATGGACAGTGAATGTTACACTTAATCATGATGATGTTGTGGTGAAAGAAACCGCTTTAAATGGAAATTACCCTAATCCATTTAATCCCGAAACAAAAGTGAGTTATCAACTACATAAAGATGGTATGGTGAATCTAAAAATTTACAATCTAAAGGGACAATTAGTAAAAGAACTTGTCAATGAAGTCCAGAAACAGGGAAGATATTCACTTATCTGGAATGGTGAAAATGCGGAAGGAAAAAAAATATCTTCCGGTATATATTATCTCATGATGAAAACACCAGAATATTCAAAAATTCATAAGATGATGCTAATTAAATAGAATATAATCCGTTAAGTAATTGAAGCATGGTATAAAAGCCATGCTTTTTTTATAAAAAAAAGCTAAATTAGCACTCTTTTAAAAAGATTGCTAAAAATAATTTGCTTTTTTAGAAAACCTGATTATCATATCATTAGAATAAATTATATGGAGGTAGAAAATGATAGGGATAGTAAAAAAAGGATCTATGATGCCAGTGTTTAGCTTATTCGATGATTTTATCGACAGGTTAACCAGTGATGAGTTAAAACATACACCTCACAAAACAGAAGCTTGTCAGATGCCTGTTGATATTTCAGAGAATGAAAGAGAATATAAAGTGATGGCTAATTTACCTGGCATTGCAAAAGAAAACATTAAAATTAGTTTTCTCAAAGGTCAGATGACTATTGAAACTCAAATCAAAGAGGAAAAAGTAGAAACAGAACAGAAAGTAATCAGACGGGAAAGATACTGTGGCATTTATCAACGTTCCCTTTATCTGCCTGACAACATTGAAGCTGACAAGATCAGTGCAAAGATGGAAAATGGCGTCTTAACCGTTGTCATACCCAAAATTGAAGTTAAAAAACAAAGCTTTATTACAATTGAATAATGGAGGTGAAAAATGAAACTGATCCCAATCCGCAAAGAAAAAGAAATGATGCCTATGTGGTCACTCTTTGATGACTTTATGGACAAATTTCTCAATGAAGATCTGACAGAGAATTCAAAGATCATGGCAGTTGATGTACTTGAGAATGATAAAGCCTATGAAATAAAAGCCAATCTGCCAGGTATCCCAAAAGAGAAAGTCAACATTTCTCTTAAGGAAAATCAATTGATTATTTCAGCCAGCCATGAAGTCTCAAAAGAAGAAAAACAAAAAGATACCATCATCCGTTCAGAGAGATTTAGTGGATCTTATCAAAGAGTCATTAGTTTACCTGACAATTGTGATGCCGAAAATATTAAAGCAAAACTGGATAATGGTGTGCTTTCTCTCAATATACCTAAGAAAGAACCAAGTCCGAAGAAAGAAATTGTCATTGAGTAAGTGTGAAATTTATCTACAAGCAGGTTATAGCGTTAACTACCAGTTTTCGAAAATCTGATACTTGTAGAACAAAAAAGGGCAGGATATCCTGCCCTTTTTGATTATATGTAAGTTTTTTATCTGTTAGATCTTGAGAATTCAAGTCCAGCTCTGAACGCTTTTAAGTTCATTTCAACGACTGCTTCGCCTTTTCTTTCAAATACTTCCTGAATAGCTGTTTCAATATCTTCAATCTTTATATTCATAAATTCAGCTGCTGCACCGAGCATGACCATATTCATGGAACGGGCTGCTCCTAACTCTTTTGCCATTTCATCAGCATTGATGCAAATATTGTTTTTAATGCTTTTAACAGCAGAGATGACGGTTTCAGTTTCTGGGTAGTTACTTATGTTAATGAATGGTTTGTTATTGGTAACGAGCCATCCTTCTTGAGATAAGAATGGTAAATATCTGAGAGATTCCATTGGTTCGACAGAGAGAATCATGTCGCATTTTCCCATCGCAATCAGGTCAGAATAGATCGGTTTATCAGAAATACGAAGGTGAGATTGAACATCACCACCACGTTGACTCATACCATGAACTTCTGCCTGTTTCAAATAGTAACCACTTTTAAGTGCTGCTTCGCCAATAATCGTAGCGATTGATAAGATACCTTGTCCACCGACTCCGGCTAAAATGATGTCTAATTTCATTGTGGTCTCCTACTTTCTGTTTTTCTTTGCTAAAGTCTGGATACATTCACGGCGTGGGATAATGACTGAAACGCCATTATAAGCCATTTCTTCTTTAAAGATATTGACCATCTCGTCATGATTTCTTTTCAGTGGCAGAACTGTACGGATATGTTCTGGCTCAACACCTAATCCCTGGCAAATTTGTTCAATTTTTCCTAGTGCAGAAGAATCCTGACCGCCTGTCATACCAGTTGTTTCGTTATCAACTATGACGACAACTACGTTTGTTTTTTCATTTACACAGTCTAACAATCCGGTGATACCTGAATGACTGAAAGTTGAATCACCAATGACAGCAATAGATGGGAATAATCCAGCATCAGCTGCGCCTTTAGCCATCGTGATAGAAGCACCCATATCTACGCAACTGTTAATTGCCTGATATGGAGGTAAAGCGCCTAATGTATAGCAGCCGATATCAGAGAATACATGACCGCTTCCGAAAGGCTCAAGTGATTCTTTTAAGGCATTATAGGTGTCAATATGAGGACAGCCGACACACAAAGCGGGTGGGCGTGGTGCAACAATTTCAGGTATTTCAAGTAATTCATTTTCTTTAATATTAAGGGCTTTGGCTACGATATTGGGATTTAACTCACCATCGCGAGGAACTGTATTGTCTAAACGACCTTTAACGGTTACAGACTGACTTAAATAGCCTTTAATCATTTCTTCTACTAAAGGTGCTCCATCTTCAAGTACAAGGATAGTACTGCATTCTGAACACAGTTTTTCAATCATTTTACGAGGTAATGGGTATTGTGATATCTTTAATACAGGGTAAGGGCATGGATTATCATTATAATTCTCCATTAAATAATTGTAAGCTAAACCACAAGCGATTATACCCATCGATTTATCAGTGCCTTCAAAATATTTGTTAAATGGGCTGTTTTCTGATTCTTCAATCAACTGACCTTGTAAAGCGAGCAATCTCTTAAATCTTTTTCGTGAAACAGCAGGGAGGAGGATAAACTGAGTTTTATCTTTTGGGAGTTTCATTTCATTTTCAGTTTTAACCGCTTTTCTGTCTATACCTGCTCTTGAATGTGATAATCTGGTTACAAAGCGAACCATTACAGGTAATTCATATTTTTCTGAAAAATCAAATCCATAATGAGCCATTTCATAGGCTTCCTGTTGATTGGATGGTTCTAATGCCGGTAATAATGCAAATTTTGCATAAAAACGAGAGTCTTGTTCATTTTGAGATGAATGCATAGAAGGATCATCAGCCACAGCGACGAGTAAACCGCCGTTTGCTCCAGTGAAAGCTGAGTTTACATAAGGGTCAGCTGCGACATTAAGCCCAACATGTTTCATGGTAACAATCGTTCTTTTTCCGGCATAAGACATACCAATGGCACTTTCCATTGCAGTTTTTTCATTCGCAGACCATTTTCTGTGAACATTACGTTCTTCAGCTAATGGGTTTTTTTGAATGTACTCAATGATCTCAGTGGAAGGAGTTCCTGGATAACCATAAGCGCCGGACATGCCAGCATCTAAGGCTCCTTGAGCAAATGCTTCATCACCCAGTAAGAGTAGTTTTTTCATTGCAACCTCTTTTTAATTATTTTTTTTACTAATTTTCATAATTGGTCATTTTTTTGCAAGCATTTTTTTGTTTTTTTTAAAAAAAGTTTCTTTTGATGTATAATCAGGTAGCCATGATGATTTAAATCTAAATGATTTTTACTTTAGTAAGTCGATTTTTGCTTGATAGCAGATAAGGAGTAAAGCTTTCAACTTTGATAATCCAGGTAAGTAGGTAACATTCTGATAAGCTGATAAACTGGATATATTTTTTAAAATACTAGCTCTATTCATCTCAAGAAAATGAAAAAATATTCTGATGATTTCTGATATCATGAATTTTTGGTCTTTACAAATTGAATGAGAATATTCTGGAGTTCCTTATGACTAAACGGTTTACTAATACTTGCTGTAAAACCATATTTTTGAGGATTCGCCATGATAGGGTCATCTGAATATCCACTTGCTACAATTATTGGAACTTGAATATTATTTTTTCTGATTATCTCTGTCGCTTCTTTTCCTCCCATTCCTCCAGGAATTGTCAGATCAAAAATCATCGCTTTTAATTTATTTTCAGTGTTGTTTAAAACATAATCTACTGCTTTACTACCATTATCCAGACAAACAACTTCATAACCAAAATAAGTAAGCATCTCTTTTACTGTATTTTGTATAATCTCCTCATCATCCATTACCAGTATGAGTCCTGTATCAGAAAATTCTGTTTGGGCTTCCTGTGTTTCATCAGATAAAACAGTATCCAAAGAAGCCGGTAGAAAAATATGAAAGGTAGTTCCAAGTCCTAATAGTGATTCAACTTCGATAGTTCCATTATGCTTATAAATGATTGAATAACTGGTTGCCAATCCCAGACCATGACCTTTAGATTTTGTAGTAAAAAAAGGATCAAATATCTTTGAGATTAATTCACCGGGTATTCCTATTCCTGAATCTTTTACGGATATTTTGACGTATTGACCACTTTTCAGCATAGGATGTGTGTTTGATATCACCTCATTTTTTGCCGAAATCTCTATCGATCCGCCAACAGGCATAGCTTGTTGAGCATTGATTACAATATTTTCTATTACCTGGCCGATTTGATTTTCATCATAATTTACTAACCATAGATTATCCTCAATCAGAAACTGTGCAGTTACATTTGAACCACTAAGTGCAAATCTAGTCGTATTTTCAATAAATGGAAACAAATGACTTACTTTTTTGACAGGATTTCCGCCTTTAGAAAAAGTAAGCAGTTGTTGAGTCAGAGATCTGGCTCTGTTAATTGTATTTATCGCATTTTCAATATATTCATGCCTTTTATTTTCTTTACTTTTCAGATTTGATAGTTCAAGAGAGCCGTATATGCCTCCTAACAAATTGTTAAAATCATGAGCAATTCCACCAGCTAATACTGCTAGAGATTCCAGCTTAGAAGTTCTTTGAACGGTTTCTTGAATATTGTGTTTTTCAGTAACATCTCTAAAAACCAAGACGACACCTACCGTTTCATTATCTGAGTTTTTTATTGGAGCTGCACTATCAGTGATAATCATTTCTGTCCCATTTTTTGAAATCAACATCGTATCATTAGCTAATTCCACTATTTGCCCTGTTTTGATAACTTTTTCAACTGGATTTACACAATTCTTTTTTGTTTTTTGATTAATAATGTGAAAAATGTCAGTGATCTGTTTCCCTTCAGCTTCAGATTGAGACCAACCAGTCATTACTTCTGCAGATTTGTTAATGATAAGCACTCTGCCTTTAGTATCTGTAGATATCACACCATCTCCAATACTTTTAAGTGTAACTGCTAATCTTTCTTTTTCATCATAAAGATTTGTTTCTATTTTCTTTCTGCTGGTGATATCTAAGGTACTGCCAACTATTCTAATAATTTTTCCCGATTTGTCCTTAACCGGCACAAGAGTTGTTAAAGCAAATTTGATACCCAAAGCAGGTAAATTGACTTCTTCTTCATAAGAGATTGTTTGATTTTGCTCAATACATTTCCTGTAATTGGCAGTTATCTGATTAGCGACATCAAGTGGAAAAAAATCACGGAATTTTTTCCCTCTAACCTCTTCTGCTTTGACACCTGTAATTTCTTCATCGGCTTTATTCATGTTACTTATACTAAAATCGCCATCATCTTCAACATCAATAATAAAAATGCCATAAGCTGTAGCATCAAAAATCGCTTGAATATCAGAGTCTCTCTTTCTAAGATTTTCTTCAAATTCGATTCTGTGAGTAACATCTCTTACTAAGACCACTACATATTCTTCTGTTTCAAATTGAGTGTACTGAATTTTAACCTCAGACCAGAACAGTCCTTTGTTCTTCTTTCTTGACCACCACAGAAAAGTTTGTTGTCCTTCTGTTTTTGACTTATGAATCCAGTTTAAAGCTTCATTTTCTGAGTAAGGAGCATCACCCATGCTAATATCGTTTAATGACAGTTTTAATGCTTCTTTTTTTTTCATAACCATACATATTTAGCATTGCCTGATTAACATCCAGAATTTTTCCTGTATTGGCATCATGCACTAGAATCGCATCAGAGCATGTATCCAAAATCGTTTTTAGATAAATTTCATTTCTCATTTGTTTTTTATTTTGCTTTTCAAGTGCTTTTCTAGTTAGTTTATTAGTTATGAAATAAAGAAATAGTATAGAAAATGAGACGATTAGAATAAGAAATAAAAGTAAATTTGTATAACTAATCTCTGTTTTATGATTTACACTGAATGTGTTTTGAGCTGCTAAAAAATTGAATTGAAAAAATGTGAACAGAATTAGACTTTTTTGGGAGGTTTCACCGAAGCTTATAATTACCCTCTTGATTTTTTTAAACGTGTTACATTTCATCTATTTCCTCCATTATAAATATGATAATACTTTTCTGACAGTTAGTCAATTGAAATTTCAATTAGTTTAGATTCTTGTTGAATGAGTATAATTACAAGTTAATTAGTGAGACATTTCTGTATTCCATTCTTCAAAAATAAAGATAGTTTTGACTTCATGCTAATTCATAAATAACATATAAATGTCCAGGGAGAGACAAAAGAATTTTATGATTTTAATTTTCTTGACAAATCTAAGATATGTTTTTATTTTGAAAAACTAAAAAGAAAGATATATGGAGTTGTCATGAAAAGAGCTTTATTAAGTCTCTCAGATAAAAGAAATCTTGAAGAATTTGCGAATGATTTGCTTACGTTAGGTTATGAACTTGTATCCACGGGTGGTACCTTAAAAGTATTGCAAGATGCAAATATAAATGCAAAAGCAGTATCAGAGGTCACCAGTTTCCCTGAAATAATGAATGGTAGAGTCAAAACACTTCATCCTAAAATCATGGGTGGAATTTTAGCTGTGCCAAGTAATTTGAATCATATTCAGCAAGCAAAAGAGAATGGAATTGAACTTTTTGATTTGATTGTGGTAAATCTTTATCCATTTGAGAAAACAATCAACAACCCATTAGCAACCTGGGCTGATAAAATTGAAAATATTGATATTGGTGGCCCATCTCTGATTCGTGCAGCAGCAAAAAATTACCAGTTTGTTACCGTTGTTACTGACCCTTCTGATTATGACAAAGTGATTGAAGAACTAAAAAACAATCAGGAAACTACTATTGATACCCGAAGATATCTTGCTCAGAAGGCTTTTGCTCATACCGCTGCCTATGATAGTTTGATTGCAGATACTTTTAATCATGAACAAAAAGACAGAAACAAAGGTATGTTGAATATAGGGTTACCATTAAAAGATGACTTAAGATATGGAGAAAATCCTCATCAAAAAGCAGGATTTTATGAAAGTGATTATGATCATTTAATAGAAGTCATTCATGGAAAACAATTGTCTTACAATAATTATCTGGATATTGATTCTGGTTTGAAACTCATTATGAATTTTGATAAAAAGACTGTTGCTATTTTGAAACATACAAATCCATGTGGTGTTGCAAGTGCTGATACTTTACTCGAAGCATATAGAAATGCCTTTGCATGTGATACATTATCTCCTTTTGGGGGAATTGTTATTTTAAATGATGAATTGGATATGGAAACTGCCAAAGCCATTAATGAAGTCTTTACAGAAATCATCATTGCGCCAGCTGTTAATCCAGAGACTCTTAACTTCTTAAAAAAGAAAAAAGACAGACGGATTGTAATTTATCAGCAAGATGAGTTGATTAAGTTAAAAACTCATAAAAATGTGGTAACCTGTCTTAATGGTTATTTATGTCAGGAAAGTGACAATCTGAATATTAACAGAGAAGACTGGACTTTTGCTAGTCAGATTATTCCTGATGATGAAACAATGTATAGTCTTGAATTTGCCTGGAAAGTAGTGGCAAAAGTCAAATCTAATGCCATTTGTCTCGTAAAGGGAACACAAACAATTGGGATAGGCGTTGGACAGACATCAAGGGTTGATTCTTTAAAGATAGCTATCAATCGTGCAGAAGAAATGGGCTTTGACTTAACCGGAGCAATATGTGCCTCTGATGGATTTTTCCCAAAAACAGATTCAATTGATTTGATGGTTCAGAAAGGTGTTAAAGCTATTATTCAACCAGGTGGTTCAAAAGCTGATCCAGAAGTTATTGATGCTGTTAATAATGCAGAGATTGCTATGATTTTGACTAATAGAAGACATTTCAGACATTGAGGTAAGCGTGAAAGACTATTTAATCAGGGGAATAACAAAAGATAAATGTATCCGCTTTTTTGCAATCAGCGCAAATCAGGTTGTTTCAGAGGCTATGAAAATTCATCATCTGTCCTATACGAATTCGATTTTATTAGGTCGCACACTTATTGCTGGATTACTCATGAGTAATGATTTAAAAAATGAAGATGATTTACTGACAATTCGTTTTATTGGAGACGGACCTGCAGGACATTTTCTCGTTACCTGCAACGGGAAAAATTCTATAAAAGGTTATTCTGAAAATCCAGGTTTTGAATCAGAAAAAGGTTTCAATGCATCTGCTGCTGTTGGCTCTGGTGTAATTAATGTTATTAAATCAATCGGAGATTTAAAACCTTATATCGGTCAAACCAATATTATCAGCGGGGAAATTGCTGAGGATATTGCTTACTATTATATGCAATCAGAGCAAATTCCGACAGCAATCCAACTTGGTGTATTGTTAAATGAAGATGCCAGTGTCAGACAAGCGGGTGGCTTCCTGGTTCAGCTTATGCCTGATACACCTGAACATCTTATTGAGCGTTTGGAAAACAATATTAAGGCTTTTCCAAATTTTTCTGATATGCTGGATTTGAATTATTCTCTGGAAAGTTTGATAGAAAAATTCATATTAAAAGGTTTTGGAATTGATATAACAGAAACTAATGAGGTACGTTATGAATGTAACTGTAACAAAGACAGATTTGAAAAAGGTTTAGCTTTATTAGGAAAAGAAGAACTACAAATAATGATTGATGATAATGAAAGTATCAGTGCCGAGTGCCATTTTTGTAATAAAACATATCAGTTTGATCTCATTGATCTAAAGAAAATCTATAATAGTTTATGATGTTCTTTTTATTACTGATTGTTTTTCATTCAATCTAAAAAATCATATAAAAACAAGCATAATGCAAAAAAAATATAAAGGAGTTCAATATGCGTAAAGTCGTCGTCGTATCAGCCAAACGTACTGCAATTGGCAATTTTGGCTCTGCATTTAAAGATGTCTCAGCAGTTCAGCTGGGAGTTACTGTAGTGAAGAATATTTTAGAAGAGACTCGTCTAAAACCTGAACAGGTTAATGAAGTAATTTTAGGAAATGTGTTAGGAGCAGGTTTAGGACAAAATGTTGCCCGTCAGGTCAGCATTCATTCAGGAATCCCAACATATGTTCCTGCATATACGATAAACAAGGTTTGTGGTTCTGGTATGAAGGCTGTTTCTCTTGCAGCGATGATGATCGCTTCAGAAGAAGCGGATATCATATTAGCCGGAGGCATAGAAAATATGTCTCAAAGTCCCTATTTGCTTCCTGATGAACGATGGGGAGCCAGAATGGGTGATAAAATGGTTGTTGATACAATGATTAAAGATGGTTTGAGTGATATTTTCAATAATTATCATATGGGAATAACTGCTGAAAACTTAGCTGAAGAGTTTGGTTTAAGTAAAGAAGATCAGGATTTGTTTGCAGTTCAAAGCCAGAATAAAGCAGAAAAAGCAATGACAGAAGGTCGATTTAAAGATGAAATTGTTCCAGTCATTATTCCACAACGTAAAGGTGATCCGTTGATCATAGATACTGATGAATTTCCACGAAAAGGGGTTACAGCTGAAAGTCTAGCAAAGGTTAAACCTGCATTTAAAAAAGAGGGAACGGTTACAGCTGCAAATGCTTCAGGTATTAATGATGGAGCAGCAATTCTTCTTTTAATGTCGGAAGAAAAGGCTAAAGAACTAGAAATGGATGTTTTGGCTTATTTTATTCAATCTGCTTCTGCGGGAGTTGATCCTTCTATCATGGGTTATGGACCAGTGCCTGCAATTAAAAAAGTACTCAGTAAAGCAAACTGGAAGATTGAGGATATTGAAATTGCCGAATTGAATGAAGCTTTTGCTGCACAATCACTTGCCGTAGTTAAAGGTCTTGAAAATGAAGTAGGGAAAATTGACTCCTCAATCGTTAATGTCAACGGTGGAGCGATAGCACTTGGACACCCTATCGGAGCAAGTGGAGCCAGAATTATTGTGTCATTACTTCATGAAATGAAAAAAACTGGAAAGAAAAAAGGCCTGGCATCATTATGTATTGGTGGTGGTATGGGAATTGCCACCCTATTTGAAAAATAAGCATTTTCACAGGCATTCTGAGAAATATTAGAATGCCTGTTTTTTCTAATTCCTTATTGCATCCTTATCCTATCCTTATTCTTACTTATTCTTTTTTAAAATCCAAAAATTTTCCTTGACATTTAAAAATAAGTTTGAATAAATTACATGCAAAGGATAGTCGAATGATAAAGAAAAGTGTAATTGTATTTGTTTTTATAATGTTAGTATCGTTTTCGATTTTTAAATATTATAGGCACCACAATGTCAAAAAACCATTAAAACATGTGACTATCCGCTTACAATGGGTTACACAGACTCAGTTTGCTGGGTTTTATGTTGCCAAATCAAAAGGTTTTTATAAAGATTACGGACTGGATGTGAGTATCGAAGAAGGAGGCTATGCGCTTTCGAATATCCGTTCAGTAAAGGAAGGCGCAGAAGAATTTGGTTGTCGTTGGGCTTCTGATCTTTTGCCTTATTTTCAGGATCTCATCATTATTGCAAATATTTTTAAAAATAATGGTCTGCTACTGGTTTCTAAAAAAGAAAGAAATATTAAGAATATTCATAATCTGATTAAAAAAAGACTCTCAATATGGTTCATTGGAAACGAACTTCAGTTATTATCATTGTTAGATAAATACCATATATCAAATCATCAGGTAGAAGTGATTCCTCAAAAATTTGATTTAAGTCAGTTTTATAATGATGAGGTTGATGCGATTTCTGCAATGTCTTTTAATGAATTACTGATACTTAATAAAAATGGCTATCCCAATGAAAAACTCAATATATTAGATTATAAAGATTATGGATATGATTTTTTGGGAGATTGTATTTTCACTTCAAAAAGTTATCTGAAAAATCATCCTGATGTGTGTAAAGCATTTGTTCAAGCAAGCATTAAAGGTTGGGAATACAGTTTAGAATATCCGGAAGAAGCAGCAAAAATCGTTGTTAATCAATCCAAAAATATGAAACTGGATTATGCGCATCAACTGTCTCAATTAAATGCAGTAAAAAAATTGATTATTAGTAATCAATACCCAATTGGCTTTACACCTTTAAAAGATATTCAAAAATTAATTGAATTGTTTTATAAAAATGGTATTTTAACTGATGAAATTGTTCCTGATCAGATTTATACCAACCAGTTTATAAAAAAAGAGTCGAGAAAATAGGTTAAGGGTAAAATGTGAAAAAAATGAATATTTTAAAAGGAAAAATAGCTCATCTGCTGATAGTTATTATGCTTATAATCTGTGGTGTATTAGCGATCTATACAACCATAGACATTATTCTCTTTAACAGGCTTAATTATTATACGCAACAAATAATAAATTATCAGAAGATTACTGAGGATGTTAGAAATGTTATTTTGATGTTTGATGAAGTCGAATTGAATACAAATCAACTCTTATTGGGTTATCATGCTGTAAGTTCTGAAAATTCAGTTTCTAATTTGCTTGTTATTCAACTCAGATTAAAAAAAATACGTGATTCTTATCTTTTTCTAAATGAAGAAACTATCGATAAGCTCATGCGTATTGAGATGAATTTAAATGATTTAAAAAATATTATCGCTTTTCATGATACAAATGTTTCAAATGAACTTGAAATAAAAGAGTTAAACGAGTTGTTTTTTATAACTCGATTGATGTTTAGACAAGTTGATAAAATCCTGTATGAGAAGAATAATTTTTATCACAACAAAATACAGTCCGTACTTTTACAAAACAATATTTTTAGACATTCAATTATTTTAATTGTTATTTTATTCAGTATTTTGATTTATGTTTTTAGAAAAATTTTTAAAAAGAGAATTCACTCTTTAGTTTCAGTATTTAGTTTCCCAGAGAAATATTTAAATGGCGCAATGACTTATGATTATCACGATGAGTTTAAGGAATTAGTGAGTAACTTTCTAACAACCCATCAGGAAAATTCTAAAAATATAAAAGAAATACGTTTTTTACAAGATTATCTGAATGATGTGATAGAATCAATGCCTTCTATCGTGATATCGTTAAATAATGATTTACAAATATACCGATTTAATAAAATGTTGCTAAAAGCAATAGATTTAACACCTGGAGAAATTTTCAATAAACCTGTTTTTCATGTATTTCCAAAACTAAATCAGTATAAAGAGGACTTCTTCAAGGTCTTGGGTAAACACCAGATTATACATTTGGATAAAATCAACGTTGTTTCAAATAGTGACAATTGTTACAATATCACATTATTCCCTGTCAAGAATAAAGATTCTTATGATATTGTACTCAGAATGGACGATATAACCGATTTAAATAAAAAAGACAAACAATTACAACAAGCACAAAAAATGGAATCTATCGGAACCCTTGCCGGGGGATTAGCTCATGATTTTAACAACATTTTGGGTGGAATTGTGGGCACGCTTTCTATCCTTCAGTATAAAGTAACAGAAGAAAAAGAAACTAACAGTGATTTTATACATCAACAACTTAATCTGATGCAGGAGTTAACTGAACGTGCGACTGATTTGGTAAAGCAATTGTTAACTCTTTCCAGAAAAAATGAAATCAGTTTAGTCACAATTGATTTGAATTCAGCAATAAAAAGAGTTTATAAAATTTGTAATAATTCATTTGACAAAAGTATAACTTTTAACATAGAATTGACTAATCAACCGCATTTCATTAAAGGTGATATCAGTCAGATTGATCAAATTCTGCTTAATCTGTTTATAAATGCAGGCCATGCAATGACAATCATGCGAAAATCAGATGAAAAACAAGGGGGAACTCTATCTGTCAGAATATCTGAAGTTTTCGCAGATAAAAGTTTTATCAATACTCATCCGGATTGTCAGAGTCATCATTTCTGGTTGATTAGCATTAGTGATACAGGCGTTGGTATTCCAAAAGAAAATCTGAGTAAGATTTTCGATCCATTTTTTACTACAAAAGGGAATAATGTAGGGACAGGATTGGGCTTATCAATGGTATATAATATCATACATCAGCATAATGGATTTGTTGATATATATTCAGAACCTGGAGTCGGTACAACTTTTAATCTTTTCTTTCCTGTTTTTAGTAAAAGTAGTGAAACAGAACTTGAAAATATCAATAATCAGTTGATAAGTGGCAACGGTAAAATCTTAATTATTGAAGATGATGTCATTATCAATAACATCACCAGTTCCATCCTGAATGAGTGTGGCTATTCAATAATCAATGTTATTGATGCAGAAGAAGGTTTAAGAATTTATTTAGAAAAGGGAGCCCTTTATTTTGATTTAATTATTATTGATTTGATTATGCCAAAAATTTCAGGAGTTGACCTTTGTAAAAAAATATTTGCGGTTGATAAGAGAGAGAGAATTGTGTTAACATCTGGTTTCCATCAGGATGAACGAATTAAAACCGCAATGGAATACGGGGTAAGAGGATTTATTTCAAAACCTTTTACTATGCAGCATTTAACACAGATTGTTTCAGAATATATTCACTCAAAAAGAGATTAGCATGTCATTATACGAATCAAATATAACTCTGATAAAAAAACATCCGGCTCAGTTTCACATTAATACATTTGCAAAACAATACCTCTTTAAGTATATTTATGAAAAAACGAATGAAGATAACTACTCTTTAAAAATTGTATTTCAAAGTCAGTCAGAACAAAGTTATCAGATTCATAGTGCATATACTCCAGAGAAAGAAGCCAGTTTGATTTGTGATAGATTTTTTTCAGAAAATCAAAATATTTTGATCACAGGTTTTGGAATGGGATATCATATTGAAGCTCTTTCAAAAAAATATCCAGATAAAACACTGATTATTATAGAAAATGATATGGATTTATTCTTAAGCAGTTTATCTTATATTGACTTAAGAAAATTTGTAAATTTCTATTTTATAATCGCTTATCCTGATTACATGGTGATGGATATCGTTTCACAAATTTTGATTGATAAATCTAATACCAGAGAATTTGATATCTATGAGTTAAAACCATATCTCAGAATACATCAATCCTATTATCAATTTATCATGAAACACTTAAAAAATGAAAAAATATATGATTTAAGTCCTCAATGGTTTTATCCAAAATTTAAAAATGCAACAACTCCTGTAAAGATATTGTTTATTGATTCCTCTTATGTACTTACAAAAGAATGTTTGTTTGCAATTCAAGAAACTGGACATCAGGTTCATTACATTCATATCGATGATAAACAGACTGATTATGAAGTATTTGTGAGGAAACTAATGCTGGACATCAATCAGTTTAAACCTGATTTTATTCTAACGATAAATCACCTGGGTTTTGATAAAGAAGGCCGTTTAACAGACCTTTTAAGTGAAATGCATATCCCTTATGCTTCTTGGTTTGTGGATAGTCCCAATGTGATACTTTCTTGTTTTAAACAAAATATATCTGATTATTGCAGTATTTTTGTATGGGACAGGGATTATATAGATGACTTGATTAAAACTGGATACCCTTATGTAGATTATTTACCCCTGGCTACATCATCAGATATCTTTTATCCAAAATCTCTCAGTAAAATATACGATGTTTCTTTTGTAGGGTCGAGTATGGTTTATGCTACCCATAAAAATATGAAATCATTCATACATCGTCCTGATTTATTACACATTCTGGAAGACGTTTCAAATGAATTTATAAGGTTGAAGACACGTCATGTAGAACATGCCGTAAAAAAGCTTACTTCAGGTCATACTGAGATTTTTTTTGAAGATAATGATCAGAAAGATGATTTTTATGCCGCTGTACTATGGAGATCGACCCAAAAATACAGATTATCAGGTCTCTTGGAATTAGAAACTTTTTCACCGGTGATAAGCGGTGATGAAAATTGGCAACGCCTGCTCCCTTTTAGTTTTAGAAAATTGCCTGAAAGATGGTATTATGAAGATTTAGCTGATTTTTATAATCAGAGTAAGATCAATTTTAATATGACGAGTCTTCAAATGAAGAATGCTGTAAATCAAAGGGTATTTGATGTGCCTGCATGTGGAGGATTTATTCTGACTGATTATAAAGAACAATTGAATGAGATTTACGATTTAAGTAATGATATTGCTTATTTCAAAGAAATAGGAGAAATTAAAGAATTAGTGAAATATTACCTTGCTAATTTGAACGTATGTGAAAAAATGGCAAGTAATGCAAGAAATAAAGTATTGAAAGCTCATACTTATGCTCATAGAATAAATGAAATGATCAATATTATGAAAAAAAGATATCAATAAAATAAATCAGGCAATTTACCTGACAGAAATGGAGAAACAATGAAGCATATCAAATGGTTAATGCTTGTACTCACACTAATAATACTAATAGGAGTTAAAATGCTGGATGCAGAAAAAACAAAATTTAAAGTCATTATGAAAACTAATATGGGTGACATTGAACTTGAACTTGATCGCGAAATTGCCCCAAAAACAGTTGATAATTTCATTGGGCTTGCAAATGGAACTAAAGAATGGAAGGATCCAAAAACTGGAGAAACCGTCAAAAAGGCTTTTTATAATGGATTAACTTTTCACAGGGTAATCAAGGATTTTATGATTCAGGGTGGTTGTCCCATTGGAAATGGAACCGGCGGACCCGGTTACTCTTTTGAAGATGAAACTTATAGTTACGGAGAACCCTTAATTGGCGCAATAGATTCTCCTGAAAATGCTTACAGAATTTATACAGATGTATTGATTCCTTATTTCAGAAAGAATCCTAATCCTGCGTCTATGGACTCAACATTAGTTTCTTTGGTTCAGGAATGTCAGGAACAAAAAAGTCCTGCTCCACTAATGAAAAATAATTACGAATTTTATTATGAAAAAACTCAAAGTAAACCTATCAATAAAATTACAGGCTTATCTGCAAGTGTTGATTACGGTACAATATGTATGGCTAATTCTGGTCCTAATACAAATGGCTCTCAATTTTTTATTGTAACTAAAAAAGAAGGTTGTAATTGGTTGAATGGTAAACATACCGTTTTTGGAAAAGTAGTAAAAGGTATGGATATTGTACATAAGATTGAGGATGTAGATAAAGATGCAGGTGATAAACCAAAAAAACCAGTGATTATCGAACAAGTCATTGTGATGTAAATACTACATGTCTTTGACCTCATATTTTAATGCTGGTAGCTTGCCCATCAGTAAGTTGCCAGCTTATTGATACAAAGGAAAAAAAATGAAAAAAAAAATGCTGATTATTATAATGACTCTGACTTTCAGCATATTGTTCGCTCAATATGACGAAAAAAAGATTATGTTTAATCAGGCTCAGTCATTTGAAAATATGAATCAGCTGACGCGTGCGCAACAAATTTATAAAGATTTATTAAAAAAGTATCCTCAGGATCAGGAAGTTGTGCAGAAACTCTTTTATAATTATATTAGAGTATCTGATTTGCAGAATGCGAGTATCTTACTAGAAGATAAAAAGCCTATTTTAAATCAGACTTTTTATACTCAAAGTAAAATTCTTCTGTTATGCAAAGATAACCGTATCAGTGAAGCTGAAAGTTTAGCAGATAGTTTTATAAGTGAAAATCCAAACTTAATAAATAACTATCAATCGATCGCTTCAACTTTTGAACAAAATAATCTATTTGAAATTGCAGCCAAATATTATAAACAAGCCAGGAAGATATCTCATAATGAGACTATCTTTGCACTGGAGTTATCTAATACTTACTATCAGCTTCAAGACTACCAGGCGACTATAAAAGAATCAGTAGTTTTGATTATTCAGAATAAAGCTTATGTATATTATGTTACATCAAGATTTAAGGAAATTGTTAATAGAGATTCTTTAATGATTGATGAAATTCAAAGAAACTGTGAGCATAATGATACTGAAGAGGTTAGAGAATTGTATGCTTTAAGCCTTGTCGAGTTAAAACAATACCAAAAAGCGTTATCAATATATGACAATCTCAACACAGAGAAATTTATCCGTTTTTGTGATGAGTTGTATGCAAATTCGCTATTAGATTACGCGCTTCAAGGCTATGAAATGATTTTAAAAAAAGTGAATCAGCCAATCCTGATTGGTGATATGAAGTTAAAAATGGCAAAGGTATATCTGAGTAGGAAGGATATAAATAGTGCAAAAAATTATCTTAATCAGATAATCTCCATGAATGAACTCACTAATCAACAAAATCTTTATAAAACAAAAGTTCATAGAGAATCTCGAGAAATAATGGCAAGTGTCCTGATAATGGATAATGCTGATAAAGATAAAGTTTTATCTGCTTTCAACGATGCTGAAAAATACATCTTTAATCAAAATGATAAGAAGAATATTGCTTTTAAAAAAGTTCATTATCTCAGTATGAAGGAAGAATATACTGAAGCCGAAAAACTCCTTGATAATACATTAAAAGGAGAAGAATATGGCTCTGTTATCATCGCAAAAAGTCTCTATTTCAGATATGAATTGTATTTAATGAAGAATGATGTTAAAGTGGATTCTATGATGACCGAATATATCCTTTTTTCACCTGAAGATAATGCAATAAATGATATGCTCTTTCTTTCTTTATTCGTCAAAAATCTACCCAAGGAAAAACAGAATACTTTTTTAAAAGCATATCGGTATAAACAACTCTATCAGGACTCTCTTGCAACAAGTTTACTTCAAACAATTCTGGATGATTTTCAAAATGATGAACTTAAATTGTTACTCGCAGAATGGTATATTTCTGATTTGAAGTATGATAAAGCTTTAGTTCTCTATAATGGAAAATTTGATAATGAAGTATATCAGGAATTTGCAAAATTAGAAGCTGTAAAAATAGAAACAGAAAAAGAATTCAGACGTAATCAGATTACAGATTACCTGAAAAATACACCAAACAGTGTGTTTTCGCCTTTATTCAGACAACTATTAGTAAAAAAAATCATGTAATCGGGAGGTTGATATGATTAGTATAAAAAAGCTTAGCACGGATGATTTTAAGAAAATGCAGATTAATGAGTGGTCTGTATGGGAAAAAGAAGTTTCTGTATTTGACTGGTATTATGATTGTGTAGAAGAATGTTATATTCTGAATGGAGAAATTGAGATTACAGATGAAAACAATCAGGTTCATAAGTTGCATGAAAATGATTTTGTACGTTTTGATAAAGGACTAAAATGCAAATGGAAAATTATCAAACCTGTTAAAAAACATTACCGCTTTTTATAGGAGTTATCATGAGAACAAAAATAATCCTTCTTCTGTTACTTTTACTAAGCATGATGTCGTGTAAACTGACAAACAATACACCAAGTAACAATTTACCAGATGATACTGGCAGTTTTGACATTGTATCAGGTGTTTCAGTAGTCAATTCAGCAACAGCACTGACTCTTGATTATCCATATCTTTTTGTATCTGATGGGAATGCCAGATTAACCTGTGTCGATGTGATGACTCCCTGGCACATCGAACGAATTTCATCTCTTAATTTCTTCAATAATTCTTCAGATCCAATACTTGATTTAGTCAGAGATTCCAGAAATATGATTTACGCAGGAATGGGGAATTCCGGTTTCTTTACTTTAAATACATCAAATCCTTATTCTCTGAATGTACAGAGTTTTAATACAGATATCAAATGTAAAAGCTTGAGTATAGACGAAAATAATGGTTATGGTAATCTGTTGGCAATTTCAGGAGACAGCTTCTGGAAAATTTATGAAATCATCGGTGCCGGTCAAATTCTACAACTGAGTTCTCAGGAATTTATGTCAGAAAAAAACTATAGAAAGATACATATTGATTATCCCTATATGTATTTAGGATCAAATTTCTCAGTTGATATCTATGATATTAGTAATCCCTTTTTACCACAACTGATCAAATCAGAAACATTATATTATTTTAAAGATTTCAAATTTGTTGGTGATAGAATGTTAGTTTTAACCAATAACCAGTTGATATTTTACGATGTATCTAATCCTTATTATGCAAATTTACTTACTCAATACACATTCAATATATCTCCAACTAGTTTTTTCTGTGAAAATGGAAATCTGCTGATTTCCTTTGATAATAAACAAATGCTTCATTATGTTATCTCTGATCAATATGCGCTTACGGAAATTTCATCCATTCAGTTTGACCATCTGGTTCAGGATATTGAATACTATGAAGGCTATTATTTTTTAGCTTGTAGAGATTTTGGTGTTTTGTGTTTACAATTAGATGGTTACTAATAGATAAAGTCTTTTTTCTTAATAATACTTAGGAACTTTCTGAAGGATTGATGAGATGACTATCGCAGAAGCGGTTACTGCAGCGGTTTCAGCTCTGAGTATATGATTGCCAATTGTAAAGCTGTCAATTTTTTCTTTCATAAACAAGTCAAATTCATCTTGATGAAAGCCCCCTTCGGGTCCAATAAAAATACACAAAGAGCTTGGATAAAGTTTAAAAGATAGTTCAGAAAGGGAAGTTTCTGTTTCTTTTTCGGATGCGACAATACCTTTAAATCCAAAATTTTTTATCTGAAGAATTGTCTCATTAAGAGTTGAAACAGGGTGAACAATAGGTAAAAAGGCATTATCACATTGTTTAATGGCAGAGATGGCTGTTTTTATCATTTTATCCTGAATCGGATCATGATTCTTATTTTTTGAATCAGTTATTCTCCGTACACTGTAACGGGTTTCCATCGGGAAAAACTGTTTTATTCCCAACTCAGTCAGTTTTTCAATAATCCATAAGTCATTTTTATTTTTCAACAGAGAAAAAGCGACAGCAATTTCTGGTGTCCCTTTTTGGAATGAATCGATTTTACTAATATAAATGTCAGCATTTTTTTTTGTAATTTTTGATATTTTACCATAAGCCAGTTGTCCCATTCCGTTTGTAAGAATGATTTCGTCATTTACACGGTAACGGGACACATTGACTAAATGGTGAAACTCATCGCCATCTAACAACAAGTTATTATCAAGATCACTATCTGACCATATTACAGGCAAATAAAATGATGGCATTAAAATAAATCCTTAAATTTTTTCCAGAAAGTTTTATCTGGATTTAAATTTCGTTTTTCATCGAATTTCTTTAATTGTTCATACAATTTAATTTCTTCGGATGTTAGCGAGGTCGGTGTTACGACATCTACCTTAACGATGATATCGCCACGGTAATGTTCATTATTGACTTCAGGCAGACCTTTCCCTCTTAACTTGAATACTTTGCCTGTCTGAGTACCTGCCGGTATCTTGACTTTTAGCTTTTCATCAGCTAAGGTTGTTACCATAATTTCACCACCTAAAGCGGCTGTTGAGAAAGAAATCGGATACTCACAAATCAGATTGACTCCGTCTCTTACAAAGACATCATCTTCTTTTTCATGAATCATGACCAAAATGTCTCCATTGCTGCCATTTCTTTTGCCTTTATTACCTTCTCCTCTTAAGCGAATGTATTGACCTTCCTGAACACCTGCCGGAATTGTTACTTTTACATCTTTTGGTTTACTGATTCTGCCGTCACCATTACAATGTTTACATTTCTTTTCGATAACTTTTCCTTCACCATGACAGGAAGGGCATGTTACAACAGTTTGAACATTGCCAAAAAATGATTGTCTGACCTGACGTACCTGGCCCTGCCCGTTACACTGAGTACAGGTTTTTACCTTGCCATCTTCAGATCCGCTACCATTGCATGAAGTACAAGTATCTTTAGTCGAAATTTTTACGGTTTTAGATACTCCGTTATAAATCTCTTTCATTGTTAATGAAAGTTCAATTCTCAAATCTTCTCCACGATTAACCTGGTCCTGACGTGAACGTGATGAGCGTCTTCCGCCTCCAAAAAGATCTCCAAAAATGGATTCAAAACCTCCAAAAATGTCAGAAAAATCTCCTGTATGTGTGAAATTAGACCAGTCAAATCCACCAGCACCAAACTGGCTATCAACTCCTGCATGACCAAATTGGTCATATCTTGATTTCTTTTCAGGATCGCTGAGTACTTCGTATGCCTCTGCAGCCTCTTTAAACTTTTCTTCTGCTTCGGCATTTCCTGGGTTTTTATCTGGATGGTACTTCATTGCCAGTTTTCTGTAGGCACTCTTTATTGTACTTTCATCAGCGTTTTTATCAACGCCGAGTATTTCATAATAATCTCTTTTAGACATATTCTTTCGCCTCTATTCTTCTTTTGGTTACACTGTAGGGTAAGCAACCTTGCTTGCAAACTATAACAATCAGGTTTTGCATAACCCTTTCAGTTACAAACAAATCCACAATTTACTCTTAAGATATAGAAAATTCGGCTTAACAAAATTGTCAAGCCGAATAGATCAATTTATGGATTATTTATCATCAACCACTTCGAATTCAGCATCTACAGGACCGTCATTTGTTGGTTTTGCTTGTTCCTGAGCATTATTTGCCTGATTCATAAAGTCTTCTGGATTAAATCCACCTGCACCACCTTGAGCACCTTGTTGTTCCTGCATGTTTTTATAGAGGATTTCACCCAGTTTTTGTGCACGTTTGGATAAAGTCTCAGCAGCTTCGTTGTATTCAGCTGCAGTCTGGCCTTTTTCCAGTTTTTCTTTAGCTTCTTTAATCGCAGCTTCAATCTCAGTTTTTTCTGAATCTGATAATTTGTCAGCATAATCAGCCATTGATTTTTCAGTTGAGAAGATCAATGTATCCAGTTTATTTTTTGCTTCGATCATTTCTTTTCTTTGTTTATCTTCATCTGCATGTGCTTCTGCTTCTTTAACCATTCTGTTGATTTCTTCTTCACTCAGACTACCTGGTCTTTCAATACGCATAGAATGTTCTTTATTGGTACCTTTATCTTTTGCAGACACATGAAGAATACCGTTTGCATCGATATCAAATGTAACTTCAATTTGTGGAACTCCTCTTGGTGCTGGTGGAATACCAACCAGATCAAAACGACCCAGACTGCGGTTATCATTCGCCATCGGTCTTTCACCCTGAAGAATATGGATGGTTACGGCATTTTGATTATCTGCAGCAGTTGAGAATACCTGGCTTTTGCGGGTAGGAACAGTCGTGTTTCTTTCAATAATTGGAGTCATCACACCACCTAATGTTTCAATACCCAAAGTCAGAGGAGTTACATCAAGTAAGAGGATGTCATTTAATTTTTCATCTCCGCCTAAGATACCACCCTGAACAGCAGCACCAATTGCAACCACTTCATCAGGATTTAAACTTTTGTTGGCTTTTTTATTGAAGAATTTTTCAACCGCTTCCTGAACTGCAGGGATACGGGTACTGCCACCAACCAGTAAGACTTCGTGAATTTGTGATGAATTTAACTTTGAATCTTCCAATGCTTTACGGCATGGAATAAGAGATCTTTCCACAAGTCTGGCTGTTAAACGATTAAATTCTGAAACAGATAAGTCATAAACAAGATGTTTAGGACCGCTTGCATCAGCTGTTATGAACGGCAGGTTGATATTAGTTGTTGGAGTTCCTGATAATTCAATTTTAGCTTTTTCTGCAGCTTCTTTCAGTCGTTGCATTGCCATATTGTCTCTGGATAAATCAACACCCTGATCTGCTTTGAATTTTTCAATCAGCCAGTCCATAATCGCTTTATCAAAATCGTCACCGCCAAGATGAGTATCGCCACCGGTTGATAACACTTCTACCACACCATCAGCCACTTCAAGGATAGAGATGTCAAATGTTCCGCCACCTAAGTCATATACAGCGATTTTTTCTGCTTTTTTATCTTCTTTTTGAAGCCCGTAAGCGAGAGCTGCAGCAGTTGGTTCGTTGATAATTCTTTTTACATCAAGACCAGCGATACGACCAGCATCTTTGGTTGCCTGTCTCTGAGCATCATTGAAGTAGGCAGGAACGGTAATCACCGCTTCTTTAACTTCTTGTCCCAGATAAGCTTCAGCAGTTTCCTTCATTTTAGTTAAAATGATAGCTGAAATTTCCTGAGGTGTAAAGTCTTTGCTTACAGCATCGATATGAACGGTTGCTTCGCCTTTGTTGGTTGCATTCACTTTATAACCAACAATGCGAATTTCATCTTGAACTTCATTTATATTTCTACCCATAAAACGTTTGATTGAATAAACGGTATTGGTTGGATTGGTGATTAACTGTCTTTTTGCCAGCTGACCAACCAGTCTTTCTCCCTTTGCATTAAATCCGACAACAGATGGAGTTGTGCGGGTTCCTTCAGCATTAGCGATAACGATTGGTTTACCGCCTTCCATTACTGATACACATGAATTAGTTGTTCCTAGGTCGATTCCGATGATTTTTCCCATGGTATGCCTCCTTTTTATTTTTTTATTCTTTATTTTCTGGTTTTACGCCATTAGAAACAGCTACACGAGCTGGTCTGATTACTTTTTCATTCATCTTGTAGCCATTTTGAATAACAGCTGCGATGATGTTTTCGTCTAAATCAGAAGGAATATGAGCTAATGCTTCATGATAATTAGGGTCAAATTCCTTTTCAAAACATTCAATTTTGGTAACATTGTTTCTTTTTAACAGCGTTTCAATCTGTTGATAAATCAGTTCAATGCCTTTTTTAAACGCTTCAAAGCCGTCTGTATTCACTTCTACACTAAAAGCCCTTTCAAAATTGTCAAAGACTTCACAAATCTCAAGAATAATCTTCTCGTTGGAATATTTCATCCAGTCAGCCTTTTCTTTGAGTGTATTCTTACGAAAGTTGTCAAAATCAGCTAATGTTCTCAGCCACTTATTTTTAAATTCATCACGTTCAGCTTCTAATTTTTCAAGTTCCTGCTCAAAGGAATCTTCTTCTTCAATCTCTTGTACAGTGATTTCCTGTATCTCTTCAGAAGAACTGGCATCTTCATTTTTTATTGGCGCAGTTTCTTCATGCTCAACAGGAATATCTGTTTTTTTTAGTTCGTCATCCTGAATCATGTTCTCTTTATCCTTTTTAATGTCTTTTTTTATCATTTCTAAGTACCATCATCCCTTTCTTAGTTGTTTGAGTAATAATCTTTGCGATATCTCTTACTACTGGAATGTTTTTTTTATAATTCATGCTGTTAGGCCCAATTACTCCCAGATAAGCCGGTATATCAAATATCTCATATCTTGAAAATATCATGGAGAATCCATTCCATTCAGGATTACCAAAATCCTCTCCCAATAATATATTCCATTCCGTACTACTAGCATCCTGCTTGTAGCCTTTTTCTGAATCCAATTGATATTTCTGCATCATGGAAATCAGCAAATCGTGTCTCTGCATCATTTCTAAAAAGAGAAGGATGTTATGCTTATTATCAAACTCTACCTGATTGAGAAATTCAACACTACCATCAAAATGAATATAAAAACTATTCAATTCTATTAAGGCATTGTAGAATTCTTTTAAAAAACATTGAAGAAGCTTATTGTCTTCTGATACAATGTCTGACAGATTATCCAGATATTTATTGATAATGTCATATATCCTTAGTCCTGTCAGTTCATCGTTCAAATATCTGACCAATACTTTTAACTGGGCTTCAGATATATCAAAATCTGGCTTGATGATAATCGTTTTATCCATTCCTGAATCGAGGCTAATAACGAATAATAACTTGTCATTTGCCACTTTAAACACATCCAGTTTGGATAGACAGTCATAAGATATCTCTGGTTCTGCTACAAAACTAAGCTGATCGGTTTCTTTTGCCAGTAATTGTTTAATAAAATGAAGTGAAAGCGGAATATCCCGATAATTTTGAACTAACATGGATTGTAAAAAGTCGGTTTTATCATACTTTATTTTGGCTACTTCAGGTTTGATACAATCTACATATTTTCTATAACCCGCAATGGTGGGAATTCGCCCTGCTGAAGTATGTGGCTGGTAGATATAGCCTTTTCCTTCCAAACGGGATAGGTCATTACGAATCGTAGCTGAACTAATACCTTCAATATAGTTCTCACATAAAGATCTGGAGGCAACTGCTTCCTTGGTCTCTATAAACTCTTCTACCAGATTCTTCAGAACTTCCTGTTCTCTGAGCTCATTCTTTTTCATTTTTTAGCACTCCTTATCGTATTCTGCTAATCTAATGACAAAATAATATAATTTGAAAAATTGTCAAACAAAATCTTTGAGTGCTAATTTTTTTTTGTTAATGCTTTTTTGAGAAGTTTACAGAAAAAGTGAAAAACTGAAAATCAAATTGTATCATTTAATCTGATACGATGTCAGAAAATGTAATAAGTAATGAGAAATATGAAGTGTTTTCTACAGGATAGATATGAGAATCAAAAGAGAAAAAAAGAGATAACATATTAAAAAATAGAGAAATAGGAGAAATATTGTGAATAAGACAACAGAAGTTCATTTTTTGCTAAAATAATCTCATTTGATGAATGCTTTTTTTTCTGGAGATTTTGTAATAACTATTTTTTTACTACTCAGTTGCTATCTTAATTACTGGGCTTAGTATTGTTATTCTTTTTAGAATATTTTCATCGATTATATTCGTTATACTCTTTCAGATTGTTTATTGCTTTTAATTTGAGGAAAGTATTGCATAAATGGCGACTAGCCATACAAGTATTGAATGATTTACGAATGTAACGAAGAACATTCATTCAGTTTAACTATAGTATTGAGCTGTTTAAAAAACAAGAGTAACGAAGTGGTAGCAAAAGAGTTTGAATTTCTTTAAAAAACAGAAGACAATAAACTATCATTAATTCGTTTTGATAATGGTATAAACTGGCGTTAATGAATTTACAAGAGGTTGCTATCTTGGTAAAATATAAAAATGTTTTGGCTATTTATTCAATAATGGGGTATTATGAAATTTTGCGTGAATTTTATTGCGATTTAGATAATAACAAAGACAGTATCTTAAAGAAGGATTAGTGGTAGTTAAATAGACTTCTCTCACATAATTTCTATCTTTTCGAATGACTTCAGAAATGGGAATTTTGGCATATTTTCTGCCAGGTAGAGAACGCTTTAAAGTATGAGACATCGTCATTTCAATGAGATCGTCGAAGGTTTTGTATTTCAGCAATTCAAGCAGAACAAAATAGGTGATCATAACATCACCGTCGGCGGTATGAGCTGTAAAATCCTGTAATACTTCTGTATTTAGGTTTAGTTCATTTTTTAAAAAGCGCAGTGAACTTTTATGCAGATTGAAAACCTGACGGGCACAATATTCTGTATCAAGAATTTTGCAAGCGCATTCAATCCCTTCTCTGGCTATCATAAATAAATCATTTTCAATAGCATGCCCAATAATCACATTATTTTTATTTGAGAAAATGCTTTTTATCTCATTAAACATGGTAGAGTTAGCGAATCTTAATTTATCCTTTACCATTGAATTACTGATATTATGTACCCATCGGGAACCATCTTTTATCTGTACTCCTGGATTAAACATTTCAATTTTGAGATGATTTAACATATTATTCTCAAATGTTCCAATAGCAAGGCTGATGATTCTGTCTTCTTTTGATGATCCGCTAGTTTCTGTGTCTATAATATAATTCATGAGAGCCATTTTCAATAAGTGGCTCATTTTGTCAATGATTATAGAATCACTCTTCTTGATTGTCATGGAATGATCGTTAAAAAGTTAAATTTAAAAATGATCATAAAAAAAGAAAAAATCTAGAATTAACTTGACTAAAAGAATAACAATATTGAATTTGCTTTATGATATTAATCAGGCTAAATGCCGAACTAACAGATAAAGGATAAGAGATGTTTATAGATTTTGCAAAAATACATATAGAAGCTGGAGACGGCGGACATGGTTGTATCAGTTTCAGACGTGAAAAATTCGTTGCAATGGGTGGGCCTGATGGTGGTGATGGAGGAAAAGGTGGTGATGTAATTGTCGTAGGTGATGAAAACATCAATACCCTCATTCAATTTCGATACAACAAACTATACAAAGCAGAAAAAGGGCATAATGGTGGTGGAAAAAATCAGTCTGGTGCTTATGGTAAAGCAGTTTATATCAAAGTGCCATTAGGGACAGAAATATCTATTATAGAATCAGATAAAAAAAGGAAAATTGCAGAAATTCTCTCTCATAACGAAGAGATTATTATTGCAAAGGGTGGCTTTGGAGGTAAAGGAAATACTCATTTTACAACCAGTAGTAATCAGGCTCCCAGAAAAGCAACCGATGGAAAAGCTGGAGAAATTTTTGATATTGAGTTATCTTTAAAACTAATGGCGGATGTTGGTTTGGTTGGCTTTCCTAATGCAGGAAAATCTACTTTACTCAGTTCTATTTCTGCAGCACGCCCTAAAGTTGCCGATTATCAGTTTACAACTCTTGAACCGATGCTTGGGGTTGTTTATGTAGATGAATACAGGACATTTGTTATGGCTGATATACCTGGTCTTATTGAAGGAGCGCATGATGGAAAAGGACTTGGTATTCAGTTTCTTAAACACATTCAGAGAACTAAAACGCTTCTGTTTCTGATTGATATCAGTAGCGAAGATCCTGTTCATGATTACTTCATTTTAAAAAAAGAGCTTCATCTTTATGATACGAAATTAGATAAAAAAAATCATCTGATTGCACTTAGTAAACTTGATATTATTCCAGAGGAAGAAAGAAAATCCAGACTGGATGAAGTCGCTGAACTTTTTATTCATAATGCCAGAGAAAACATTATTGGAATCTCAAGCGTTGCTAACTTAAATATAGATGATTTAAAACTAAAATTACTTGAAATGGTAAAAAATGCTTCTCAGGAAGATTAAAGCCTGGCTTACATTACAAGAATTTAAAACTTTGAAGTTTGATCAGTTAATGCAGTTGATCGAGCAATTGGGTCATCCAGAGAATTATATTGGTGAAAAAAATGATTTGTGGTTAGAAGTGGATTTTTTAAATCCTCAGATGATTGATTTACTACAAAGAGACTATACCCCTCAAAACTGGGACAAGATAGTCAAAATAGTTGAGAATTTTTCTCTTCAGTTTATTTCTATTTTAGATGATGAATATCCTGAAGAACTGAAAACCATTTTTCATGCGCCATTATTTCTGTTTTGTCTGGGTGATATCAGCCTTCTCAAAAAAGATAAAAAAGGGGCTGTTGTTGGTACCCGAAAACCAAGCGCTTACGGAAGAATGATCACCCAACAAATGTGCAAACAGTTGTGTCTGGCTGATTATGTGATTGTTAGCGGACTCGCTGCCGGAATTGATTCTGAAGCTCATAAGACAGCACTGGAAACAAATGGAAAAACGATTGCTGTTCTGGCACATGGACTGGAAATGATTTATCCTCCCCAAAACCGTGATCTGGCAAAAGAGATTAAACAAAACGGACTATTGATAACAGAATATCCGCCTTATTCAAAAATGAACAAATGGTATTTTATTCAAAGAAATCGAATCATCAGTGGACTGAGCCGTTTTACAGCTGTCATGGAAGGAAAAGCAAAGAGTGGCGCTATGCTGACTGCCAATTTTGCTCTGGAGCAAGGTAGAGATATTTTTGCTTTACCAGGTAATATTAACTGTGAAAATGCAGAAGGACCGAATAATCTTATACAAAAAGGAGCCAACTGTATTAACACTGTTCATGCAGTTAATGATTTTTATAATGAAATACCTGAATTTGAAACAAACAAAACAATAATAGATTTAAATCCTGATGAAGAACTGATATATAAGATCGTCAAAGATAATCCCCCACATATTCATGCAGATGATTTGATTTTAATTACAAGCTTTGATTTTGGTAAACTATCGAGTACTATCTTCATGCTCGAACTCAAAAATCTGATCAGAAAAATTGATGGTAACTCTTATATGTGCTGTAACTAAATATCAGAAACAAAATTTGGAGAATAATATGAAAAGAGAAACAAAGATCACACCTAACTATATAGACTATCCATGTGGCAGTGTTTTAATTGAAACAGGAAAAACAAAAGTAATTTGTTCTGTAAGTATAGAAGAGAATGTGCCCCCATTTTTAAGAGATAAAAATCAAGGCTGGTTAACTGCAGAATACAGTATGTTACCTGCCAGTACCCATAATCGTACCAGAAGAGAAGTTAATTCTGGAAAAATTGGTGGTAGAACAGCTGAAATTCAACGTCTGATAGGACGTTCTTTGAGAGCAGTAGTAGATTTGACAAAGATGCCAGGATTGACAGCATATATTGATTGTGATGTTATTCAGGCAGACGGAGGTACACGTACTGCTTCAATAACAGGCGCTGCTGTAGCACTTGCAATCGCATTTGAAAAACTAATTCAGGAAGAAAGATTATGTGAAAATCCTATGAAAGAACTGGTTACAGCGATTAGTGTAGGGATTGTTAATCAGGAATTTATATCAGATTTGTGTTATGAGCAGGATTCAAATGCTGATGTTGACTTCAATATTGTAATGACTGAATCTGGACGTTTTGTTGAGTTACAGGGAACTGCAGAAAACAATCCATTTTCTTTTAATGACTTAACCCAGCTGATTGATTTAGCTCAGAATGATATCATCCAATTATGTGAAATTCAAAAACAAGCGATTAACAAATGGAAAAATTAAATTAAATAAGGAAAATAAATGAAAAAGTATCTTGTCATTCTCATCCACTTAAGTTTTTGTTTACTGAATGCAATTCCAGTAAGCTTTAATCTTACTCAAATCAATTTTGAAAATGCCATTGCAAATCAAAATTATCAGAAAATATTAAGAATATATAATCAAAGTTCTGTTAATCAGGATATTACCTTACTGCATAATAATCGTAGTTTTACTTTCTCAGATACACTTTTTTCAATTTCTGCCAATGACAGTATAGATATTCAAGTTAATTTTAATGGTAAACATAATATCGAATACAAAGATGTCTTTTATTTTATCAACTCATTGAATCAAACACCAAGTGTGCTACAGGCAAATGTTGCAGTTAACTATTCTCAGTCTTTATATGCACCTACATTTAATAAATGGGACAGTGAACTAAAAAGTACTTTGCTTTCTCTTGTTAATAATCATCATTCTATTGGTTATACTGAAGCAAGAGAAGAAATGTTTTCTTCTATCGATAATGTCAACGGCTATGTGGAATGTGTTTATACAGGGCAATTAGTACAGACAAGTGGAATTCCAGATAACAATGTTATGAATTGTGAACATACCTGGCCTCAAAGCATGGGTGCCGAGGGTGTCGCAAAATCAGACTTAAATCATTTGTTTCCAACAAATTCAACGGCTAATAGTGTCAGAGGTAATTTACCTTTCGGAGTTGTTGTATCTGGTCAAAACTGGTCAGTAGGCGGATCAAAAAGAGGATATAATGCTCAAGGGACACAGGTTTTTGAACCAAGAGATGTTCATAAAGGGGATGTTTCAAGAGCGATGTTTTATTTTTCAGTTCGATATAACAATCCCTCTTCTCCATTTTTCAATGACCAGGAAGCCGTTCTCAGACAATGGCATTATCAAGATCTTGTAAGTCTTAAAGAAACAAACCGGAATAATGCGATTGAAGAGATTCAAAATAAAAGAAATCCATTTATTGATCATCCTGAGTTTGTTGATCGTTTATTTAGTATAGCTACAACGGCAAACAGACCACAAGTAGCATCTTTTTATTTTCCAATCCAATCTGTTAATGCTGATAATATGAGCAATGTTTCTATCCCTGTATCAAACTTCGGTAATGCTGTTTTGAATATTAGTTCAGTTACCAGTTCAAATTCTAATTTTTTAGTAAATTTATATCCAAGCAGTATTCCTTCTGGTCAGTATGGTATGATTGAGCTATCAATACCTGGATCAGGTGATAATCAAATTACAACTTTAAATGTTTACACTTCAACAGGGAATTATACGATTACCGTTAGTTCACAAACAACATCTACGGATAATCAAATATTAAATCCTCAATACTTCAATTTTTCAGTTTATCCTAATCCAGTTAATTCAATAGCTCATATCGCTTTAAATTCTAATTTGAAAAATACAGATCCCATAAAAGTCTCAATTTATAATCTTAAAGGACAAAGAATTGAAACAACAATTTATCAGAATCCCTTAGTTAAATCTAGTATTGATTTTAAATCAGATAAATATGCCAATGGAATTTACTTTATCAGATTAGAACAAGGGAATCAATATCAAACCAAAAAAATTATTGTGATGAAATAGGAGATAAAAATGGATATCCAGGAAATCTTAAAAGAGACAAATGCTTTGTTAAAAGGACACTTTAAGTTAACATCAGGTCGTCATAGTGAATATTATGTAGAAAAAATTAAAATTATTCATTATCCTGATAAGGTCGAAATGCTTTGTAAAGAAATCGCTGAAAAATTGAAAGATTATCCTGTGGACGTAGTCGTAGGACCAGCGTACGGTGGGATAGCTCTGGCTTATGAAGTGGCAAAACAAATGGGGAAGAAGTTTGTATTTACACAGAGAAAAGATGATCAGATGACTATCAGAAGTGGTTTTGATATCAAAGCTGGTGATAATGCTGTTATTATTGAAGATATTATCACTACCGGTGGCAGTGTTAAAGAAGTCATTGATGTTTTAAAAAATTATCAGATGAATGTTCAGGCCGTTTCCTGTATTGTTGATAGATCAGGAGGTAAAGCTCAGTTTGAATGTCCATTAATTCCACTTACCAGTGTTTCATTTGATACATGGGAAGAACAGGATTGTCCTCTTTGTAAAGCGAATATTCCTATAGTTAAACCTGGTGCAAGCGATAAGAAAAAATAATGAAAAGAATATTAGTAAATCTTATATCCTGTGAAGAAAATCAATGTAAGACTTTCATTGATGCCCTGAGGTTTTTACCAGTAAGACCTGAGATTCAATTTATTCTAGTTGGAAAATATGAATATCCTGATTTTATCAAACATCTGGCTCAATGTATTGATTGTTGCAATCATTTCCAGTTTGAATGGCATCAAGAATCCTATTTTACTGCTCATCTTTATGAAAAATATCACGCTGATGCAATGATCAATTATATGTGTAATGAGTCCGTAAACATGCAAACTCCTGGATTTAATCAAATCATTACACCCGTTATGGATGTATATTATTTTGCCCATAATGATAAGAATCTTTTTGATTTAAGCGAAGAAAACCTTTTAGCGATTTCTTTAAATCAGTTAGTAAATCATTTAAAAGAAGAAAAAATTGAATCAATAGATTTCTTAAGATCTCAGCTTTTTATGTACACTGAGATTGAAGATAATATGATCGAACTACTCAAGCGTGATTTCATTTTAAAAGAAATCTATCTGGCAGATTTGAGGGATGTTTCCGATATATCCAGTCATCAAATTGTTACTCTTTTCCCACATATCATACTGAGCTTGATTAAATTATTTTTACCAACATCCATTGCGGATATCAATCATCGTTACAATATCCCCTGCCTGGAAATTAAGAATTCAGAAAATGATACTTTTATTGTTAAGCAACATATTCGTTACTGTACAAATCAGTTGTTTCATATTCTCAGTTTTAACCAAAGTGATCCCAAAACATATGCTTATAAATCTTTTGCATATTTATATGATCATTATATGGATCATGTGACCTATCAGAAATGGGTTGATTTTGTTATTTATCAATATAAGTCACTATATAAACAAAAGCCAAAGGTTATCGCTGATATTGCCTGTGGAACCGGTACGATTTCTAACATACTGGCAGATCAGGATTATCATGTCATATCTTCTGATAAATCTCCTGAAATGCTAGATGTGGCAATTGGAAAAAATAACAATCTTCATTTATTTCAAGCAGATATGACAGATTTTGATCTTTCTGTAAAAGCAGATTTGATACTTTTACTTTTTGACAGTATCAATTATCTAACTGAAAGAGAACATGTTTTAAAACTGTTTGAATGTATTAAAAGGAATCTTAATCCATCCTCAATGTTTATTTTTGATATTTCAACGCTCTATAACAGTAATGAGCATTTTGATGGATTTATCAATTTAGAAGAGTACAAAGAGATGTTTTTTGTTCACCGTGCAGATTACCTAAGTCACAAAAAAAGACAGGAAAACCTTCTTAATATTTTTACCAGTACTTTTTTAGGGTATCGCCGTGAAGATGAAGTGCATCAGCAAAGAGTCTGGCGGGCTAAAGAACTTCAAGATATGATAAAAGAAGCAAAAATGAAATTATGTGGATTATACAGTATAGATGAACCTCAGAATATGGTAAAGGAAAATCCGAACAGTCTGGATACAAAATATGCCCGATTGTTTTTTATTGTAAGCAATGAAGAATAAACACCTTTTTGATAATGATCTGCTGAAAAAAAGAGAATATAAAATTCTAGCAGGAACAGATGAAGCGGGACGGGGACCTTTAGCTGGACCTGTCGTTTGTGCCAGTGTAATTTTACCTGATGATTTTTATCATGAAGATTTGAATGACTCTAAGAAAATATCTGAAATCAAAAGAGATAAGTTATTTACTTATATTCAAAACAAAGCAATTGCTTTTTCAATTGAGGTTGTTGAAGCTCAAACAATAGATGAACTCAATATTTTAAATGCAACTCTTTATGGGATGAAGAAAAGTATTGAAAGTCTTTCAGTAAAACCCGATATGGTACTGATTGATGGCAATAAAACCCCAAAACATTTATCTATTAACAGCCAAACGGTTGTATCAGGAGATGCAAAACACGCTTGTATCGCAGCTGCATCGATTCTTGCAAAGGTAACCCGTGATAAGATCATGAATGACTACGATCAAATATACCCTCAGTATGGTTTTGCTAAACACAAAGGTTATCCGGTTTCTGCTCATTTAGAAGCCATTAGAGAATATGGAATATGTAAGATTCACCGAAAATCTTATAAACCTGTCAGTCAAATGACAATTAAGGATATTATTGTTGAATAAGATAAAGATAATAGGTGCTGGACTGGCAGGATCAGAAGCAGCATTGCAACTTGCCGATAAAGGCTGGCAGGTTCATTTGTATGAAATGCGGGGAAAAAAGCAAACTCCTGCTCATCAGACTGATTTATGTGCAGAGCTGGTTTGCTCAAATTCTTTAAAATCAAAACTCCCCAGTACTTCTTCAGGTTTGTTAAAAGCCGAAATCAACCTACTTGGCTGTAAATTGCTGTTTCTTGCCGAGCAAGCCTCTGTTGAAGCAGGAAATGCTTTGGCTGTGGACAGAGAAATCTTTTCCCAAATTGTTACTCAAAGAATCAAATCTCATCCTAATATTCGATACTTTAATGAAGAAGTCTGTTCTTTGAATGATGAACTGACCATACTTGCAACCGGTCCTTTATCTTCGGACAATATTACTGCAGAACTGCTTAAAACCATTGGTCAAAACCATCTTTATTTCTTTGATGCTATCGCACCAGTTGTTTCAACTGAGTCGATTAACATGGAAATAGCATTTAAGAAATCTCGTTATGATGATGTTAATGATGACTATATCAATTGCCCCTTTAATAAGGAAGAGTATCTTCGTTTTGTAGATGCTTTAAACAGTGGTGATAAACATGAAGCGAAAGAGTTTGAAAATGATTTTTTCAGAGACCCCTCTTATCGTTTTTATGAGAATTGTATGCCGATAGAAGAATTAGCCAGAAGAGGTACTGATACCTTACGTTTCGGTGTCATGCGACCTGTAGGGCTTGAAGATCCCCGCACAGGTAGAAGACCTTATGCGTTAATTCAGTTACGAATTGAGAACAAAGAAAAAACTGCCTATAATCTGGTTGGTTGCCAGACAATGCTCAAATATGGTGCTCAAAAAGATATTTTCAGACTCATACCAGGTCTGAAACAGGCAGAGTTTGTCCGATATGGTTCGATTCATCGAAATACTTACATCAATACACCTGCTGTATGCAATTCAGATCTTAGTCTAAGAAATAAATCCAATATCTTTTTAGCTGGTCAACTTTCTGGTGTAGAAGGATATGTAGAATCTATTTTTTCAGGGCTTTTAATAGCCAAAATCATAAATCGTGAACTTAAAAGTTTGCCTGATACAACAATATCTGGTCAGCTATGGCGCTACCTGATAACTGAAAATAAGCATTTCTTACCTATGAATTCCAATTTTGGACTACTTCCTGCTCTTGATAAAAAGATAGGGAAGAAAGAACGAAAAAATGCTTATAGTGAAAGAGCGCTGTCTGATTTGATTCAATTTCAAAAATTAATATTGAAGGAGTGATTAACATGAGTATGTCCATGATAATTGCACTGGTTATTTTCTTAATAGCCTATGTTATGATAGCATTGGAGACTTATCATAAATTTGTCGTATCTATTGTAGGTGCTGTTTGTTTTTTAGTACTTGGTTATATCAGCCAGGATAATGCATTCTCGCATTATATTGACTGGAATGTTATTTTTTTACTGATTGGTATGATGATAATGATGGGTATTATCAAAGATACCGGTATGTTTCAGTATGTTGCCATTAAACTGGCAAAGATGGCCAAAGGAAATCCGGTTAGAATATTAGTAGCACTTTTTTTTGCCACTGGTATTATTTCAGCATTTTTAGATAATGTAACTACTATAATCATCATGACGCCAATCTCAATTTTAATTTCTGTTGAGTTAGGTATATCACCTTTACCTTTTGTTATTTCTCAGATACTTGCATCCAATATTGGAGGTACAGCTACTTTGATTGGTGATCCTCCAAATTTGATGATTGGCAGTGCAGCTAAACTTAGCTTTGTTGATTTTTTAAAGAATTTATCTCTCGTGATAATTATCAATATGGTCGTAACGGCTTCAGTTTTATGGCTGTTTTTTAAAAAGAAATTGGTTGTGTCTAACAACAGAAAAGCCAGAATTTTAGAATTTGACGAAAAACAAGCGATTAATGATAAAGGTGATTTAATCATTGGATTGATTGTAATCGCATTATTTTTAGGACTTTTCTTTTTCCATCATCATACACACCTTATGCCCGCAACAATTGCACTTGTTAGTGCTGGTATATTAATGCTTAAAGCTAAACATCTTAAAATGGAAGAATTTCTCGCTACAGAAATTGAATGGGGTACAATTCTTTTTTTTATTGGTCTCTTCATTATGGTAGGGGCATTAGAAGAACAGGGTGTAATTAAATACTTCTCAGAAATTATAATACGATTAACAGATGGTAGTCCCAGATTAACCAGCATGGGTATCTTATGGACTTCAGGTATTGCTTCAGCTATAATAGATAATATTCCTTTTGTAGCAACGATGATTCCTCTGATTGAAAATATGGGGCATGTAATTGGACCTGTTGCAGTTAAACCTTTATGGTGGTCTCTTTCTCTTGGCGCATGTTTAGGTGGCAATGGAACTATGATAGGGGCTTCCGCTAATCTCATAGCTATCAGTATTTGTAACAAGAGTGGTTACAAAATCAGTTTTATGACTTTTACAAAATTTGGTGCTCTAATCACAGTGTTGAACCTTTTTATCGCATCCATTTATCTTTTAATAGCCTATTATTAAAAAAAAATTGACACATTCAGCTAATATATTAGTTTATCTTTGTAAGGAGGATAAAATGAAAAGATTTGCTATAATAATCATACTGATATCGGTAAGCATATCCATTTTTGCGAATTATGAATTACCTGGAAAAACGGGTTTTTATAATCCAAATTTTCAGTTAGGTTCTCTCTTAAATCCTGATAAAATAAAAATGTCTCATTCCATGTCTTTTGGTAGTGGGATTTCCAGTAATGGTTCAGGGTTTTATCAGTCTGCTTACACCAATCATATGAAGTTTGATCTGAAAGAAAATTTAAAAATGAATATTGATTTAAGTTTTGTCAATCAGGGTACAATGACTCATCAAAATGATTTAAATTTTAAATCAAATAATGATAGCAACAATCTTGTTATTCCTTCTTTTTCTTTAGAATACCAACCTTTTGAAAATACTAAGCTTTTTTTTGAATACAGGCAATATAACGGCTTACCTTTTCAATCTTCAAGAAAATATGATTATTGGCGGTAAATGAGTTTGTTTATACAAGAATTAGCTGAAATTTTATCATTTTCATTTATCTTTACTGCCTTAGCCTCGAGAATTCTCGCTGTATTTTTTATTGCTTTGTTTTTCAGTAGTATTGGTAGTTTTTTGAATGTCTGTATATACAGAGTTCCGTTAAAGTTATCAATCATTAAACCTGATTCATACTGCCCTAAATGTAAAACACCAATAAAACCATGGCACAATATACCTGTTATATCTTATTTTTTACTCAGAGGCAGATGTTATTATTGTCATGAACGTTTTTCATTTAGGTATTGTCTGGTTGAAATTATCACAGCAATGTTAGCAATTGTTTTTTTTATTAAAAATGGATGGGTTCTTGATCTCGTTTTTCTAAAATTCATAATATTTATGTGTTTTAGTATCATGATCATTTTTATTGATTTAGACCATCATTTGATTTTGGATAAACATAATTATACACTGCTTATTCTTGGTTTTCTCTTTTCACTTGCAGGCACAATTCCGCTTTGGAATGCAATATCGGGTGCTTTGACTGGATTTATTATTTTTTATTTAATTGCATTATTATACTGGATAAGCCGAAAAGTACATGGTTTAGGTGGGGGTGATATTAAATTTATTTCTGCAATTGGTATGTTCACCGGAATATCAGGTGTGCTGTTTACTATATTTTTTTCTTCAATTTTTGCATTAATTCTAAATTTCAACAATTTTAAAAAACCAAAAGAGTTAGCTTTCGGACCCTATCTTGCCTTTGCCTCACTTTTTTATTTCTTTTTTGGTGATACACTAATCCGTTGGTATCTTGATTTTTTTATTACTTGAAGATCACAATTTCATATGATTTTTTCAAATACTTGATTTCTAATTTAACATGAAGCCATTTGAAATATTTATTCCACTTACTCCTGGTCTGGAACCTTATACACTGTATGAACTGAAAGAGTTGAATATAACTGTTAAATCTTCTGATAAATCAGGTATAACTGTTATTGGACACTGGAATACGCTAATTAAAATCAATTTGTATTTAAAAACAATTTCACGAGTTTATATTCGAATAGCTGATTTTAAAGCAAAAACATTTGCTGAGTTTAGTGCTAAGTTAAATGCAGTCGATTTTTACCCTTATCTTTATTCAAAAGATCAAAAAAAAAGTGTAGTTTTAAAAGTAAACTCATTCCAATCTGCACTGTTTCATGAAAGTGCATTAGAGAATCTAATTTATAAGATTATAAGTCATAAATATGAAAATATCAGAATAACGAAAGATTGTGGAAATAATGCTTCAGCAAAGGATTCCTGTTACTTAGAAGAAAAAGAAACAGAACAACTGTTTTTGATCAATATCGTCAAAGATAAAGTTCAGATCAGTGCTGATTCTAGTGGTGATTTATTGTATAAAAGAGGGTATCAGCAATTCAGGTCTGAAGCACCTCTTAGAGAAAGCATCGCTTCTGCTATGTATCTGGCATGTACTGAAAGAGACTTTTCCTGCATCATCGATCCTTTTTGTGGTTCAGGTACAATACCGATTGAAATTATGATAAACAGAGCTCATTTTGTGAATCATAAACATAGGCAATTTACTTTTATGAATTGGTTGGCTTTTGATAAAATGTACTATGAAAAAACTCTACATGAACTAGATAAGATGATTATTCAAAAATTGGCATATGATAATCTTGATATTCGTAAAATAACTTGTTATGCTTCTGATATCGATAGAAAATGTATACAGGCTGTTTTACATAATTATCAATTAAGTGGAATGCAAGATGATTTACATACTTTAGTCGCGGACTTCTTAGATATAGATTTTAACAAATATCCAAAACAATCTCTGATTATTACGAACCCGCCCTGGGGTAAAAGAATTAAAAGTGAGCAGTTAAAACGTATCTATCAAAAACTGGAAAGTCTTGCCAAAACTTTTTCTGTTTATTGCTTGTTACCTAATGCAAATTTATCATATTTTAAAAAAAAGAAAGTATTGTTTAAAACCCGATCAGGAAGTATTGATGTATCCTATATCAAAATTTGTTGATCAAATATTAAATGGATGACTTTGTTAGTACTAAATTCATTGAAAAATAAGGCTGTTATTGCTAACAGCCTTATAGAATTGAAACTCTAAAGAATTAGTCCATTGGACTAAACATGTCTTTACCAACACCACAAGCTGGGCAAGTCCAGTCTTCAGGTAAATCGTCAAAAGCAACATTATTGTTTTCAGCTGGGTCATATACCCATCCACATGCGTCACATACGTATTTTTTCATGATTTCTCCTTTGTTAATAATTTTCTATATGGATTTCGAAATAACTCTGAGGATGCTGACAAGCAGGACATTTTTCAGGCGCTTCGATATTTTCTGTGATATAACCACAATTAAGACATTTCCAGAATACTTTACCATCCTTTTTAAATACTTCATGTTCTTTAACATTTTTAGCAAGCTTACGATAACGGTATTCATGTTTTTCTTCAACTTTTGCTATGAGTCTAAAGGCCGTTGCTACATCTTTGTATCCTTCTTTATCCGCCATATCAGCAAATGCAGGATATAATTCAGTCCACTCTTCCTGTTCTCCATTAGCAGCGTACTCAAGATTTTTAAATGTATCTTCTGATAATGCAACTGGATATCCTGCATCATTTAGGATTATGACTTCCTCGTTCATACCATATTCCAGTAATTTTTTGTAGAATACTTTTGCATGTTCTTTTTCATTTTCAGCAGTTTCCATGAAAATATTGGCAATTTGCAGAAATCCTTGTTTTTTAGCTACACCAGCATAATAGGTATAACGGGTGCGTGCCTGAGATTCGCCAGCAAATGCTTTCATTAAATTAAGGGCAGTCTGACTGTTTTTAAAATCTGACATTGGCTCTCCTTTTTATATTTTTGTTTATTTTGCACTCCAAAGCATATGTAAATTACAGAATTCGCGTACTTCAAGTACGTCATCACGTTTTACAGTGAATTCTGCCTGAGGTTTCATACCAGGCTTTAACTCTTTTCTAATCACTTCATTTTCTGTGAGAATTTCAATAAAGACGATATAATGCTCTTCAGTCATTGGGTGTTCGACACTGCCGACAGTAACTTTAATACCAGTTGAAGTTTCTTCAATCACTGGTACATGTTTTTCGTTAGCTGCATCTGTTGTGTTGGCTTTAAGTTTTATCATTGCTTCACCACAACATACAAGCGCTTCTTGACCTGTACTAACAACTTCTACCAGATTTTTGCAATGCTTACAATAGTATAGTGAACGTAATTCTGTCATTTTCCCTCCAAATTATGATTTTAATAATATTATAATCCAATCATAGATAAGTGCAAATTATTTTTTAAAATTTTTTGAATAAACTGATCGTATGCCAATAAATGAAACTACCGATAAAAGATAAAGCTTGTGCTGTTGAATGAACAATAGAAGAGTAAAGTTATATCAGGAATGAAGAATTTTAAAAAATAGGTTGACTTTTATTATGATTTGATTTATAATAGCATCATGGAGGAGTAAATGAAAAATATAATTATTATCTTGATAATAATCATATCAGCTGGATTCTTATTTGCTAATGAGAATCCTATGGTATTATCTCTTAATGGAACAGGATTTTATAACTCAATTAGAGCTGCTGCTATTGATGTGGACAATCCAAATAATCAACCAATGATTTTTAGTGTACATATCAGTAAAAACCCTGGATACACAATTGAAAATGCTTATATGTTTTTTACTTTAAAATGGAATGGAAATCTAATTATCGATCAAAGTAAATCCCAGTTTAAGGAATATGCTCTCAATATGCTGAATAGTAACTTGCCTGTAAATTTTACAAACAGAGATATTATTAATGAGAATGGCAGTATCTATTTAGCAGGTGCTCAACCATCTATTTCATTAAGTGATTTTCTGAATAACAGACATTTTAAATCAGCAATTATGAATACTGGTTTATTTCCAGATGGGACCTATGAATTTATTATGGAAGTAAGAAATGGGAATACACCAGGAGCTCAGGTTTTAAGCAATATGGCTACTTACATCATGAATATTCATAATATAAATAATATAACTCTTTTATCACCAGGCACCATGGCAGGTCAGACGATTCCTGAAGTATCTCAAAGGCCAGTCATTTTTAACTGGTCTGCAAATGTGAACAATCCGGCAAATACTTATATCTTTGAAGTCAGAGAATACACTCAAAGTAATACTATGAATATCAATAATCTTGAAAATAGTGGACGAACCTTCTATCAGCAAAGTAACCTTATTAGCCCACTTTTTACTCAAAATCTGCCTTATGTAGAAGGTAATTATTATGCTTGGCGAGTAAGTATTCCTCTGGTTACAGACCAATCCGAATTCGGGATGCATCCTGTAATTTCAAGTCAATGGAACATATTTAAATATGTCAGTGCTGCATCGAATATTCCTAATCCTTATCAAGCCCTTATCGACCAGTTACAATCATTTCAAAATCCAGTGATTAACCAGATCATTAATCAAGGTTATTTACCAACTGGCCGGTTTTTTTATAATGGTATGAATATACCTGCTTCTCAGGTTCAGACACTAATACCACAGATTTTAAACTCAAACAATGTTGTAATTGAAATAGTAGATTGAGGTTAGTATGAAAAAGATAAGTTTGCTCACAGTTATTCTAGTGATGTTTGTAATGCTGAATGCCCAAAGTGTAGCAGTAATAGCTGGAATGAAGGGAAAAATCAGTATTATCAGAGACAATAAATATCTTACAGCTAAATCAGGTGACGTTCTAAAAAATGCGGATGAGATACAGTCAGGAGAAGAATCCTATGCAGCAATCCGATTTGCTGATAATGGGGCGACAACAAAGCTATTCCCTAATTCTACAATGGTTATTAATGCCTCAATAGATGGTAAAATCATGAATAAACGAAATTCTATTAGTAAAGGAACAGCACACTCAAAAGTTACTCCAAAATCAGGTAATTATATTATCGAAACTCCAAATACTGTGGCGTCTGTTAAAGGGACAGATTTCATTACAACTTATGAAAATAACATAACAACTGTTGGTGTTATTGAAGGAGAAGTGGAAGTAAAAAGTAAAAACAGTGATAAAACTCAGGATGCTAAAGCTAATGATGTATATCAGGTTGATGATGATGGTAATGTCGATGAACTAGAAGACAGTAATTATATTGAACAAAACACTGAAGATGAAAATCAAGATCAACAAGGTAATCAGGGTGAACAAGGCGACCAGGGACAAAATGAAGGCTCTCAGCAAGGTAGCGGATCTACAGGAACAGATTATTCTCAACAACCAGGTGGTCCTCAGGAAAAAGTACTGGAAATAGAAATTCAAAAGCCAGATGGAATAAAAAAGAAAGTGAGAATCAGATATGAATAGATTCATTCTTGCCTTTATTCTGATAATGTTTCTTGTTCCTACTGCTATTCTACATGCTTTAAAAGCAAGTCATAATCAGATTATTATTTCTAATGAAAATGACAATCAATTGGTTTTGAGTATAGATGAAACTGATTCTGATATTAGTCGAATAGTTCTATATTACAAATCAGATAAAGATTTAAACTATAATAGTATAGAATTGTTAACTGAAAATTCTTCTATGAATTCTTTTTCTTTTTTAGTTCAGTCTGCAATTGATGAAGTGATTAGAAAAGACAGTCATTTCTTTGAATATTATCTAAAAATAATGAATCAAAATGGGATAGAATTGAGTCTTCCTCAGATTAACCCAGAATTGAATCCTTACAAATCTACAATACAAAGAGAAACTTTTGATGATGCCTTTGTACTTATTTCACCTGATGATTTAACCGATTTAGTTGAAGGTCAAAATATAGTTATATCATTTTATAATGTAAAAGACCATTTAAACAGAAACAGTGTCAACGTAAAGCTAAATGGTAAAAATATGGGTTCTAATGTAACAATTGACGATGCTCTCCTTATCATAAAGCTTCCAGGTGCATCAAAAGAAAATAAACTAAATGTCTCTGCTACCCTTGATAATGGTCAGAAAATTGAATCACCCTCTTGGGATTTTACAAAGATTAAAAAACCTTCGGCATTTGATTATTATGGAAATCTAACTTTACTTGCAAATTCCAATAATTATTCAAACTATTCTGATTCACTTGGTCTAGAATCTTCTGATGAACAAGCAGGCATTTTCCAGTTCACAGGTCTCTATAAATGGATGATTTTAAAAAATTATCTGCTCTTCTCATCACTTGAAGATTCTCAATCTCAAAAGATAAATAAATACTATCTTGGATTTTTAATGCCATATTTTGATCTACATCTGGGAGATTATTCTCCAAACTACTCAGAGTTTACTGTATATAATCGTTCAGTTGATGGTGTAAGCGCAACCATTAAAACAGAAATGTTTCGTCTAGCGTTAACAAGTGGAAAGATAACAAGAAATGTTAATCCTAAAGACATCAGTTTAACAGATACTTATAGAGCATTTGACAGAGATCATCTATCAGCAAAAGTCACTTTTGGTAATTCAAATTCTTTTGCATTATCACTTAACATGGCAAAATCAAAAGATAAAGTGAATAGTCTAAAAAAAGAAGCGTATGAAATTTCTGATTCAGTTTCTACTGAATATTTAATCCAGGCAAAAGATAACTTTGTGATTGGATCAGATCTGCAATGGCATATGTTCTCCCGAAAATTTACTTTATTTGCAGAAGTAGCAATGAGTATTTATAACAGCAATATAATTCCTGGAGTGATGACTAAGGATTCTTTAGAAAGCTTTATCGATGATGAATCTCCTATTGACCCTGAAGCTTTTGAACCTTTAATTGTCATTAACAAAAATATGGAACCTTTTGGTTTTGGCTTAAACAACATGGCAATAAAAACCGGTTTTAATTTGAATGTCTTAAAAAATAATCTAACTGTTAGCTATAACCAAACAGGCCCATCATTTTATTCACTCAGTTCTACTGGAATCATTCAGGATAAACGAATCATTCGAGTCATGGACAATTTCATCCTATCTAATAATTTCTTTATTTCCGGCGGGTATGAACTGACTTCTGACAATACTGTAGATCAGAAAGATTTTACCCTTTCAAACCAGAGCTACTTTGTGAATCTTAATTATTCACCTAATAATTTGCCGTATTTTTCTATGAATTTTATTAATAATGCTAACTCAGATGACAGACCTGACTCGCTTTCTACAAGAATTGATACTAATAGTCAATATATGCAGTTTACAACTGGCTATTCATATAAATTCCTTCCTTTTGCTTACACAACCAGCAGTATCTCATATGGAATGGGATTCGATCAGGACAATTCTTCTGTAAAACTTTATGATAATAAGAAAAACGATATTGGACTAAATACAACATTCAGGTTTAATGATTTTCCTTTAACTACTAAAATAGGTTTGAACATTAATACCAGTAATGAAAAATCAACACAAGATTTAACTTTAAAATACAATTCATTTTACCTGAATAATGAATATGCTCTTTTTGATAATAAATTAATACCATTCTTAAATTTTAGAACCAATATGAATAGCGGAGATCAGAATGAAAGTCGTAACCTTCTATTCAGTACAGGTACAAAATATTATCCTTTTAAGAAAACTTGGTTAAGTGCAGACATTTCTTACAAAACATATACTGAGGATAATCCCGTATCAGATAAAGATTATAATCTTTTGATTAGTCGTTTCCTTATATCTACTTCATTCTGATAAATGAGTATAAAAGGGATTTTTATTCTTTTATTTGCACTTGTTGCCCTTGTGGTAACAAGTGCGTTTTTTTATACCAGTTATGGGGAACACCTTGAATCAAAAGTATATGATTTATTTTTAAAACAGAAAAGCAAACAGAATCCTATTTCAAATGACATAATAATTGTCTCTGTAGATGATGAAACCTTTCAGGCTTTTGATATTCAATGGCCATTTCCAAGAGAGTATCATGCTCACTTGATTAGGAATTTAAAAAAACTGGGAGCTAAACAGATTATCTTCGATATTGAATTTGCTGAATCATATAAAAAACATATAGATTCTGATTTAGGTCTTGCAGCTAAAGAACATGGCAATGTTATCTTTGCAGGTAAAATATATCAGTCTGTTCAAAACAATTATTTAATGACAACCATTTTACCCCCTGTTGCTGAAATCAGGAATCATAATCAGCAATGGGGCATCGTCAATATGCCTGGAGACAGTGATGGATTTGTGAGAAAATATAATTTGTATCATCAGGTGAATCAACAGACATTTTATTCTCTTGCATTAAAAAGCTTTATGAACCTTCACAAAACAAATATCGAACGTCATAAGAACATTCTTATAGTAGGTGATCTGAAGATTCCTATTGTACAACAGAATGAAGTCCTTATCAACTACTATGGCACACCAAAATACTTTAAACATATATCTTATTCAAGTGTTATTGATGATAGTTCATTTCATCTACCAATTGAAGAATTCTTTGAGATTAATGATTTTTATCATTTGCAAAAGACAAGAGTGTTTCAGGATAAAATTGTTCTGATAGGAGCAACAGTAGATGAATTAAAAGATAATTTTCATACTCCGGTAAATCCTAAAAATCATCTGATGGCAGGAGTAGAAATACATGCCAATATGTTACAAATGCTTTTAGATAAACATTTTATCAAAAAAGTATCCTTTACTTGGTATCTTTTTTATTCTGGAATTATTTTAATTTTGTTATCCAATCTGTTTTATAAATTGAAACCACATATCAGTTTGATCTTTAGTTTACTGATCATTTTTTTATACGTTTTGATCTCATTTCAGCTTTTCAGTAAAATGAATATCTTTATTCCAATACTTGTTTTGCCAGTAATGATATTGATTTTATATTTTTGTTATCTGATTTATCACTATCTCATGGAAAATAAAGAAAAAAAAGCAATAAAAAAAACATTTCAACATTATATGGCTCCCGCTCTGGTTAAAGAACTTCTTAAATCTCCCGATAAATTAAAATACGGTGGATCACAGACTGAAATCACAGTGTTATTCTCAGATATCAGATCATTTACAACATATACAGAATCACATGATGTCGAAGATACGGTTTCTATGTTAAGAGAATATTTAACTGAAATGGTCAATACTATTATTAACAACCAGGGTATTCTGGACAAGTTTGTCGGTGATGAAGTGATGGCACTTTTCAATACACCTGTTCCTATTGAAAATCATGCATTAAAAGCCTGTTATTGTGCAATGGAAATGATAGACAGATTGAGGCTATTACAGGATAAATGGAGAAGTGAAGGACGAGAAATTATCAATATTGGAATTGGTATTAATACTGGAATGGCAGTAGTTGGAAATCTGGGTTCAGAACAAATTTTTGATTACACTGCAATTGGTGATACCGTAAATTTAGGAGCCAGACTGGAAGCTTTAAATAAAAACTATAATACCAAAAACCATATCATAATTAGTGAGTTTACACTTGAAAAAGTGAAAGATTATATTGAATATGAGTATCTGGATGAAGTAATTGTCAAGGGGAAAACAAAAGCAATAAAGATTTATCAACTCCTCTCGATTAATGATTACGTTTATCTGTATCAAGAAAAAGACAAGAAATAAATACGAGGTTTTTTATGTCGAAAAAAGTAATTGTTCTATGTGGCGGATTTTCTGAAGAAAAGGAAGTCTCCAAAAAAAGTTCATCAGCAATATCAGGAGCATTAATTGATAATGGTTTTAATGTTGAGCTTGTTGATCCTGTAGATTTCTCATCTTATAGTGATCTGGTTAACTACATCAAACATAAAAATCCATATATCGTTTTTAATGGATTACATGGAGCAGAAGGTGAAGATGGAAGAATTCAATCTATTCTTTCTCTTGAAAAAATTCATTTTACCGGTTCCAAACATACAGGTAGTGCGATTGCCATGAATAAATATGTCTCTACATTGATTGCAAAATCTATAGGTGTTCCAAGTCCAAAACAAGTTCTTCTGACACAAAAAAGAAGTTTAACAGACGAAGAGATTGAAATGATAGGATTACCACTGATTGTAAAACCAAACTCAAATGGATCATCCGTAGGAGTTCATATTGTCAAAGAGAAACAAAATTTAGAAAAAGCTGTAACAGATGCTTATCTTTATGATACTGAGGTACTCTGTCAGCAGTTTATTCCAGGTAGAGAGCTTACAGTAAGTGTTTTAGGTAATGAGGTATTACCTGTGGTAGAAATCATCCCAAATGAAGGTTTTTATGATTATACTAATAAATATACTAAAGGAAAAACATCTTATGTTTGTCCTGCAGATTTAAATGATAATGAAGTGCTTGTCATTCAAAAATTTGCCAAAGATATTTTCCATACTTGTTCTTGCTCAGTATATGGTCGGGTTGATTTTAGATATGATGGTAATCATTTTTATTTCCTAGAAATCAATACCTTACCTGGAATGACTGAGTTAAGTTTAACCCCTATGGCTGCTAAAGCAGTTGGATTATCCTTTGATAGCTTGATTAAAAGAATTATTGAACTGTCAGTATAGTATAAATGAAAAAAAGAGGCGCTTAATCAGCGCCTCTTTATATTATTGACTTAAATATTAATATTCCAATGCTTCCTGAGCTAAGTCTTGAAGTTTCTTTTTCATATCGTCATGCATACCGGATTCTTTTGTGATTGCTTTCACAGGGCATACTTCCAGACAGTTACCACATTTTACGCAGTCAACCTGAGTGATTGTATATTTATCCTGACGACTTCCTGATATACATGAAACAGGACATCTTCTTGCACATAAAGAACAACCGATACACTTGTCTTTATTGATATTGAAGTGCATTAAATCGAGACATACTTTTGCAGGGCAAGCCTGTTCATTAATATGTGCTTCATATTCTTCTCTGAAATATTTTATTGTGCTTAAAACAGGGTTTGGAGCTGATTGTCCAAGTCCACAAAGAGATAATTGTTTGATACTATTTCCAAGAGTAATCAACTCATCGATATCACCAGGTTTTCCTTTTCCTTTTGTGATTCTTTCCAGAATTTCATACATTTGTCTTAAACCAATACGGCATGGAGCGCATTTTCCACATGATTCATCAACAGAGAAGTCAAGGAAGAATTTTGCAATGTTGACCATACAATTTGTGTCATTCATTACAATTACACCACCGGAGCCCATCATGGCACCTTTTTCTTTTAAAGTTTCATAATCAACTTTAACGTCAAGGTGATCATTGGTTAGGCATCCGCCAGAAGGTCCGCCAAGCTGAACTGCTTTAAATTTGTGATCACCTACAATACCGCCACCGACTTCAAAGATAAGATCTTTGATTGTAATACCCATTGGTACTTCAACGAGACCAGTATTTTGAATATCACCTGTGAGTGCAAACACTTTGGTGCCTTTTGATGTTTCAGTTCCCATGCTCGCAAACCAGTCAGTACCTTTTAAAAATATAGTTGCCAGATTACCCAGTGTTTCAACGTTGTTAACAAGGGTTGGTTTGCTCCATAAACCTTCATTGGCAGGGTATGGTGGTTTTGGTAATGGTTGGCCTCTGCGTCCCATAATTGAAGCGATTAATGCCGTTTCTTCTCCACATACGAATGCTCCCGCACCAGTACGAACCTGAGCGTCAAAACAGAAATCAGTTCCAAGTATATTGTTACCCATGAGACCAAATTCTTTTGCTTGTTCAATCGCTAATTTGATTCGTTTGATAGCAAGCGGGTATTCAGCTCTGATATAGAAGTAACCTTCTGAAGCACCAACAGCATAAGCCGCAAGCATCATTCCTTCAAGTACTCTGTGTGGATCACCTTCTAACAAAGAGCGATCCATGAAAGCACCTGGGTCACCCTCGTCAGCATTACATACAACGTATTTCTGATCACCTTTAGCGTTTCTAACAAACTGCCATTTCATACCAGTTGGGAAACCAGCACCGCCACGGCCTCTTAATCCAGATCGTTTAACGACTTCAATTGCTTCTTCCGGTGTACCATTCAGTGCATTGCCTAAGGCTTCATAACCGCCTAGAGCAATATATTCTTCAATTTTTTCTGGGTTTAAATAACCACAGTTTTCAAGAGCTACTTTTACCTGTTTTTGGTAGAAAGGAATTTCTTCCTTTGTAGCAAGTGCTTTGTCATCTTCCTGTTGCATTAAACGTTTAACAGGACGTCCTTTGATAAAGTGTTCATTTACGATTTCTTCTACATCTTCAGGCACGACTTTTTTATAAAAAATTCCTTCAGGATAAACCATCATAACAGGACCAAAATCACATGGTCCCATACAACCTGTTTCAATGATGTTGATTTCATCAGAAATGTTGTTTTGATGGAGTACTTCGATCATTCTTTCTTTGATACGAAGTGCACCTGCAGAAACGCATCCTGATCCACAGCAGATCAGGAGATCGATTCGCTTTGTTGGCATTTTGGATCCTCCTATTTTTCTGTTGAGATAATAAACTCTTTAACAGGATTACCGTTTACTAGATGTTCTACAACCACTTTTCTCGCTTTGTCAGCGGTCATATTTCCATAAGTAACACCAGGTTTTCCTTCTTCAATGACGTCCACAACCGGTTCCATTGATGAAAAACCTTTTTCTCCTGTTTGAGTAACCACTACATCGGTTAAGCTACGGGTAGCAACTTCGTCTAAGAATGCTTTCATGACGTCTCTTGCACCCATGGCGATTCCAGAGGTCCCCATACCAACGATTACTTTTACACGAACATTACTATTACGTAGTTTCATTTCCTGTTGCGCTTTTTCGCGAATCGCTTTAAGGTCTGCTAAAGTTTTCATTAGAATTCCTCCAATTTTATATTTTTTATACCCTCATTTAATGTTTCATTTAAATACTGTATTACATCCGGCCATGTAATCGGTATATCCCCAAGCTCCGATTTAATTATCCGAGTATCCAGTACAAATTCACTCATTTCATTATGTTTATGAATATGATATAATCTGATATTAAAATCAATATCAGAATGGCCTAAAATTGAACCTATCATAGTATCCTGAACGTTACCCAAAGGCATACGGTCTATATGATCGTATTGAAATTCAGCCTTTAAACTGGTTCCTTCATTAATAACGGATGTCATTAAAAACATACCGTTGCACCATTCAGCGTTCTGTTTGAATAAAGGGATACCCAACCCCACTTTTTTTTGTCTTTCTGATTTGGAAGTATAGAAGGGATTTTGGGCATTTTCAAGTGTCTGCTGATCCATGCCGGTTCCATCGTCATTAATTTCAATACTGATAACATTTTTAATCTCGTCAATACCAATGGTAATGTCAATTAACTGAGAGCTAGCTCTGGCAGAATTTTCAATAATATCGAGAATATGTAATGATAAATCCTGCATTTTAATACTTTCTATGCACGGTATTTGTTAATGATTTCTTTTAATTTGTCACGATTATCAATACGTCCATAAGTATCTTCTCCAATAACAAAAACTGGAGCAAGTGAACATGCACCAACACAACGAACTGCTGATAATGAGAACTGGCGATCTTCTGTAGTATCGCCGATCTGGATTCCCAATTCATCAGAGATCATCTGAAGAATTCTTGGTGCACCTTTTACAAAGCAAGCAGTACCTGTGCATACATTGATAATGTGTTTTCCACGGGGTTTCATTGAGAAGAAGTTATAAAAAGTGACGACACCATAAACCTGGCTAACCGGAATGCCGAGTTCTCTGGCAACGTATTCCTGTACTTCAACAGGCAGATATCCAAATATTTCCTGAGCCTGATGAAGGATCTCAATAAGTGGATTAGTAAGCTGTTTTTTTTCATCAATGACTTTTTGTAGCTTTTCGTATAAGCTGTTTGTGTCATTTTCTGTTGCGTTACACATTTTTCCTCCTGATATTCTTTTATTTATGAAATGATTTTTCTTCCATCTAAGCCTGTACAGGCTTTTCTAATTTCTGCCACAGTAGGCTCATTTATATAGAACTTTGAGTAGCCTGATGCGATATCCTGAGGATAATGAGCATCGGAACTTCTCACTAAAGTATATTTTTTTAAAGCAGGGTATTTTGTAAACAAATTTTCCACATTACATTTAGCACTGATTCCAATTGCTTTAAAATCAGGGTATTCAGGCATAAATCCTAATTGCGCTAAAATACTGAATGAAGTAGCATCTTCATGAGCCGGATAACAAAACCCATTGTATTCTGTGACTTTTTCATAAGTTTCATCCAAAGTCCACATTGATGAGTTAATCAATGCTTTTTCTTCAAATCCGATAATTTCGTCATTTTCGCCTATTATTACCTGGTCACCAAAATAATCAGGATCATTTTTCATAGGCAACAGAGAATCATACAATTCATTCTGGAATGCATAGCCCTCTCTATGAGTATCAAAAAAAGCCAGAATATGAATTTCTTCCTGAGTTTGGATTTCGACACCCATGAGACAAGTTAATCCAGCTTCTAATGCTTTATGATAATATGCTTTAAAATTTAACATCCGATTATGATCAGTAATCGCAAAAATTTCAATATTCTTTTCTAACAAGGCATTAATAACAGTCTGAGGTGACATGTCAAGGTCTCCACAGGGAGATAATACAGAATGAATATGAAGATCTGCATTATACCATTTCATATTTTTAATAGATTAACCTTGTAATAACTGATACAATCTGCCAGCAATTTCAAAAGTGGATAATGAACTCTTAATCAGACAAATATTTTCATCGTTTGCTTTGTTAATAACGGCTTCATCAGGATTAACATTATTTGCAAAACAGACACAGCTCATGTTAGCAAGTGCTGCTACAGCAATGACATTAAGATGTTTCATGATAGTGATCCAAACCTGATTTTCTCTTGCATTACCCATAACATCACTCAATAAGTCTGAAACGTATCCTCCTTCGATCGTTATTGATACAAGATCTTGATGGTTTGTTAATACTTCTCCGGTAACAGCTTCTACTAATTGTTTGGCATTTACGGTCATAATTCCTTCTTTACTCTTCGTTTTTATCTATGTTTTTTTTCAATAAAATGACACAATTATCAATACTGGCTCTACCTTGAACTATATCTTCTGCAAGTGCTCTACAATTTGGAGAACCACAAGCTCCGCAATCTATTAAGGGCAGTTGAGCCATGATTTCCTGTAATTTTTTCATTTTTAGAATAGCTTGCTTGATATCTTTATCCAATTCCATGATTGAGCGGGGTTCCAGAGGTAATACATCAAATGTCCCATCTAAATAACAGGAAAAACAGGAATCTAACTCATGATCCTCATCTTTGGCATCACGAATTAAAACATGGATTCTGCTTCTTGCAATAAATGGATTTTCAACGTTTAAGACCCCTCCAACACAACCATTGGTGCAACTTCTCAAGACAATATAATCGTACTGATCTAATATATGATTCTCCACTTTTTGAAGTATCTCAATCACATTGTCAATACCACTTACGGCTAAAGTGCGAATTTGCTGGTTGCCAACTTCATCTGCTTCATGTCCTGATAAAGCACGTGTTAAACCTCTTTCATGAGTTGTAACAGGAATATCCAAAGATTTAATATAGGGTAATTTATCGCGAACTGCAGTATATACATCTCTTATCGCAATTGCACCTTCCTGAATTCTTTTATAAGCGCCTTCAGGCTGATGAACAGCCGTAACCTGAGAGATACAGGGGACAATCAGAAAAATGCCGATTTGATCTGGATTTATACCTTTTTCAATACATATTTTATCCCTATAGTACATGGAAAGGACACTCATTGGGGCTTCAATATGGAAAATATTAGGTAAAAGAGATGGAAACCTTACCTGGATCAAACGTATGACTGCAGGACAGTTGCTTGATAAAATCGGACGTACTTCTTTGTTTGTCGTAATGTAATGTTGTTTGATACGAGTCATCACTTCACTTGCCATTGATTCTTCAATGACCATATCAAAACCAATATAATAAAGTGCTTTAATGGTTGTAGAATAATCGATATCTTCGGTAAATTGTCCTGCATAAGAAGCTGATACAATGGCTACTTTGTATTCATACCGATTGATTTGATTTAAAGAATCTGATGTTGGAATAATCGCATCAAAGGGACAAACACTAATACATTTACCACAATCTACACATCGGGCTTCATCCATATGAACTATCCCATCTCTGATTCTTAAAGCTTCTGTCGGACAGATTCTTACACAATGCATACAACCTTTGCATTTGTCATTCAGTAGTTGAATCGCATGAAAATATCGTTTTTCGTCCATATATCGTCCTAATCAAAAAATATGATAATCTCTAGTAGAGTGTTTTTACCTTCTTCTGAATCAATATGCATTACATCTGAATTTTTTTTTATATTGGGTAAACCCAATCCTGCACCAAACCCCATTTCTCTGACTAAATCATCTGCAGTTGACCAGCCCGGTTCTAATGCTTTTTCAATGCTTTTAATTCCTGGTCCTGAATCATTGAATACGATATGAACACAGTTAAGATAAATATTGCATATTATTTTACCACCTAAAGAATGGGCAGTTATATTGATTTCTGCTTCGTAGGAGGCAATCGCAACCCTTCGTAATATCTCCGGATTGACACCTAAACGTTTTAACATTAGTTTTATTTCCGAAGACGCTTTTCCTGAATTAATAAAATCCTTATGTCCTACCTCATAGGATATTGACATTTCTGGTTCTGGTTTTTCTTGTAAAAAGGAATCATGTCTTGCCTGAATTGATTCAACGATATTCCAGTATTCAGCCATATTAAATTTTACAACTCCTTAAACCGGTATTATATAAAATGCCTGCCGATTTGTAGAGTGTAAATTTCGTAGTAATTAATGGTAAATCTCTTTCAATTGCCATTTCAATCAAATCTTCTGAAGGTTTTTTCCCTCTCACAAAAACAATGCCTAATAAATCAATCATGTCAGATAAGCGGATAACTTGCGGGTTGGTGAGTCCTGTTAACAGTAAAGTAGCTTCCTTAGTACACATCAGAATGTCACTAATCAAATCTGAACCAAAGGCACATGTAATTTCACGGTCTAAATGATCAGTTTCCGTAAGAAGTTCGCCTTCCAGTAGTTCAACGAGTTCTCTTAATTTCATATACTGCCCTCATTATAATATTTTTTTTGCTAATTTATAATAATTGTGATTAATAGTCAAGTTAAAAATGTATTTTTTTCACAAATTTTTAAAAATAGTCTGTTGTATGGTTTTCAAAAACTCTAAAGAATCAAAAAAATGAATCTTTTCTTGACAAGATTTCTTTCATTTCTTAAAATAGTACTATACTTAAAATTCAGGGGGTTGATTATGAAAAGCAAGACTGTTGATTTATACTATTTTTCTGGAACGGGAAATACTTATATTGTTACAAAACATATTGCTTCATTACTGGAAAAAAACAGTTACAAGGTCAATTTATACTGTCTTGAAAAGGCAAATCCTGCCTCTGTAAATCTAAATCACTCAATAGGTCTGGCGATGCCAACAGCTTATTTTTCAACTTATCCCTTTGTTTGGGATTTTATCAATCAATTACCTCGAACCAATGGTACAGATTTGTTTATGATAACTACAATGGCTGGTATGGTTGGTGCTTTAACAATGCAGGTTAAAAAAATAATCCAAAAAAAAGGTTATTATCCATTAGGCGCTGAAGCTTTTATCATGCCATCGAATTTAAGCAAGAACGCAAATGAAAGTGCTAAATTGGAAAATCTCAAACATAAAGCAGAGATAAGGGCTGTACATTTTGTTGAAGGACTGATAAACCGAAAAGCAAAATGGTCTTACAATATCTTTTCTGCTGTTCCTTTTGACTTAGTTTATAAACTGGCAAATCCTCCCAAGCGTTTTAGGAAATGGTATCCGGTTAATGTTGACACAAGTCGTTGTATTCAATGCAATATATGCTATCAGGCTTGTCCGGCAGATAATATCAGAATGTATGAATTTCCAAGATTTGAAGATAATTGCCAAATGTGCATGCGTTGTTTTTCTTTTTGTCCGGTTCAGGCTATTTATTTCAAAAATACAAGTTATCTGCCCTACCATTCAGTGGAGATTGATGAAATAATGCAAACAGGCAAGTAGAATTATGATTAGCAACTTATTTTGTTTTAACACGATAATAATAAGAAGGTAATATGGCTTTTTTAAAAAAGGTACAAGTTTTAGAATTAAAAATAGATGAATTTTTAAACTTAGTTAGTGAAAGTGGCATACTATTTTCTCAGGTTGTATCTCTTTATCTATCCAATCAGATCAGCTTGATGGAAGAAAAATGTGAACGGATTCGAACCCATGAAAGAACTGCTGATGAATACAGAAAAAATATCGAAGAACATTTATACCGGCATACTCTGATTCCTGAGAATAGGGGAGATGTACTAGCAATTCTTGAGAATACAGATGACGTAATCAATCAAATCAAATCTTCTGCATTGGATTTGTTGACTGAAAAACCAGAAATACCAGAATTTATAAATCAATATGTTACGATGTTGGCTCAATCGAATGCACATGCTGTTGAGGAAGTGATTAAGGCAGTCAGAGCTTTCTTTCACAATATCCATTCGGTTAATGATTATGCTCATAAAGTGTTCTTTTATGAAAAAGAAGTCGATGAACTTGGGGAAAAAATACGAAAAGAAATATTTGCTTCAAAGATAGAACTAGCCAGAAAATTACATTTGAAGCAAATTCTGCTTGAAATGGAATTAGTATCTGATTATTGTCAGAATGTGTGTGACCGTTTGATTATTTATACGATAAAACGACAATTGTAATGGCTTTTATATTACTGATAAGCGGATTATTTTTAGGATGGTCCCTCGGGGCTAATGATGCTGGTAATATTTTTGGAGCAGCTGTAGAAACGCGGATGATTAAATTCAAAACAGCTGCATGGATAGCCAGTATTTTTGTGATATTAGGAGCTGTGATTCAAGGAGGGGGTACTTCACTTACTTTAAGCAGATTAGGAAGTGTCAATGCTCTGGCCGGTTCTTTTACCGTTGCATTAGCAGCTGGTCTTAGTCTGATATTAATGGTCAGGCTACGAATTCCAGTCTCAAGTTCACAAGCGGTTGTCGGTTCTATTATTGGCTGGAATATTTTTACCGGAGCTTTTACAGATATCAGTGTCTTGTTGAGTATTGTCTCAGCATGGATCATTACGCCTGTTTTATCAGCACTTTTTACACTACTAATTTATCATATTTTTAATTATTGTCTAAACAGGTATTCCATCCATATCATTCGATTAGATTTCTATACAAGAATTGGTTTGATCGTCATTGGGGCCTTTGGAGCATATAGTTTAGGAGCAAATAATATTGCTAATGTAATGGGTATGTTTATCGATTCATCTCCATTTACGGATATTTATATCAATAGATATTTTCAAATATCAGGTATCTCTCAGTTATTTTTTATTGGTGCGTTGGCAATTGCAGTTGGAATTTTTACATATTCCCAAAAAAATATGAGAACCGTAGGACATGATTTATTTAAATTATCTCCTTTAACAGGTTTAATTGTCGTTTTATCATCATCGATGGTATTGTTTATGTTTTCATCCAGATCATTTGCTAATTTAATGCATTTATTGCATTTGCCAGCATTACCATTAGTCCCTGTATCCAGCTCTCAGGCAGTCATTGGGTCAATAGTTGGCTTAAGCCTTAGCAAGGGTATTCAGAATATGCAGTATAAGATTTTAGGCAGAATTTCGATAGGGTGGATTGTAAATCCTGTATTTGCAGGTGTAGTTTGTTTTATAAGCTTGTTTGTTGTCCAGAATGTTTTTGATCAGGTTGTGTTTAAACCTTCAATATATCGTTTTGACAAAGCAGTGATGATTAAACTGGATAAAGAAGGGATTGATATCAATAAATTGTCTATACTAAATGGACAGACTTATTACAGCTCAAATGAATTGAGAAAAAATCTAAGTCTTATAAAACTTGATAATTCTGAAAAACAAAAAATAGCGGACATATCTTTTATCTATCCAATTCGTATAGAGCATGATAAGATTATCAATAGATTAAATTCTGATTATTTTAACTCAGAACAACTTCATAATCTACACATGCTTCATAATCATTTGTTTTATCATAAATGGCAGTTAAATGAGTCTCTTGAAGAAATATCTGAAACATGGGCATTTAAAGATAAACGAATCAGGAATGAATATCATAATAGGGAATTACAAAAAAAATACTCCATTTTATATAAGAATTTTCAACTAAAAACTTATCATATTGAGTGATTTTTGTACGTTTTTTTAAATGTAATAAAATCAGACTTAAGAATGTTTGAAGAAATTCATCTCATATTCAAAAATGTTTCAATCTGTAGTTTTAATTATAGCATTTAAATCAATTTATTGGTGATGTTTTTAACCTTACAATTCTTATAAAAAAATATATATATAAATAAAAAGACTGATAAGGAAAGGATAAGGATGGAATAAGGAAACAATAGAGCAAAATCCTAAAAAACAACCTTAAAAATTGTAGTCATTTTTAAAATAATTTGTAAAAAAAAGAGGGCAGGTAATATCCTGCCCCCCTTTTTATATCGTTTAATTTATAATTGATCAATAGCGGATTTAAGTCTAATCAGCGCTTCGTTGATGGTTTTACGATTACAACCAAAGTTAAGACGCATAAAAAACTTACCCTGCTCTCCAAATTTTGAACCAGTATCTAGTCCAATCTTTGCTTTTTCAATAATGAATTTTTCAAGTGCTTCATGTGTTTTAAAATTCAGATTTCTAAAGTCAATCCATGTTAAAAAAGTTGCTTCAGTATCAGCCACTTTTAACTGAGGGAGATTTAACTCAAAGAATTTTTCTATATCAGATTTGCATTGTTTCAGGTAATCCAACAAATTTTCCAGCCAATCCTCACAATCGTTGTAACAAGTTTCTAAAACAACGTTGCCAAAAACATTCCCCAGAAATACACCACAGTTAAACATAGACTTCAAAAATCTGTCTCTTAACTGCTGATTAGGGATAATTACCACAGATGCGCATAAGCCTGCCACATTGAAAGTTTTACTTGGAGCCATACAAGTGAGAGACACTTCCTGGAAATCTGTAAGAGAAGAAAAAGGAATATGTTTAAAAGGCTTGTAAATTAAATCAGAATGAATTTCATCTGATAAGATAATGACCCCTTTTGCTTTACAAATTTTTCCAATTCTATCTAATTCTTCTCTTGTCCAAACTCTACCAACCGGATTATGAGGTGAACAAAGAATCATCATTTTAACTCCATCCAATTTTGCTTCAAGGTCTTCGAAGTCTATTTCATAATGAATCTTGCCTCCATTATGAATTTCTTTTAGTGGATTTTCAATCAGAATTCTTTTATTCAGTTCGATAGCATCAAAAAAGGGATGATAAACAGGAGGTTGAATAAGTATTTTATCACCAGGCTCAGTAAAAGAAAAAACAGCAAAACTGATGGCTGGTACAATACCTGGTGTACTTAAAATCCAATCTTTATCAACTTCCCAGTTATATCTTTTATTCATCCAGTTAATCACTGAATTAAAATAAGAGTCTGTTCTGACAGTATAACCAAATACAGGATGTTCGTTTCTTTTATGAATAGCCTGAATAACTTGTGGTGGTACAGGGATATCCATATCTGCAATGGACATAGGAATCAGGTCATCTGTGCCAAAAATTTGATGACACCAATCCCATTTAAAAGAACCAGTATTTTTTCTGTCCATTTCTACATCAAAATTGTAGTTCATAAATAACCTCTTTTATTTTAATTTCTAATATACTCTTTGTGTCTTTTAGTAATAAAAATCTATCTGTTTTGAAAATTCAAAATAGTAAATATGAGATTTAAAAACATCTAAATTTTTATAGTTTTTAGAATACTTAATCACGCTATTTCTTTTTATTTTATTTTTGAATAAACAATTTTTATGCCAATTCTCAAAATCTGGAACGAATTTTGTAAAATCGTTCAAACAACATCTGCTTTACAATGACAATTGTTCTTCTGAAAGGGACTCCTGAGGGTTCCTGAACAAATTGTAGGGGAATTTCAGCTGTCCATCTGAGTAAACCTGTTATTGCAAACAAGATTTGTTCAGGTTCAAGTACTAGTCCAAAAATTCTCAACTGACTGGGATAAAATGTACCACTCAGTAACATGGTTGTCATCATCATTAGACCGCCAATTGCACTATACATAGCAGACCAAAGCTGTTCTTTGCCTTTGGGTGAGATTGATAAGATAAAGTTCATTGAAATAATGTTGGTACCACTCCACATAAATCCTGACAGAATAGCTTCTGGCCAAATTAAGAAATAGGAGGATTTATTGAAAAATACCCATATTAAAGGATTAATACCGCCTAAAAAAACGCAAATCTTCATCATGCTTCTGTTACCAAACTTATCAATTAACTTACCCCACCATTTGAATGCAAACAACATACTGACAGAACTTAATGCCCCATAAATCTGAACTTCAAACAGACTCATCTCAAGCTTTTTCATCATAAAAGGACCCCAAAATGGAGCTCCAATTCCAATTGCCAGCATCCACCATATATTAAACAGTATTAATTTTCTGAAATTTGGATTCTTAATTGGCTCTAATATGGAATGATCAGAATCTTTCAATGATTTTTTTTTAAAGGATTCAGGTTGTTTATTTAGAAAATATAATCCAGTTATTCCTATCAGTGTACCAGCCAGGATTACAAGATAAATACCCCAAATTTGATTAGATGATTTGAATAGATTTTCTGCATTAAAAAATGAAATGAGTTTTATTTTCCAAAAACTTTTATCTTTTTCAAACAAATCGATAAAAAAACTAATTAACCATGCTGTGCTAAAACCATATATCATTAAAATTTGCATTCTTTTAGAAAAAAAACGACCTCGAATTTTTACAGGAATTTCATCAGCAATCCAGGCCGTCCACATATTACCACTAATATTTTGTAATGCTGCTGAAATCATCAAAACAGATAAAAATACGATGATTGACATCATTGAAGGCTGGATTAGAATTGGTATAAATAAAAAAATGTTCAATAAACGTCCCCAAAATGCAAACCAGACACACTTCGGTTTTCTGCTTGCAGCTTTACGGCTGATCAGATATCCGCTCAGCTGGAATAGCTGAGAAAGCTGAGCGATTGCAGACATTATACTAAAATGTAAAGGACTCGCATTTAGTAGTACTGCAAATTTTGTGATAAATGAGCTACCAATAGAAACAAATCCGGAATATACCTGAGCAAAAATTCCTTCGAAAATTGAAATATGCATTACCTGTCTAATCTGATTATTTAGTTTGTTTTTTTTTCTTTTCAATTCTTACTCCTAAACTAAATCTTTTATATCCCATGCTGACGTCAAGTTTTAAATTTTAAAATACTTTGATCAATGTAATACAAAAATATAGTAAATCATATTCAATAATTCAATCTAAAAGCAGTTAAATATGATTTTTTTTTAAAAAAATGTAACAAACTTGCTTTTTTTGATTATTTTTAATATAGATGCAGTGTGTTTTAAAAAAATGATTGACAAAAATCAATGAAATTATTAAGTTATAACCAAGAGAAAAAAAAGGGAGAGAATTATGAAAGCTCAAACAAAATTATCAGGATTGATTATTCTGATAAGTATGTTATTTCTTGCTGCTTGTACACCTCCGCCACCTCCTGTTAGCAAAGACCAGTTAAGTAAAGCACAGGAAGAAACACTGGCAGCTGAACAAAAGGCGAAAGAAAGCGCACAACAGAAAGCAGATTTAGAAAAACAGATTAAAGAAAAAAATGACAAACTTTCAACTTTAAAACAAATGGAAAAAGAAATGGAATAAGGGGAGAGTTTATCATGAAAAAATTACTTTTAATCAGTTTGATACTGACAATACTGTTACCTGTTGCATTGAATGCTGCTGTTACTTATCTGAGTGATGATGAATACAAAAAATTAAACAAAGCTGAAAGACAGCAATATTGGCAAAATCTTGAAAACGAAATGGCGTCTTTACAACAAAGAAAAGCGAAAGCAGATGCAGATTTTGCTAAAAATAATACCGATATTGAAAATTATAAACAAAATTTAGCAAACATCAACACAGAAATAGAAGCCTTATATCAAAAACTGGCTATCACTGACTCAAATTTGAATGATCTGCGTTCAAAAATCCAATACTATAAAGACCAATTAGTAAACTGGGAAGCGATGAGTGATACTCAATTATGGGAAAATGCCAAAGCATTTAAAGAATTGAATACTAACTATGATCAAACAAAACAAGTTAAAATTGCGAAATTGCCAGAATTTAGAAGAGAATTTACAGATCTCGACAGAAGATTTGCCGCAATTAATAATTCAATGCAAGAAGTAACACAAAAAGCGGCAGAAAAATCTCAGGCAGCTGAAGGTGAATACCATGAAGATAATTATACTGTAGTTAGAGGCGATTATCTATCAAAAATAGCCGCTTATGATCATATATATGGTGACTCAAAAAAATGGGGTGTAATTTACCGTGCAAACCGTGACCAGATAAAAGACCCTAACATTATTCAAACAGGTATGGAACTTAAGATTCCTCGTGGACTACCAACTAGTTGGAAAGTCTATAAAGGCGAAAGTTTATGGAAAATTGCTGCTTATCCAGAAGTTTATGGTAAAGGCAGTAAATGGACTATTATCTATAGAGCAAACAAAGATCAGATTAAAGATCCTGATATCATTCACCCTGATCAAGTATTCTCTATCCCAAGAGACTAATCATATTTATAAGCAATGGCCTCCTAAAGGAGGCCATTGCCCTTTTTAAATGAAATATGACAATATTTGAGTAACTAAAGATGTAATTGTTTTTGATTTCTAAAGATATGTGTTATTTGTCTTACTCTTCTTAGGCAGTTTTAAACGGAGGTATAATGAATTTTAACAAAAAAAGCTTTATAGTTTCAATTGTTGCATCGGCTCTTCTCGCTTTAAGCTTTTATATTTTTTCATTATTTTATGGTAATAATCCACGATATCAATTTCAAATAGGACAAGTATCTCAGCAAAATGTTAAAGCACCTTTTGCCTTTACTGTAGTTAAATCAGAAAATATGATACAGAAGGAAATTTATGAAAAACTAAAGACTCTTCCGCCAATTTATAAAATATCAGAAAATGCTAAATTTCAGATGCTTAAAGAATTAGACTATCTTTTTATTGAATTAAATAATACTTTTGAAACAAACGATACACTGAATTTTATTGAACGCTTTTCAAGAAATGGTTATCAGTTTTCTCAGGATACTTATCAGTTTTTAAAAACAACTTCAAAAAGAAAATATCTTTATCAGTTTTTATATGAACAAATACAAAGAATCAATCAAAAAGCGATTTATGATACAGCAACTCCTGGTCAACAAATCAGAATTCATGAAAATAACAAGATTCAAACACTATCTGTTACAAAACTTTACTCATTAAATCAGGCAAAACAAGAAATCATCAATTCAACGGATTCATCAGTTTTAAAGCAAGTTTTGTTTAATGTGTTGGATAATGTCTTGTCTGCAAATCTCGAAGAGGATATAGAGGCAACTGAGGATGAAAAACAAAAAATTAGGAAAAGTATAAATCCTGTTCTGGGAAGTATTGAAAAAGATGAAATCATTGTCAGTAGAAATCAAAAGATAAGTGATCAGGATTTAGTTGTAATAGAATCATTAATGAAGGCTTATCGTGATAAAAAAGACAATAAAGAAGTAAGAAGTCTAATCGTTTCTTCTCTTGGGCTTTTCATCTTTAATATGATCATATTTTCATTATATTTTGTCATTACATCAATTCTATTTGATCAGCGATACAATCAGGACAGGCATACCTGGTTAGTCATATCTATGCTTGTTTTTAACGCTTTGATTACCATTACTTTTAGCTTTTCAATGGATCCAAAATATCTGATGCTCTTTCCATTTTCCTTATTTGTTATCATATTAGCTTACTTGTTTATTCCTGCTTATTCATTTGTCTTTTCTTTTTTTAATGTATTGTTATTGGCTCAATATTCAAATTGGAATTATTTTTTTATTTTCAGTACTATTTTTCCAGGTCTCTTTGCTATTTATTGTATAAAAAAGTATAAACAAATTAATCACTTTGTTTTGTTTCTCTATATGATTTTTGGTTATAGTATTTCTATTCTGGCATTAAGTTTATTCAGACTGGATCATTGGCTAACAGCTGGTATGAATATTATCTATGGTTTTATTTCTAGTTTTATCGCTATAACTGTTTCGATTGTACTTTTACCTGTAATTGAAAAACAATTTTCTTTTGCAAGTAAACAAACTCTGCTAGAATTACTTGATTTTAATCAGCCTTTATTAAAACAACTGGCAAAGGAAGCTTCTGGTACATATTATCATTCATTGATAGTTGGAAATCTAGCAGAAGCAGCAGCTGAAGCGATTAATGCTAATCCATTGATAGCAAGAGTTGGCAGCTATTATCATGATATTGGAAAATTATCAAATCCAGTAGCCTTTATTGAGAATAATCAAGATTCTTCAGAAATTCACAATAAATTACCAGCAAAAGAAAGTGCAAATCTGATCAAGAATCATGTTTTAAATGGTATTAAACTTGCAAAGTTACACAAGTTACCTCAGTTTATTACTGAGATCATTGTACAACATCATGGAGATAACAAGATTAAATATTTTTATTATAAAGCGTTGAAAGAAGAAACTGCTATTGATGAGAAAGATTTTGTTTATTCTGGCCCGATACCTCAGACAAAAGAAGCTGCATTGGTGATGATTGCTGATATTGTTGAATCTACTACTAAATCACTTAAAAATTATAATCATGACGCAATCCAAAAGGTGATAGACGATACAGTGTTAACACTGATTGAGGAACACCAGCTTGACAATGCGCCTATAACAATGAAAGAGTTAAGCATAATCAAAGAAACGATGTTACCCATATTAGAAAGTATTCATCGGAAAAGAATAGAGTATCCAAAGGACATAAAAAAGAAAAATGAATAACATTGATTTGATTGATGAATCCGGTTATCCCATTAATACCAATATATTTCAGGAAACACTTGACATTTTAATCATTCATAATTTATTTGATGAAAAAAAGACCTTATGTCTTAAACTAATCAATGAGGGCAAAATCAAAATTTTCAATAAAAAATATCGGGGAAAAGACAAAGAAACAGACGTTCTTACTTTTATATCTGAGTTCTATGAAACAGGTTTTTTGGGGGATATGTTAATTGATGTCAGTGTAGCAGATAATCAAAAAGATTCACATAGCCTAAAGGACGAGTTATTATTATTATTCGTACATGGATTATTGCATCTTCAAGGATTTGATCACATCAAGTCTTCGGATAAAATTGTAATGAAATTAAAAGAAACTCAGATTTATGATCTATTATACAAGGAGAAAATGATATCGTGGAAGATATAACATATTATACGATAGGCTTTTTATTGATATTATCAGCTTTTTTTTCAGGTAGTGAAACTGCTTATTTTTCTCTATCTAAACTTCACATAAAAAAGCTTGAAAAATCGAATAATGATGCTTCTAAAAGAATCTTCAGACTATTATCAAAAACCCGTCAGTTACTGATCACTATCCTAATAGGGAATACATTGGTCAATATACTTGCATCATCACTGGCAACTCTTATTGCAATTGATATTGCATCTCGTTTCCCATTACAATACAAAAATATGATTATATCAGCTGAGATTCTGCTCATGACTGTTTTATTGCTTGTTTTTGGTGAAATTACTCCAAAGATTATCGCATTTACCAATCCTGTTCGTTTTTCAAAAATCACCAGCTTACCTATAGAAATATTAAAGATCATTCTTTTCCCATTTGTCTTTATGCTGGATAAGTTATTAAGTTTGATAACTAAAAAGAAAGATACGCATGTTAATGATAATTCATCAATAACCAGTGAAGATTTTCATAATTTTATAAAATCAAAATCACAAAATCATCCTTTAGAAGAAAACGAAAAAAAGATTATTGATAGTATTTTTAGATTTTCTACTACTCAGGTGAAAGAAATCATTGTACCCAGGGTTGACATCGTAGGAGTCGAAATATCTGAAACGATAGATAAAGCTAAAAAAATTATTACTGAATCTGGTTATTCAAGAATACCCGTTTATCATAAACGCATTGATGAAATCGTCGGTGTGTTGTATGCAAAAGATTTATTGCTGAATCCTGATAAAAAGACAATTGGTTCAATAATGAGAAAACCATTCTATGTGACAGAAAATATGAAAATTCAAAACTTGTTAAATCAGTTTAAAAGTAAAAAAATTCAGATAGCTATTGTTGTCGATGAGTATGGTGGGACTTCAGGACTTATCAGTCTTGAAGATATTCTTGAGCAACTTGTTGGAGAGATTATGGATGAGTATGATGATGAAATGCCCTCAATAACTAAACTAAACGACAGAGACTATATTGTAAGCGGGATGATTAATATCCCTGAGCTAAATCATCAGTTTAACTTAAATTTAAATGAAGAATATGAAAACTTAGCTGCTTTTCTATTCGATTCCCTAAATCATGTCCCTCAAAAAAATGAAAAATATAGTGTTGAAAATCAGGTAGAATTTACAATTACACAGATAAAAAGACAGCGTATAAATTACGTAAAATTGCATCTTTTGAATGAAAATGCTGAAGAAGAATAAGCTATTAGCCCTTTTTTTTATTATTATCTATTGTCTTGTTTATGGAGAACAAATGAATTTTGATATTAAATATCTGAATATCTCAGTTGCAAAATTACATTTTTCTCTTCATGAAAATGAATTAATGGTCAAAGCCAAATCAACAAATATTACTAGTTTTCTGACTGATAACATTGATAATTTGTATGTTGTGAGTTACAGAGATGAATATATTCCAGTCGTTTATAAAAAAATGATTAAACAAGAAAAATATAAAGAAAATTCAACAACCATCTATCATGATAACAGTGCTGATTATCTAAATACGATAAAGAATGAAAATTTTAAATATGCTGTCAGTCAAGACAGCAGAGAAATTTTTACAGCATTATTTTATTTAAGAAATCTGGATTTACAAAATCAAAATACGATTAATCTTGATGTAAATAGAAATCACTGGCAGGTTAGAAGTGGATTTGTAAAAAAATGTCAAATTAATACAATTTTAGGAAAGAAAAAAAGTATTTTGGTTAAATTGGATTTTAAGAAGATAAAAGGTGCTGTAAAGATTAAAAGTGACATTTTAACTAATAATCTGGTAAATGAAAAGAACAGTCTCTATTTCTGGTTTTCTGACGATCAATATAGAATCCCTTTGAAAGCAGAATACCAGACTTCTCCCTTTTCTGTAACTTGGTTGTTGACAAATTACCAGAAATGATAATATGGTCTTTTCTTAATATGCTACTAGTTAGAAATATAAATGATAGTATTGAGGTTTAAATGAAAATATACAAATTGTTTTTTTGGATATGGGCTGTTGTTATCATTACTTTGTCTTCAGTTCCATCTTTAAAAATCCCACTCAAAGATGGAATCTCATGGGATAAATTAGCTCATTTTTCAGAATATTTAATTTTGAGCTTTTTATATTACAAGTTCAAGTTTCAATCAGGCTATTCAGTCCAAAGCATTAAAACTCATCTAATATACATGTTATTTACAATTCCTTTGTTAGATGAACTTCACCAACTTTTAATTCCTGGTCGTCAATTTTCATTTTATGACATAGTAGCAGACATGTTGGGGTTTAGTATGATTATTCTGTATCTGGAATTAAAAACAAGAAAGATGGCATATGCAAAATCATCAAAATGATTTAAACTATCATGATATTTTACCTGATGATGTCTGGAAATGGAATTATGTCGAAAATGTAATACGACAAACAATGGAACTCTATAATTTTAAAGAAATCAGGACTTCAATCTTACAATCACAAGAATTGTTTAAAACATATCTGAATTATTTTTCAGAGCATGATGATTTGACAAATCATTTACTCTTCAATTTGAATGAAGTGAATAATTTAAGCTTAAGACCTGAAGGTACTATTACTGTTTTACATAGCTTGTTAAAGAATCAGATTAATGACATATTATCTCGTTTGTTTTATATTGGACCTATGTTCAGAAGAAAAAATATGACTCAATTTTCTCAATTTCATCAGTTTGGGGCAGAAATCATAGGTAGTAATGATTTACTAACTGATAATGAAATAATCCTTTTAGCGATTAGAATTTTTAAGAATCTGGAAATATTCAATTTAACTCTTGAGCTAAGTAGTTTTGGTTGTGATAAATGCAGACCTGAGTATTTAAGACACTTAAATCAGTTTGTCAATGATCATCAGTCACAGTTTTGTAATGAATGTCAGTACAATATCAAATTAAATCCTTTACAGGTATTCCAATGTGTTGATGACAAATGTAAAAATATAAGTGAACAAGCACCTGCTATCATTAATCATTTATGCGAAGATTGCAGTGAGCATCTCAAAAGATTGCAGAGAATGTTATCAAACCTTGGTGTGTCGTATCTCATCAATCCCTTTATTCATTCTGCTTTTAATTATTACAATAGAACAATTTTTAATTTTACTCTGGATCATCATGGACATAAGCATATCCTGGCAAACGGTGGAAGGTATGATATGCTTGCTAAATCCGTTACAGGAAAAAACTTGCCAGCAATAGGCTTTTCGGCTAATTTGGAGTTGATCATAAAGATTATGGATGAAAAGAGAATATTTCTTAAACCAAAAAATGAATTTAGAATAGTCATTGCTCCAATGTCAGATGATCTTGATTTGATTGTATTACAAATTGTTCAGGGGCTTCATGACAATAAAGTTCATACTCAGATTTTAAACTATACTGGAAGTTTTCAATCAATGCAGAGCTTAACAGATGATTATGAAGCAGATGTAATTGTTTATGTTACAGAAGATATGATAAGACAGGGAAAACTCTTAATAAAGAATAATTTGAAAAGTCATCAAGAACCAATCTATATCGCAGACTTAAATGACTATGTGCTTCGTTTAAAAAAAGCAATTTCAATAATATAAAAAGGGAGTGATTATGAAATCCATTACAACAAATCTTGCCCCACAGGCTATTGGACCTTATTCTCAGGCTACATTGAAAAAGGGAATTCTTTATATTTCTGGACAGTTAGGTATTGATCCTGTTACTGGAAATTTAGCAAGAACATTTGAAGAACAAACAGTTCTGGTTTTTCAGAATATTCAGGCAATATTATCTGCAGCAAATCTTACTTTTCATCATGTTGTTAAAGTATCTGTTTTTCTGACTGACATGAAAGACTTTGTTGCAATGAATGAAATCTATAAGAGATATTTCAATGAACCATTCCCTGCACGTGAAGCAATTCAGGTTGCAGCTTTACCAAAGGGTGGTGAAATAGAAATCTCAGTTATTGCGATGGAATCATAGATAAGTGGGCTAATGCCCACTTATCTGACAGGTACAAGTTAATGAAAAATTTTAAATGGATTATTCTGTTTCTTCCCATGTTAATACTGTCATGTGGCAAAAATGAAAAGTTAGTAGAACCTGCTTTCCAGGAAGCTTCCGGATTATTTAATGAATTGTATGTTGAAAACAATACACTGATTGTTGAAACAAAAGCTGATCTGAATATCAGATTTGAATATTTCAAACGATTTGGTGGCTCAGAAAAGTATTATGGATGGTCAGCAAAAGGGAAAGATTCTGAGTTTTCTTTTCATTTACCGTTAAACTCCTCTAATTCACAATATCTTATGAAAATCAGAGTTGAGAATGAAGATGTTTATCAGGATACAGTAATCTATTTCACTGCCACACCAGATAACTATTCTTTTTTAGAAATGCATTTTATTGATGTTAAGCAGGGTGATGCCAACTATATAAAAACTCCTGATAATAAACATCTTATGATTGATGGGGGTTATGGAACCAGAGGAAATAGTAATCTTAACTGGCAAGGATATGGTCAACCACTTGCTTTGAATTATATGTTGGCTCAAAATGTGAATCATTTTGATTATCTGATTGAAACTCATCACGATGCAGATCATTATGGCGGTATATCAGATATAAAAAACTCAGGTCAATTTACGTGGACTTATGATTTGTCAAATAGCAATACATATAATTATCAGGAGGGACAAACGCTTGATTTAGATAGTCCTGTTCAATTCAGAATATTAAATATTGGTTATCCGCCTGGTGAAGAGGATTCAGGAGATAATAATTCCAGTATTGTTTTAATGGTTAATTATGGGTATGCAGATATTTTATTAACAGGTGATGCTGAAGGTGTTGTTCAAACTTATATGATGCTAAATCCATGGTCTTTAAGTGCTGATATGTTAAAAATTTCGCATCATGGTAGCTCATCCAATGGTACAAGCAGTAATGATTTTTTGGAGACTGTTTTTAATCAGTATTCAAAAATAGGAATATTGAGTTTTGGAACAAACAACACGTATGGGCATCCTCATTCCTTATATCGCTTTGCCAATTATACAATTTTTGGTACTGGTAATCCAACAAATCCATCACCATATCCTAGTCATTATTTTAACTGCGGCACTATAAAAACTTTTACTGACGGTCAGGGAATTGTCGTTAAGTACAATCAATCAAGTAAATAATATTTTTATTTTAAATTTTAAAAGAATTTTTTACAGACAAGCTGTATGTTATACAATTTTTGTAAGAATAGTCTTATTATTGTTTTTGTTTATTATTTTTAATTTGTATGCAGAAGACAACAATGAGACAGATATAACACTCAGAAGTCGTTTCTACAAATCATTTGGAAGTAAAATATTCGTTTTTGATAAATCTGCAGGAGATTCTCTGCAGATTTTACAACAACAATTTAATTATGACTATTTTAAACAATATGATAATTTGATTGTAAGAACTATTTCGTTTATCATTATTGACCCTTTTGGTAATGTAAGTCAGAATGAAGATAAAAACTGGTTGACTAAAGGAAAAGAAATTGCTAATCATTTACACAGAAACACCCGTGATTATATTGTTAAGAACCATTTGTTATTTAAAGAAGGAGATCTTATTGATCCATTTCTCTTTGCAGAATCGGAACGATACTTAAGACAAAATGCTTACATATTTGATGCAGGTATTCTAATTGATAAAGTCGATGGTCAATACGCTGATATTGTTGTATTTGTTCATGATGTTTGGAGTTTTCAATTATCAGGTAATTATAACCTACAGAATGAAAAAGGTACTTTTAAACTGAAAGAAGTAAATCTGGCTGGTTTTGGGGGAACATTATCGCTTATATTGAAAAAAGATCCATCATACAAACGTAATTTTAAACCTGATTTTGAGTACTCTTTTGCCAGATTGTTTGATAAATACGGTGTTGGTAAAGTATATTATCAATCTGATTTAGATCATATTCAATATGGTTTTGGTGCTAATCAATCTTATCTTCAAGGAGAAATGAATTTCTTAGGTGGTTTTAATTTTGATTTTTATAAAACCTCTGATTTGCTAATAAGCCCCGATACCTGTAAAATAAATTTAAATTATAGAGAACAGGATTTTTGGACAGCTTACAACTTTTCATTCGATTCTGGAAATGAAGTATATAGTCGATATAAGCATATTGTAATAAGCTCCAGGTTAGTGCAAACCGTTTATCATAAGGAAGTAAATACTAATCATCATTATTATCAGGATAATGTCTTTTTACTGCTTGGTATTACCTTGTTAAACAGATCATTTTATCAGGATTCCTATCTTTTTTCTTTGGGTAAAACTGAAGATATTCCGATAGGTAAAAAAATAGAAATTGTCTTTGGAAGAGAGTTTCAATCAAAACCTTCCAGAGATTATTTTGGTGTATCTTCTACTTCTGCAACATATTTCAATTCGGTTGGTTATATCTTGAGCAATATACGTTTTGGCTCATATCTCGATGATAGCCAATGGGATCATGGTATTTTAGATTTACAGAATATTTATTTTTCAAATTTATATTATTTTTATTATATTAAAATAAGGCATTATATAGCTTTAAGATATTCAAAAGTAATTAATCCATTTAACAATAAGCATATGCTCACTTTAAACAATGAAATCAGAGGTTTGAAAAATTATCAGTATAATGGCGATAAAAGGATGATATATAGTATGGAAAATAATATTTATCTTCCCTTTACGCTTTTTGGATTTAATACAGCTTTTGTCTCATTTGCTGATTTAGCATTGATTTCTGGAGCCGGAGATACTATTATAAAAAATCCTCTTATTTCATCTCTTGGAATCGGATTTCGTTTCAAAAATGAAAAACTGGTTTTCCCTACTATTCAGTTAACTTTAGCATTTATACCTGATTCTGATAATATGGGAACAGATCCATACCATTTCTTTACTGAAAAGACAAATTTTTACCAACTTGATAAAATGTTTTATCAAAAACCCCAAATCTACGAATGGTAACTATGAAAAACCTAAGTATTGAACAAAGAATTAACACTTTTTCTCATTATTACAAACAAAAATATGGAAGAAAAATATTTAAAATTGGATTATCTACAGGACTAGAATGTCCTCAAAGAATTAATAATAATCCATGTTTGTTTTGCGATCCGATGAGTTTTATTGATCAACATTCAAAAAAACAAGAAACTATTACAAAGCAAATTGATTATTTAGCAAAAAAACTAATGAGTCAATATGGTGATATTGGATTGATTGCTTATTTTCAGGATAATACAAGTACTTACGGAGATTTAGATTATCTGGCTGAACTGTTTATAGAAGCAGACAATCATGCTTTAATCAGTGAATTGCTTATATCTACCAGACCTGATTATATTTATCAGGAATTGTTAGATGTGATAAAAATGTTAAAACATGAGGTAACAGTTGAGCTTGGAATTCAAAGTAAACACTTAAAGAGCTTGCAATTCTTAAATCGAAATCATACACCTGATGATAACATAAGCGCATTAAACCTTTTAAAAAAGAATCATATTCGAACTAGCGCTCATTTAATATTAGGAATACCTGGTGAAAGTAAGAAAGATATACTCCAGTCAGTTCAGTTTTTAACTGAAAATGGTGTTAGTGAAATTAAATTTCATCATCTTGTTGTTTATAAAAATACAGGATTAGCTGAAATCTATAATCCTGATCTGTGGAAAAGTGCTTATTGTTCTTTTGATGAATACATAGATTTGATTTCAGAAATTGTTCAATACATTAATCCTGAAATTGTTATTTCTCGCTTTTTTACCTCAAATATTTCTTGTAAAAAAGACGCGTTGAATCAATTTTCAGGAACTAAGAAAATTTGGATAAATCAATTGACAAAAATCCTGAATGAAAAGAATATTTTCCAGGGTTTACTATATAAAAAACTGGAGACCACTTGAAAGATAAAGTAAAAGTTAAATCAAGCATTGATTATAGATTGTTAAAATACATAAAAATAATGTGTTTAAAACAGAATTTAATCCTCTATGCTGGAGCATTTATAAAATCAGTTATATTACTGTTGTTATCATTGAACCTAATTTTTACAATGACCTTAATCAATAGTTTAACGCCTTTTCAATGTTTTTTTTTATCACTTTCTGTTAGAATTCTACTTATTCTCTTTATCATTTATCTCTTTTTAAAGGCTCAAAAGGATGAAGTTTCATTACAAGAGATAGCTATAAAAATCGATCAAATAGAAGGAAGTCATTCAGACACGGTTTCTAATGCTCTGGATTTTTACCAAAAACCTCTTAATGGTAATCGTGATATCATGAACAGGTATATTCATAAAGCAGCAGATATAATTCGAAACATTAAGTTTTTCTATGATTATAAATCTATATATCTTATGATTATCCCATTGTTTGCTCTTTTATTTGGTTCTTCTATACTATATTTTGCAATGAATGATCACGCAATAAAAACTTGGGAGTTGTTTAGAGCAAAAAGAGTTGAGATGATTGTACATCAAGAGAAAATTCAAGTAAGTCCTGGGAATACACTTATTGGTATCAATTCACATTTACTTATTGAGATCATAAATCCTGAACCTGATCTTCGATATGTATTATGGATATCTCAGGGGGAACATTGGAAAAAAGAAGAATTAATCAATCCATATCGTCAGTTTTATAACATAGATCAGTCTTTTTATTATTGTATCAAGTCAGAGTATGGTACATCAGATACTTTTTTCGTGCAAGTAGCCGAAGAACCGATTGTCAAGAATTTAAATATTAAAATTAATTTTCCTTCATACACTAATCTTAAAACTGCTTATTACGAAAATAGTGATGGGAACATTAGCGTATTGAAAGGCTCAAGAATAAAAATTGAAGCTACAGTAGAGGAAAATATTAAAAATGCCTTGATGGTTTTTGATGATAATTCATATCTTCAAATGAATAAAACAGGTAAACAAAACTGGGAGCTTGATTTAACTGCAAAAGAAACAGTAAATTATCATTTTTCTCTTACAAATCATCTAAATGTTCAGTCAAAACCAATTAGTAAGACTCTTAATGTTATTTCAGATAAAGAACCAGTAATTGATATCGTTTATCCTCTTACAGATACTCTCTTAAATCAAAACTTAAAATTTAACATATCACTCCAGGCATCTGATGATTTTGGATTACAGAACCTAAAAATTCATTACCAGATTAATCAATCTCTTCAGAAAGAAAGTATGATAAAAAAATGGTTGAACGGTACATTGTATCAATCGGATTACTGGTTAGACCTTGATGATTTTATGCTTTTACCTGGCGATGAGATAACTTACTGGCTGGAAGTAGAAGATAACTCACCAATCAGACAGAAATCCCTTTCTAAAAAATTGAAACTTAAATTCCCTTCAATTGAAGAAATATTTAACCAAGCAGAAACACAAGAGACAATAAATAAAGACAACTTGAATAAAGCTTTAGAAGAAACCAAAAAATTACAAGAAGATTTCGAGAAAAAACGTAGAGAATTACTTCGTAAAAATGAACCGGATTTAGACGACAAAAAAGATATTAAGCAAATGCTAAAAAAACAGGAAGACCTATCAAAAATAGTAGATAATGTTGCTCAAGAATATCAGAAGATGATCAATAATCTGGAAAAAAATAAAGCGGCATCTAATGAAATGTTAGAAAAAATGCAGAAGATTCAAGAAATTATGGAAGAAATTAATAACCCAGAGTTGCAAAAGATTATGCAGGAAATGCAAAAAAATATTGGTCAGATGAATCCTGAAACAATTAAAAAAACAATGGAAAATTTCAAGTTTTCAATGGAAGATTTCACTCAGAAACTCCAACAAACTCTGGATTTGCTTGAATCAGTTAAAAAGGAAATGACTCTTCAAAAATTATCCGAACTATCAAAAGAAGTAGAAAAGATGCAATCTTTACTCAATGAGAAAACAAAAGAAAATACGAATACTTCTGACTTAGCAAAAGAACAAAAAAACATTAATGATAAAATGAAAAAACTACAGGAAGAACTCAATCAATCACTGAATATGTTTAATAGTGATAAAGATAAAGAAGTACAAAATGAACTTCAGAAAATGAGTCAGGAGATTGACGAGGATGGTTTAAAACAAGATATGCAGGATGCAATGGAAAGTCTTCAAAAAAATGATGTGTCAAATGCCCAAAAAAGCCAGAAATCTTCATTAAAAAAAATGGCTCAATTAAGTCAGAAACTAGAAAAAATGAAGTCTTCTATGGGTGGTGGAGATATGCAGGAAATGATGGATGCTATCCAAAATACTATCAAAAGGCTATTGTTGTTTTCCAAGTTACATGAAGGACTTAATAATCAGTTTGTTCATGATCCCTATCCAATTCTTCAGGATATGATTGCTAACTATGAAGGCATTCAAATGACTCTTCATAAATTATATGCTATGCCACAGGTGTTAATGTTCTTAGGTCAGAAATTCTTTTATGATGTATCAGCTACACAAACTGCATATCGTGAATTTTTTTCAGAGATTCAGGAAAACAGATTTCATTCTGTAAAGAATATGATGAATAACATTCAAAAGGGAATCAACATGATGGTTTTTGATTTGATACAGGCAATAAATAATATGCAAAATAGCGGTGGCGGTGGTGGTGGTGGAATGCAAAGTCTGATGCAACAAATGCAACAGATGGGGCAAGAGCAATTGGCTATGAACATGATGACTCAATCTTTGATGCAGCAAATGATGGGTAATGGTAATCAGATGTCACAGCAAATGAGACAACAAATGCAAAGATTGGCGACTGAAGAACAAAGATTGGCTGATAATCTGAAACGTACTTTACAAAATAATCCCGAAGCTCAAAAACACACTCAACAAATCAAGCAGTTAACTGATGAGATTGAAGCAATAGCAAAACAATTGAAACAAGGACGTCTTGATCAGTCTGTTTTAGATCGACAAAACAGAATTATGTCAAAATTACTTGATATTGAAAAGTCTGTTCAAAAAAGAGAGTTCTCACAGAAACGAAAAGGGGAAACCAATGAGAAAGAAAACTGGGATGTTCCAGAGAATGTGAAGAATCGGTTTAAAGATCAACAAAGAAAAACTCAGTTGATGGAAGATATGAAAACATATCCAAAAGAATATCAGGAATTGATTAAGGAATACCTGAAGTCTATAAATGAATAATTATTCTCCAATAATCTTTACCAATATTCTTTTAGGTCTTTTACCATCAAATTCTCCATAGAAAATTTGTTCCCATGTTCCAAAATCCAATTTCCCTCTGGTAACAGCTACAACCACTTCTCTTCCCATAATTTGACGTTTTAAATGGGCATCAGCATTATCTTCATATCCATTATGATGATATTGTGAATAAGGTTTTTCTGGAGCAAGTTTTTCTAGCCAGGTTTCAAAATCCTGATGTAATCCGTATTCATCATCATTGATAAAAACAGAAGAAGTAATATGCATGGAATTACATAGTAGTAATCCTTCTTGAATACCACTATCTAATAAGCATTTTTCAATCTGTGCTGTAATATTCAAAAATTCTCTTCTATGTTGTGTGTTAAAGACTAATTCTTTTCTATAATTCTTCATAAATGAACCTTTAGAAAGAGTGACCATAAGCGAATCCTGAAAACAATTGAGTATTTTCATGGTGGATTCTGCTTATGTGCACTCTAACGTTTTGTATTTAATTATTTTAATCTTTTAGAATGGTTGAAACTGGTTTATCTCCCAGAATAAAACTTCACTTTCTTGTTGAATCTGAAGTAAATCATCATAATGTTGTTTTTCCCATTTAACTAACTCTAAATAGAAATTTTTCAATGCATCAATTTCGGTCTCTTCAGCAGTTTTTTGATAAAAGTCAATTGCGTTTTTTTCAAGTAATAACGCTGTAGAGATTGATGAAAAAAGAATCTGATTCTGGGCGATTCTTTTACTGAATTCTTCAGAAACAATAGGGCTGATCGCATGGTCTTTTGCTAGTTCAGCAGATAAGTCTGATAACTCTTTATTATCTGAAATGTCTTGATAAAAACTGAGTAAATAAGATAACATCTCAAAAGTTGGTGTAAAAAGATAAAAAAAAAGGTTGATCCAGATCCAACTCTTTGTTTTATTGAATTTGAAAATAAAAAAGACAAGGAGTAGATCATGAATCAACCAAAGACAAAGAAAAATGAGCCAAT
>JAKQQL010000119.1:0-7770 GCA_029564175.1 Candidatus Cloacimonadota bacterium
CGTCATCGAATCTTATAAAATCATTTTGCACGAAAGGTTTATCAACATATATAGTAAAGGAAGAAAATAAATCAGAAAGAATATTTTGAAAAGCAAATGCAAAAGCAATACTGGTTATTCCAAGACTCGTAACAAGTGTTGAAACTTTGAAACCAAGATTTGAAAGAATTATTATTAATCCTGCTGAATAAATTGCTGTCTTGGAAAGAACAATAATAATATTAAAAAAAGTTTCTGAGGATTTATATTTTTTCCCTTGGTGTATTTTGGAAAAAATAAGATTTAGGCTTTTTCCTGCTATTGAGGCTAATTCCAGAAAAACTGAAGCAATAACAAAAGTATTTATAATCATTTCTTCGGTTTTTGATAAAGTAATCAAATTAGAGGCAATCTCAAATGATATCGCAAAAATAAGCATGTAGTGTGTTTCTGCAATAAATGAAGTGATTCGTCTTATTTTTTTATTGTTTTTAGATGCTTTTCTAAGACGCATCCTCAAAGTGCTTCTAATTGCCGAAAGAATAATGAAGATGAGAGTAGATGCTGTAAAAAAGACTACTGCTTTTGAAAAATTATTTTCTTCAATAAGAAATATTTTTAATGTTTCAATTGTTTCCAAAAATGTTCTCCTATGCAGGGTAAATATATTTTATTGATGAGTTAGAATTATGAATTTTTTTAAAATTAATGTTATATAATTTTGTTGCAATGTCTTTTTTTAGAAAATTATCCGGCGAGCCTGAAAAAAAAATGCTGAAATCATTCATTGCTGTAATAATATCAGAAAATCTTATTGCGGTATTTATGTCGTGAACAGAAGCAATAACAGTTTTTCCTCTGTCGGCTTCGGCTCTTAAAATTGAATATATGTTATATGCATGACTGATATCAAGATGAGATACCGGTTCATCCATAATTATAATTTCAGAATTTTTTGCGATACACCCGGCAAGCAGTGTAAGCTGAAGCTCTCCCGCTGATAAATGATTTAAAAGTTTTTTGGATAATTTTTCAATTCGGCATTTTTTGAGAGCGATATCTTTATATTCATAATCATCATTTGAAAATGCAAAGCCTTTTTTTAATGGAAAGCGGTTAAGTAAAACGAACTCATCAACTGTTATCGGTTTTGCCGAAAAATCAGATGAAAATACCGAAGAAATAATTGATGATTTTTCCTTTACTTCAAGCGTATCGATGCAAGTATTTCCTATAAGGACTTCACCCTTTAGAGGTCTTTGAATTCCGCATATAATTTTAAGCAATGTTGTTTTCCCTGATCCGTTGGGACCGATCAGGGATGTAAGTTTGCCTTTTGGGAAAACTGCTGACAATGATTCAAAAACATTTTTGTCTGAATATGAAAAAAAAATATTTTTTAGAACTATGTCATTTTTATTATTTAGCATTAAAACCGTTTAAAAAATCAGTAAAGTCCTGTTTGTATTCCGGATATAGTTCCTTGCTTGTAAAAAGAGTAATTTGAGTTGAACCCTTTGAATCGGAATAAACATAATAATTGTAAACGAAATTGATGCCCTGGATAACTCCAGAGAGTTCAATAAATTTTACCTGCTTTCCGTTTACCAGACGAACTTCCGAATTAGTTATTTCAACATTCGTTGCAACTTTTTGCGCATTATCAACCACTATAGAATCAAAATTTTCCATAGGTATTCTTATTCTTTCGGTTATTATCATTGCATATGCGTCACCGGAAGAATGCTGGAAAGAAGCCTCTGCCATTTGATTTAATGATGTTGATAAAATTTCCCATTTGGAAGGATTATATTTAACAATAAAATTGCCGCGTTTAGCATTATAAACAGATGTAGAATCTGCAGGTGTGGTAAACTGCTGTGTGATTAATTGATCATTTTTCTTATCTTCGTTTTTTTTATCGTATTTCCATGTTCCATTCTCTGAAAGAATTATCTTTTTACCGTCTTCAGTTGTTGCTGTTATGTCCTTTGCTGAAGCATATGAACATAAAAGAAGCGCCAACATGATGTACATAATTGTCTTCATATTTCCTCCGTTTTGTTTATTATCAATAATTATTGAAAAAAATCAAGTAAAGAGTCAATATTTATTGATGTCTTTTATGATTATTTTTAGAGCCGGAAGATACATTATTAATGAATTTTTATATGTATTGTATATGGAAATTATGGTTTTCATATCCTCCCTCGAAATTTCATGACTAGCTTCTTCGTAAACCGTTTCTTTGCAGAAAGGACTCAGTTCTGCTGAATTGAGAAATGTCTTTATAAACTTTTCTGAATCATCTTTTTCGGGAAAGGCTTTTTCTGCGGCGGTTTTTACTTTTGATGAGCTTAATTCCTCTATGGACTTTAAAGCTTCAACGGTATCTATATTATGACGTTTCATGAAATCAGGAAGTAGTATAAGCTTATTTTTTATAATAATGAAGTTATCGGGCGCAATTGCAGACAGATTATCATTCATGACAGTAAAAGCTATCATTTTAGGAACAAAAATATGGCTTGCAAGTATGCTTAAGCCAACCATCGAAATGATAAATATTATCCCTCTTATTTTACTTTTTAGTGAAACAGGGGGAAGTTGTCCGTAAGTTATCATCGGATAAGACTGATTTACAATGTATTTTTTTCAAGAATTTTACAGTTTATTTGATCTAAAACCGTAAAATCAATTCTCAGTGCCATATAATTTCTTAATATCGATTAACCCTATAAATTTAATTTTTTTAAAACCATGATTAAAAATGCCTAATTGTATTTCAAAAATCGTCCGAGATTGATAATAAGGTGAATTTCGGAAGGTAGAAGATGAGCAATTTATTTCGTGAAATTATATCGATTATTGACAGACAAACCGAGCTTTATGAAGAGTTTCTCGGATTAGAAAGAAAAAAAACTGACTGCATTTCCGGAAATCTTGTTACGGAGCTTGAGGGAATTGTTTCTGATCAGGACAAAGTTATTGGTCAAATTGAACTTATTGAGTCAAGCCGCTTAAGCTGTGTTCGTAAAATAACAGGTAAATTCTATATTAATAAAGCCAATCCTTCATTGCGTGATATATCTCAATATGCTGATGATGATTCAGGAAAAGAAATGATCCTTTGTGCCGAACGATTAAAGAAAATAACAAACGAACTTCAGAGAATTTTAGAAACTAACGCCAGAATGATCAGAGATAACATGAACTTTTATTCACTAATTGTTGAAGGGATAAAGGATTCGCTTGATGATAAAAGCGCTTATTCTGCCGGAAGAGAATCAAGAGTAAAAAAGAATTCTGTTTTAATTAACAGAACAGTTTAGGGGGCAATATGAACTCGACTTTTATGGGACTTGAAATATCACGGCGTGGACTGATGTCGCACCAGCAGGCTCTTCATGTTACGGGGCATAATATTTCTAATGCAGAAAATGAAGAATACACCCGTCAGCGTGTTTCGATAACTTCAATGGATCCGATTTATGTTCCTAGTTTAAGCCGCGCAGAAACTGCAGGTCAGCTTGGTCAGGGTTCTGTTGTGGCGCAGATTGAGCGTGTAAGAAACAGCTTTATTGACGATAGAATTGTTTCTGAAAAGAATGCGATGGGTTATTGGAATTCAAAAAACGATTTTATTTATCAGATAGAACAGGTCTATAACGAACCTTCCGACCAGTCAATAAGAAGCAAGATGGATGCTTTCTGGGAATCATGGCAGGAACTTTCAAAATATCCTGAGACGCGCGCGACCAGGGAGGTTGTTAAGGAAAAAGCAAATGCCTTTTCAAATGAGATTCAGCATGTATACCGTCAGCTCGATGAACTTCAGCAGGATGCAAACCGCCAAGTCGCTGCAAAAGTTGAAGAAATCAATAATTATGCTGCGAGTATAAGAGATTTGAACGAGCGTATAATGAAATCCGAAGCAGTTGGAGATAATCCCAATGATCTTCGCGATAAACGTGATGCGCTTATTGAAAAGCTTTCAACTATTGTAAATATTTCTGTCGGAAGAAGCGATAAGGATGAAACGATTGTTTATATCGGTTCAGAAAATCTTGTTCAGGGTGAAGTTCTTCATAAACTTGAAGCATATCTAAATCCTGAAAATAAAGGATTTTTCGGAGTCAGATGGGCAAAAAGCGAAGCACCTGTTAAAATAACGCATGGTGAACTTGCGGGATTGATTGAAGTCAGAGATAAAATTCTAAGAGATAATATAAACAGCGTTAACTCACTTGCTGTAAACATAATGGATCTGACGAATGAAATTCATCGTGACGGATTCGGAAAAAACGGTGAAACAAACATTAATTTTTTCAAAGAGATTATGGTCAGCGACAATGTTGAAGGAAATCATGACCTCAATAATGACGGAGTTTATGATGTATCCGCTGTATTTAAAGTAACCGGAGCGAATAAAGTTGATGCTTCCGCGGCCATAGGCATTACGGGCACTCTGACTTTTGTCGCTAATGATGAAATTGAAGGTGAAATACAAATCAGTTATGCTGCAACTGACAGCATTTATGATGTTATGAAAAAAATTAATGACGGTCATTTCGGAGTAAACGCATATATAGATCATAACAGTCATCTTGCATTGAAGGCAACGACTGCGAAAGACAGCGATAAAAAGAATTTTATGATACGCCATATAGAAGATTCCGGTCAGCTTTTCGTTGGTCTAGCCGGAATACTGAAGCAAACCGGTGCGGCAGGATCCTTTGATTACAGGCGTATTAATGATATAGCTAAACTTCTGCCGGATAGAGAACATGTGACAATTACACCACAGTATAATCCCGCGGCTTATATGTCTGTCTCTTCGGACATATTGAAAGATATTGATAAAATCGCAGCGGCTCAGGGAAAAGATATCGGCGGAACAGGTGATTTTAATAAAGGCAACAATATCGGTGACGGAAGCAATTCGCTTAGGATTGCCAACTTGCGGCATAAATCGGCTATGGTTGATTCAAATTCAACTTTTAACGATTTCTATATTTCATTAGTTGCGAAAATAGGAAGTCAGGGATCTGAATCAGACGACAGGGTCAAAAATCAGGAGACTCTTCTGGCAAATCTGAATAATCTAAGAAAATCAGTTTCCGGAGTCAGTCTTGATGAAGAAATGAGCAATATGGTTCAGTTTCAGCATGCATATAATGCAAATGCCAGAATGATCAGCACATTTGATAAAATGCTCGAAACAATTATCAGACTTGGAGCGTAATTATGAATAGAATTACAAATCAGATGATAAATCAGAACATGACTTTTAATCTTAAACGTCATCAGTATGAAATGGATAAAATAAACAATTCACTCGCTACGGGGAAGAATGTCCGTGTTCCGCGGGATAATCCGATCAATGCAACAAATCAGATGCTGTACAGAACTAATCTTACAGAAGTAAATCAGTTCATTAAAAATATTGATGAGAGCAAATCATATCTTAATCAGGCTGATTCTACACTTCAGTCTGTAACAAGAATTTTTCAGCGGCTTAGAGTTCTTGCCGTTCAGGGTGCAAACGGTATTTATACAAACTTCGAATTAAAGGAAGCTATGGCTACTGAAATAAATCAGCTTCTTGAGGAGCTTGTTGCTGTTGCTAATGCCAAAGACGGAGCAGGAAGATCACTGTTCGGCGGATATATGACCGGCGATGATAAAAATCCTAATCCTTTTCTTTCAATTTATCAGACTTTAACTGCCGGAAACCAGGGTGATGCCATGACCGGTGTTGAATACAGGGGTGATATCGGCCGGCTGACAAGAGAAGTCTCAAAAGGAGAATATGTTGATATAGGAATACCTGGTAATCAGGTTTTCTGGGCGACAAATCAGGTTCTAACTTCAAATAAGGATGCGACAACTTATTCGTCTGACACGGACCAAGCGATTAAAATTGACGGCGTTGAGATTAAAATTAGTGCGGGAGATAATCTTGATATAATAATTGATAAAATCAATAATGCCGGACTTGCCGTAAAAGCAAGCAAGGGCGGACGTAATAATCTGATAATTGAAACAACGACTCCTCATCAGACATGGCTTGAAGATTCAGGAAGCGGAAGAGTTCTTAAAGATTTGGGTCTTATCAATCCGCAGTTTCCAAGTCCGCCCAATAACTACGATCCGACCGTAACAGTTGACGGAATGAGTCTTTTTGAAATGGTTATCAGACTTCGCGAGGATCTTGTTGCAGGAGATCAGGAGCTCGTCGGCGGACGTGATATCGGTCTTCTTGACATGGGTCTTGAGAATGTCTTGAAAAATCTTGCAGAAATCGGCGCCAAATCAAGAAGAATTGACGAACTTGCTAAAAGAAGTGAATTTGCAAAAGCCAATATTACCGAAATGCTTTCTAAAACTGAAGGCATTGATTATGCTGAGACGATAATGAATTTTAAATGGCTTGAATCTGTTCATCAGTATGCGCTTGCTGTCGGAGCAAAATCAATAAAATCAACGCTAATGGATTTTTTAAGATAAAAGAGGTTTTATGACTCAGTCCAATGCCGCTAAGGCGCAGTATTCGGAGAATCATCTCCCGAATTTTTTAAGAGAATCAGATGATAAAGTTTTAATCAGGACGAAATCATGGGGAGAAATTGAAGTTTTTTCCTCGCAGATTTTCTCCTTTCCTGAAGGTATTCTCGGATTTAACTTCGTAGACAGTTTTGCTTTTCTGCAGGAAGATTCGTCTCCGTTCATGTGGATGCAGGCTATCGGTGAACCTGATCTCTCTTTTGTAGTTATTGAACCTGAATCATTTATGGATTCGTATGATCTTGCTGTTTCACAGAATGATATTGATTCTATTGGTGAAAAATCAATCGATAATATTAAAGTACTCTTTATTGTGACAATTCCTGAGAAGACTTCCGATATGACAGCTAATCTTCAGGGCCCGATCATTTTAAATTTACAGAAAAAAACCGGGAAACAGTCTATAAGCCTTTCTGATAAATATAAAACCCGTCACAGCATTCTTGAAGAGCTGAATAAACGGGGTAAATAATCATGCTGGTTCTTGCACGTAAAACAAATGAAAGTATAATGATAGGGGATGATATTGAACTTGTTGTCGTTGAAGTAAAAGGCGATCAGGTAAAGCTCGGCATTAAGGCCCCAAAAAAAATTGCAGTTCATAGAAAAGAAATTTTTGATGAAATAAAACAAGCCAATATAAGTGCCGTGAGTCAGAAGTTTACACCGAATGCTCTTCGCGATCTATCAGATTATTTTAAAACCAAAGACGGAAAAGACTAGAGCTATTTTCCGGTGAAAGGAATCGATTTGATCAAACGGTTGAGGAAGAAGTCGTCAACCGTTTTTGATTTATATACGTAAATTGCAGCCGTAACCCATAGAGCCAAGGTGAATACACACATAAATTTCAAAAGAAATTCCGATCCGAAATCATCTGCTTTATAGAAAGCATAAGTCAAAGCTATCGGCCAGAATATGAAGTTGATATAAAACAGCAGAACGATTAGTTCTTTTAGAAATGCCATAATTACAGTATACCAGTCGGCTTTAAATGCGGTGTACCCTTTAAATACTTCCTCAAAGAAAAAATACATATAAAATGCAAATACTAATGTTGCTGCTATTTTCCAGAAGAATTCTAGCTTTGGTCTGAACCAGATAAAGAAAAGAGCTATTCCCCAAAGAGCCATAAAAATGAAAACTGAATTGAAAATGAGTGATTTTTCCATGTCTCTATTATCCTGGGAATTTATTATTCTGCTTTTTTGTCGGAAGGAGATT
>JAKQQL010000138.1:0-5339 GCA_029564175.1 Candidatus Cloacimonadota bacterium
ATCATTTATCTTTTTCATTTACATCACCTCATCTTATATAGAGTTAATATAAATGAATGGCCAATATTGTCAAGAACTAATTTTGCATAACTGCCTTATTTTTCAAAGAGTTATAGCCTTTCTTTTTTACGAGGTCATCTTTTATGAGTTGCAGGTATTGAAATATCATAGGTTATTTTAACATTGCTTTCAAGAAGTTGCTCCCACAGAAGTTTTATTTGATTATCATCTTTGAGTGTCTTTCTGTCATGTGCACTCCTTATTATTATTTTTGCCACTGTACTTTCCAGACAGGCTTCGGATATTAAATCAATCATGTCTGATTCCCTGTCTCCAATACTAACAAATTGTTTTTGACGGTATTGCTTTGCAATACTATCAACCTCTTTGAAACTGGATAACCATCGCACGCTTTCTTTCTCTTCTATGGGACGCTGACGATTTCGTTCTCGTTTCTCTTTTGCTGACAGAATCTCAGCTTCAGGATCTCTGGTCCAAATATTATTTTGAACCATACCCAACACCTGATTATCAGGTGTTACAAGCATTGTCGGATGATAAAAATAACCTTTTGAGGCAATATTTTCAAGATGTCCCAGCTTCTTCCCAATGTTTTTGCTTGTTAAATCAATACTTGTTGTATCCTGGACTGCTAAAATTGTATCTACTGATGATAAATCCTGCATTCGATTTAATGTTTGATATCCATGTTCTGCTAGCAATTCGCAATAATTAACTTTATTATTATTAACAAACCTGTAGACTGCTTCACAATCAGAATAATGAGGAAGTGCTTGAGGAATACTAAGACTTATTTGTTTGCAAACATCGTGAAGTATTTTGTCATATCTTTTGTTTAATCTTTTATCTCCGAAATCAATATTGCCAGATTCTTGAACATTCCAATCATCATACATAATTACTCCTTTATAAAAACTATAATTTCCTGATATACAGTAATATATAAAGGTATTTTGTCAAGCTTTTTCTGTAAAATATGTACGATTTTTCTATATATTGTATGTCGTATTTTTTGTTTTTATGTACTGGATTACAAACTAAAAAATTGTTAAAAAATACGTTTGTTAATATATTTAATAAAACATAAAGAGATGTGTAGAGAGGACAGCTCCACTGGAGGGGAATTATAAGGTTATCTAAATATTTATGATATTGTAAATGTAATGACATTTCTACATTCCTGTTCTATTAATGAGAGAAAGCAAAAACAGAAATTCCGTAGGAATGACCGATTGGTAGCCAGATGCGGAAGCGTCTGGTATATAGTGTGATACACATCAAGCGCCGTAGGTGCGACCGAATAATACCAGCCTTTTTGCACAGCCTCTGGAGGGGTGGCACGTAGTGAAGGGGTGGTAAGTTTTAATGAATAATGTATAATGAATGATGATGGAATTTTCTGCAAGCAGGATGCTCGCAGTACGAAAATATAGAACATCCAATTGGGTCGTTTTTCTGCAAGCAGGATGCTCGCAGTACGGTGAGCTTTCATTCTTGTAGTGTAGAAAATCTATCTGATAATCTGCTTATTTTCAATAATTTCAAGGCTTTTGATTTTGAACTTGACATCAATAAGTGTTTTTTGCATTTAACATTATGTATGCTGTTTAAGCGATAAATAATGTAAAAAGAGTGCTTAGTGAATCAAAAACATACTAAAAATCTATATATTTTTGTCATTTGTCTGATGAATCTGAATCTGACAGGCTTGTTTTTTCAGAAAGTATATGCTCAGAATAATGAGCTTATTGTCAGTGATACGCTCAAAACAGAGAAGATCGTAGATGATTCCTTATTTTATGAATCAGACAGTTTGGAATATTTTGTAAATCTGGAAAGAATTCAGCTGCGTTACAAATCTATGATTCGTTATGGGAATGCGACGATTGAATCAGATTCTATGATGATTGATTTTGAAAAAGAACAGGCGCATGCTCAGGGCAGAATACTGATGCAGGATGCTGATCAGGTGATACTGGGTGATCAGGTTTATTATGATATTGGCACAGAAACAGGCTTTGTCAAGGGGGGCGCCAGCAAAATCGAGCTTGGTTTTTACTATGGTCAGAGTATGCGAAAGATAGATAAAGAAATCAATGATGTGGACAATGGCCGATTTACTACCTGTGATGCTAAATCTCCTCATTTTGACATCAGAGCCAGGCAGATGCGTATTTACCGTAATCACATGGTTGTAGGCAAACCTATCTACTTTTTTGTCAATGAATTCCCTGTCATGGCTTTTCCTTTTGCTGCTTTCAGTATCAAAAAAGGACGCGAATCTGGTATTCTTGTACCCGAGCCCGGCTATAATCCATCTGATGGCAAGTATCTCAAAAACATTGCCTATTATTTGCCATTAATGATTATACCGATATAACGGTCTCTGCCGATTTTACTGAAAAGAGTGGCTGGGGTACTGAATTTGACATGCCTTACCGTAAACGCTATGATTACAATGGTAGTATTAATGCCATTTACCGAAAACATATCTCAAATGTGACTAATTACTCTGATGAATGGTCGGTCAGGGCTGGCCATCAACAGAAATTTTACGATAAATCTGAGTTTTCACTCAACCTTGATTTTGCCAGTAGCCGACAGGTCTGGGATAATCAGGCAGATGTCAATAAACGCTTACAGGAATCCATCACTTCAAATATTTCATACCGTAAGCCTTTCAAGAGTAGTACGCTCTATTTATCCGGTTCTTATACCGAAGACCTGATCAATGATACCCGATACCTGACACTGCCCACTTTTTCATACAGTCTGCCTTCAAAACCCGTTTATGAACTCTTCCCCGTTAACAGTGACAGTTTAAAAAACAAAGATTTCTGGTGGAAAAATTTCACTTATTCCTGGAGAAGTTTTGGTACACATACCGGTAATATTAAAGAAAAATATCCTTCTTTTTCCGATTTGTTTTATCTGAGTAGTCGGGATTCCCTGAATCAATATGTAAACGAACATCATGCCGGTGTAAAACAGAGTATCGGACTCAGCTGGAACGATTCAGTTAAAGGCTGGTTGAAATTATCACAATCTCTCAGTTTTGATGAAGCCCTGATGGACAGAGACCGTAACAATTCAAAAATGGCTCATGGCTATTCCTATGCTTATGGAGCTACTGCTTCATTTTCTCTGTATGGTCTCAGAAAGTTTGAAAACGCAGCGCTTACAGCTGTAAGACATATCGTAACGCCGTCTGTTTCCTATTCCTGGTCACCTGATTTTTCTGAGAAAAACAAGGATTTGTATTCATTCGGAGGTGTTGGTGTCAGTACTGGTCAAAAGGCTTCATCAATGGGCTTAAGTGTTGAACAGAAATGGCAGTTGAAGTACCTCAGCGGAATAGAAAAAAAAGAAAATAAGCTCAATGATATGCTTGTTTTGCGTTCCTATACCGGTTACAATCTACGAAATAAAACCAAACCCTGGTCAGATATTTCTCATAGTATGTCTGTTAATCCAGGCGCTTATGAAGGGGATATTACGTTTTCTTCCACACAATCATTCAGCACTTCACAGGATCCTTATGATTTTAATATCAAATCATGGCGTTTAAATCTCGGGTGCGCCCTCTCGGGTGATGTGCTTTATCAGGAATATTTCCCTTATGAAAAAAATGAATTTGTAACCCGAAAGTTTTTTGAAACTGACAGTCTTTCCCTTCAGGATCAGATTGTGGAATCTATTGAAGATCTGGAAAAACTCAGTAAACCAGGCAATTGGCGATTTACTGCTGATTATGATTATTCAAAAGTCAGACAGAATAACTATATTTCAACCAGTCTGAGAACCTCTTCCAATGTAAAACTGACACTCAACTGGTCTCTTAATTATACCAATTATTTCGATCTGCAGAATCATGAGCTTCTTTCTCAAACTATCAATCTTGTCAGAGAACTGCATTGCTGGCGAATCACTTTTTCTTACAGGAAATCAGCAGATTACTGGGATTACCATATTGTACTGCTGAATATTAAATTGCCTGAATCTCTGAAAATTCAAACGGATGACCATAAATAATGAATAAAGTTGTTTTTATTGATCGCGACGGTACGATTAACCTGGATGAAAAAGGATACATTGCCAAACCGGAAGATTTTCATTTATATGACTTTAGCCCCGACGCAATTCGCCTGCTTAATCAGCTTGGTTTTAAGGTGATTGTGGTGAGCAATCAATCCGGTATTGCCAGAGGATTGTACTCTGAAGCAGATCTGGATCTGATTCATCAAAAAATGCTGAAAACACTTGCAGATCAACAGGCTTGCATTGATAAAGCTTACTATTACCCTTATTACAAAGAGGCTGTTTTGCCGCAATACCGTGAGCATCTGGAAATGCGAAAACCTGATCTGGGTATGTTTTACCAGGCATGCAGGGATTTCGAAATTCATGTCAATGCTTCGTTTATGATCGGGGATAAAAAAGACGATATTGAATTTGGTAAAAAAGCACACTTGTGCTCGATTCTGGTGTTAACCGGCAATGGATCAGATCTCCTGCCTACACTCCCTGAATGGCAATATAAACCTGACTATGTGGCTCAAAACTTGTTATCTGCCTGTCAGCTGATTCAATATCTTCAAAACAATAAGCCTGAGTAAGCCTGGCTTTAGAACGAACATCCTGGTCGTTTAAAAATAAACCTAAGAAAAAAATACTACAGGCAGGATGCTTGTGATTTGTCTGAAACTCTTATTTTTTTCACAGACTCTTTAACCCTTGGAATAGTTGTCATACACTACAAATTGCCCTGAAAGGGGCACATTATTGTAGTCGCTTTATTCTTTTTCCAGTTCTCTGACCAGCGTTCTGAGGATTTGTTGATTGTCTATATATTGTACAACTGCGTATGTTTTTGATGTATGATCTTCATTTTGGGCGGTGATCAGATTGACATAGATTAAATCCGGTTTTAATGTCCAGATTGAACCATCCGTGATGTCAATAACGACCCCGATGATACCGGGGAATCCTAATAAGAAATTTAAGATAAACCAGCCATTAAACTCCCTGATAATTGGAATTTCCTGAGTTTTATAACCAGGCTGGGAGATGCTTACATAATAATCATTTTTCCTTGCAAGCACAACATCGCAGGGGCTTACACCTTTAAAAACAGAATTGCCTGTTTTGTCTCTGATGGAAACTTCTGTCTGATAGGGAACGATAACATCTCAAAAGTTGGTGTAAAAAGATAAAAAAAAAGGTTGATCCAGATCCAACTCTTTGTTTTATTGAATTTGAAAATAAAAAAGACAAGGAGTAGATCATGAATCAACCAAAGACAAAGAAAAATGAGCCAA
>JAKQQL010000139.1:0-15530 GCA_029564175.1 Candidatus Cloacimonadota bacterium
TTGATCAGAATTCTTTTATTGCAAGGCTAGGCATTAGTAGAATATGTCAGAGTTTTATGAATGTAAACAAAATTGAAGCACTTTTTAAAGACACTATGAAAACGAAGGCTTCTAAATTGGGATAAGTTCTTGGACAGTCTCCTATCCTCTTTGTAAATTATAAAGATTTTACTGCTTGACAAAATCAAAAATCAGAGTATTATAAGATTAAGGAGGATAAAGAATAAGATGAAAATATTCAGATTTACAAATCTGATCGCTTATCTGATTCAAGGAATGACCTTGTTATTCTTCTGTTATCTTCCTTATCAGCTTTTTTCTGAGAAAACAGAATTTGGAGCGCCATTTCTGACCCATTACACGATCAAGGAATACGGAGGAAGTGCTCAGGTTTGGAATGCCGTACAGGACAGAAGAGGTCTGATGTACTTTGGAAATGGTTCAGGAGTACTTGAGTTTGATGGAAAACAATGGCAAAAAATACCGGTTTCAAATAATTCTCTGGTGAGTGCACTGGCTTCAGATTCACAGGGAAGACTCTTTGTAGGTGCAGTAAATGAATTTGGCTATCTAAAACCTGATAAACTGGGGCAGTTAAAATATATCTCTTTATCTCAGCAATTACCTGAGAAAGATAGATCTTTTCTGGAAGTTTTTAGGATTTTATGTGTAAGAGATGAAGTCTATTATATTACAAAACATAAAATTTATAAATATTATCAAAACAAACTTAAAAAGATCCCTATCAATGGGATGGCGTTCTATGGATTTAAAATTAAAGACAGAATCTTCATTCCGCAAGAAAATATTGGCATCTGCGAACTAAAAAATGATCAACTATACCCTCTAAAAAATACTGTTTTTAGTTCTCATATAGGCATGATTCACTATACAGAGAAAGAGTTTATCATCAGTCATAATGACAGTCTTTACTTATATAATCTGGAGACTGAATCACATAAGCCTTTCAAATCAGCAGCCAATGATTATCTGTATCAAAACTTATATTACTGCAATTCAAGAATTGATGAAAACCGATTTGCAATAGGCACCATTTTTGGGGGTGTCCTGATTCTAAACAATCAGGGTAAGATTGAGCAGATCATCAATGAGCCCAGAGGAATGGAAGGGTCAGTTTATCATCTGTTTACCGATCAGGATAAAAACCTGTGGGCTTCAACAAACAATGGGATTATTAAAATTGACATCAGTTTTCCTGTCCAGCAATTTACAAAAAATCAAAATATAAAAGATTATACCCTGACAAATATCAGATTTAAAAATACACTTTATGTAGGCGCAATGACTGGTCTTATGTATCTGCCCCCCTATCAGATATCAAATAATCAGGATAATCACAGTTTTCGCAGAATCGAAAGTTTTCAGGGTGGATGCTGGGGATTAGAAATACTAAACGACAATCTGTTTGCATTAGGAGATTATGGTTTATCTGTCATTCAAAACCAGATTGCCAGAGAAATATACAAAACGCCAAGGAATTTTACACTTTCGACCAACCCCAAGTTTCCAAATGCCCTTTTTGCAGGCTCAGATGGCACCCTGAAATATATAGAACTAAACAAAACGAAAGATTTTAATCAGATACAAGTAATCCATGAATACATTTATAAAGAAATTAAATCCAATGTTGTCAGTATTCAAAGTGATAAAGAACAGAATTTGTGGATAGGAACAGATAATCAAGGCATTTATTACATACATTTTACAGGAAACACCCCTTACCAGTATATTATTACTCATTTTAACAATACTAAGGAGTTAGGTTCTCTAAACGACTGTTATATATCCAATGTGGATAATCAGATTTTTATTTCAAACAGAGCAGGGGTATTTTCACCCGTATTTCCAAAAAACAAGCAGGTTTCTGACTCAAAAATTCATTTTCAAAAAAGCCTTTTTTATAATCAAACCTACAATCAGCATGCCTTTCAGGTTTTTAAACTCAATAATGAGACCTGGTGTCTGAGTCCTAAAGCGATTATCAAAAAAACGAATACGAAGACCATCGTGGACAGTACATTATTCACCCGTTTAAAGAATTATAATGATATGTTTCTGGCGCGGAATGATGGAGCGGAAAAAGTCCATATCGGATCTTCAGGCGCTTATTTTATTGCTGATTTTTCACAAAACTGGAAACCCAGAGACTCCTTTTTAACACTAATCCGTAAAGTTAAAATCAACAAAGACTCTCTGATTTTTGGAGGATGTTTTTTTGATGAAAACAGTAAGGGAGATTATTTATTCAGGCTTACTCAGAGTAAAAATCAACAGGCAAAAATCCCTTATCGTTTTAACAACATTACAATTGAATTCTCCGCACCATTTTATGAAGAACCCCAGGAGACTTATTATCAGTTCTTTCTGGAAGGTTTTGATAAACAATGGTCAGAATGGAAAAAAGATCACACTGCGATCTTTACAAATCTTCCGGAAGGAGATTATCGTTTTAAAGTCAGAGCAAGAAATGTATATGGTATAGAGAGTGCTCCTGCAGTCTGGCAGTTTAGTGTCTTAGCTCCTGTTTACCGGACATGGTGGGCTATTATCCTTTATTTTATGCTGATAATGATGATAATCAAACTGATTTTAATGTATAATACCCGAAAACTAATCAGACAAAAAGATTTGCTGGAAAAAAGTGTTCAGGAGCGAACGGCTGAGATTAACGCTCAAAATGAAGAGATTAAAGCAAAGTCTGATGTACTCAAGTTTATCAATCAGCAGCTGACTGAAAAAAGCGACATGGTTAAAATTCAAAAAGATTTAATAGAAAAACGGAATAAACAATTGAATCAATCTCTGGAAGAAACTCGTAGCATCTCAGAGTTCCAGTCTTTCGTTGCAGAAACAGCCTCTGAATTTATCACGGTCAACAACCAAAACATAGATGAAATCATTCATAAAACCATTTCATCAATGGGTCAGTTTTTTAAAATGGAAAAAGTCGGTTTATATATTCTGGCAGAAGACTACAGTTTCATTATCACTCATTATCAATGGTTTCAAGACACTGATTCAGGGTTTCACAGAGATATTTTATCAGAGACTTATCCTTTGATGACCGAGTTTAAAGAAATAGTTTTAAAGCAAAAACAGATTATATGTACAGATGAAGCTATTAAAAAGTATCCTGGAATCGTAAAAGAACTGAATCGCGTTATGGAAACAGATACCCAGTCTTTAATGATAGTACCGTTCTATACGGATAGAAAAGTATATGGATTTATCAGTCTTACATTTAATACCATTAACAGTCACTGGAATGATTCTCAGATAAACGGATTAAAAGTACTTGCTCAGATTATTGCCAATGCAATGGAAGAAATTGAAGCAGAAAAACAATTAATTCAGCTAAAGGAACAGGCGGAATCAGCTAACAAAGCAAAATCTGAATTCTTAGCAAGTATGAGCCATGAAATCAGAACCCCTATGAATGCTATTATTGGTCTGAATGACCTTCTGCTTAGAACAAACGTCAGTGAAAAACAATATGACTACCTCACTAAAATGGAGTCCGCCAGTAAACATTTATTGGGGATTTTGAATGATATTCTGGACTTTTCCAAGATTGAAGCAGGTAAACTGGTTTTAGACATTGACGATTTTAATCTGGACAACATTCTGGATGATGTGAATATTCTTGCCGGCAGAAAGGCATTCGAAAAAGGCGTTGAGTTTATCATAGAAAAGGGAATGGATGTTCCCAATGAACTACGGGGAGATGCACTGAGATTAGGAGAAATCCTAATAAATCTAACCAGTAATGCAGTCAAATTCACTGAAAAAGGAGAAATAAAACTCTCTGTCAAATGTCTTGAAAAAAATATCAATGATACGGTTTTAGAATTTCGGATTTCTGATACAGGAATTGGTATGACACAGAACCAGATTGATTCTCTTTTTTCACCATTTACTCAAGCGGATTCATCCACTACCCGAAGATATGGAGGGACAGGTCTGGGCCTGGCTATTTCTAAAAAACTGGCAGAATCAATGCATGGCAGTATTAGCGCAAAAAGTGAATATGGTAAAGGCAGTTGTTTTATCGTACAGGTTCGATTGAGTTATGCGAAGCATCATATCAGCACACTTGATTCACTGGTTCTGAGCGGTTTAAAAGGGAAAAAAGCAATGATTGTAGATGACAATGCTTCAGCAAGAATGGTTTTACAGGAATATCTGCAAAGCTATGGCATGCAAGTGAGTCTCTTTGAATCAGGTGAAAAAGCAATAGAAAACATTTCAGAAAAACCAGATGTCATATTACTGGACTGGAAACTCGAAGGTATGTCAGGAGTTGAAACATGGAAGAAAATAAAAGAGATTCAAACAGATCATTTGCCTTCCGTCATTCTGATAACGGCATTTGGTTGTGAAGAAGTAAAACACGAAGCTGAAGAATATGGAATACATACCATTTTAAACAAACCAGTGAAGCCCTCCCATCTGTTTAGCACACTAATGAATGTTTTAACCGGTACAAATGTGGATATGTGTATCAAGTCTTATCATTCTACCGATTATCAGGCTCCTGTATATGAAAAGAAATACCATATACTCCTGGCAGAAGACAATGAAATCAACAGACAGATTGTCAGTGAAATCCTTGAAATAGATCATTACCAGATAGATGTGGCTGAAAATGGTGAGATCGCTTATCAAAAAGCCAAAACAAATCATTATGATTTGATACTGATGGATTTGCAAATGCCTGTTTTAGATGGAATAGATGCCACAAAAAAAATCAGAGGAGACGCTTCTATTCCTAAAGATTTACCTATCATTGCTCTTTCAGCCGATGTCTCAAGCGAAATGAAACCTGAAGTAATGAAAATTGGTATGAATGATTATCTTTCAAAACCAATTTCTGCAAAAGCACTCCTAAAATCTGTCAGTTCATGGCTTAAAAGAGAACCTGGCTTAATAAATCCATTTGAAAAAGATTCTCCTCCGCTTCAAGCAGATAAACCAGACTCTGCACAATCACTCCAGGCACTTATCCCTTCCATTAATGTCAGTGAAGCCCTGATTCGCTTAGAAGGAAATATGGATTTACTGCTCTCTATACTACAAAGTTTTGCGATTAAAGAACATCATTTTATCCAACAATTAAAAGAAACAAATGACCAGGCAACTCTCGCCAGAATGATACATACATTAAAAGGGGTTGCCATGAATATTGATGCAACTGATCTCGTAAAAACGCTTATTTCATTGGAAGACAACATCAAAAAAAGCAATTCCATGTTAACTTCCAGAGAGATTGATCTTTTGGAAAAAGAGTTGAATCAGGTGCTTTCAGATATTGATAAGGTTAACACACTGTATCATCAAAATGAAAGCAACGTTTTATCAATATCTGAACTCAGAATGAAACTACACAAACTTATCGAAAATTTGGAGTCCTATGACATTAAGTCTTCTCTGATTTTTAGTGAGATTGAAAATTCTTTACGGCATTTAAACTACCAGCAAGAAACTGACCTTTTAAAGAAGAAAATCAAAATGTATGAATTTGACGCAGCTCTTCAAGTTTGCAAGGAACTCGAAGGCAAACTTTTTTAATCTGATGGAGGCAACATGCACTCAGTGTTAATTGTGGACGATGCAGTTGAAAATATTGACATACTCTCCGGAATTTTAAAAGATGAATACGATGTTAAAATTGCATTAAACGGTGAAATGGCGATCCATATAGCAAAAAGAATGAAACCGGATATCATCTTACTCGACATCATGATGCCTGGTATGGATGGTTATGAAACATGCCGTATTTTAAAATCAGATACTTCTACAAAAGATATACCTGTCATTTTCATATCAACCAGAGATCAGGAAACAGACGAAATAAAAGGTTTCGAAGCTGGAGCAGTTGATTATATCAGTAAACCAATCAGTGCCCTCATTACAAAAGCGCGCATTAAAACGTATCTGAAGATTAAAGAACAAAACCAGGAATTAAAGCAAATTAACCAAAGACTCTCAGAAGCGATTGAAAATAAAGACCGCTTTTTAGGTATGGCAGCACATGATTTAAGAAACCCCCTTGCAGTTATCATGGGCGCCAGTGAAGTCATGATTCACAAAAGTCAATACCAGCAATATGATGAAATTGTCGTTACCATGTTTAAAAGAATCCAGAATTCCAGCAAGTTTATGCTAAATCTGGTGAATGATCTCTTAGATTATAGCGCTATTGAATCAGGACACTTAACCTTAAATACAGAAAAAACAGACCTGATACTTATGATTCAGGAAATTTTGGTGGTTCAAAGAGAATTTGCCAAAGAAAAAAAGATTGAAATCCTTTTCGATTATGACAATAACCAGTCCTTTTTTGCTGAGATTGATAAACACAAATTCGAACAGGTGATTATCAATCTGATATCAAATGCAATCAAATACTCCAATCTAAATACTCAAATTGAAGTCAGTCTGGCATATATGAATCAGTCTGTACTGATTTTAAAAATTAAAGATCAGGGATTGGGAATACCCGAAAATGAACAGCATAAACTTTTTGTTCCTTTTTCAATTACGAGTGTCAAATCAACAGCGGGTGAAAAAAGTATTGGACTTGGCCTTTTAATTGTCAAAAAAATCATTGAAAGTCATCATGGAAAAATCTATTTTGAATCTCATCAAGGAATGGGATCATGTTTCTTTGTTAAAATACCGGCATATATCTCTCAATAAATCTTGGATTAGATTGTGAGAATCATAAAATATTACATATAGACAAAAAACACAATAGAAAGACGCCTCATTAGAGGCTTTTCTTTTTTTTTTAAACAATAATTCATTCTTCCTGAGTGCTCTTTCTGTCTGACTTATTTTCAGAAATAAAATCAGAACATTTTTCATTCATTCCTCTTTTTATCTTCTTTCATTTCTCTTTAATCTTTCTTTAGAACTGCAAAGTTACAGAAACTAATAATGGTTTTTACAAGAGGGATAATAAGAGAAAAGAGATGTTTTCTACAGGATAGATAAGTGAATCATTCGAGATTCATATTGATTTTTTTTGATTTTTATATGATATTCTGATAATATAGATTAAGAGAAATGATATTGATGAATTGATAAAAAATATTTTAATCTGGCTTTTTAAACTGGTTTCTGATAATGTTCATGAAGTAATTAAAAACAGATTTCTGAATAAGACAGGATGTCTGAGGAAAGATTTTTAAGAAAAAATCATCTGGATGAAAAAATTATTTGACTTTTATCATAATTTTTTATACTATATTAGAAAATAAAGTATAACAGGAGATGAGCATGAGTATCAATAGTCAAATACCCAGAACACTGCCGGTAATTTCACTCAATAATGTTGTCATGTTTCCCTATCTGATGTTGCCTCTTGTTATTGCAGATGAGCAAATGATACGTGTAGTAGATTATGCCCTGGCAAATGATAAAGTGATGGGATTCTTTTTACAAAGAGGAAGCACTCCGTCTGGAGATTTAGATGTGTACGATTCCGGTACAGTCGTATCCATTTTAAGAATGCTGAGAAATAATGATGGAACGATTAGCCTCTTACTTCAGGGGGTATCGAGAATTAAGATAGAAAAAATAACGCAACATCACCCTTTTATGATGGTGGAAGCCTTTAATATCCCTGAAAACCTTGATGATGACGTCAAGATATCAGCACATCGGAAGATTACTATCGAGATGCTGGAAGAATTCATTTCAGAAGCGGAAGATATGAATAAAGACCTGATTATCGGGTTAAAGTCAATTAAGCAACATAGCAGGGTATGTGATATTATTGCAGGTAATATCCCTATCGATGTAACTGCTAAACAAAAAATTCTGGAAACAAATGATTTGTTAAAACGCTATGAATTGCTGAATAAAGAATTAGCTGAACTGGTAAAAGTTCGTAAAATTGAAAACTCTATTCGTAACAATCTTCAACTTGAAATGAATGAAGATCAGAGAAAATTCTATTTACGTGAACAGCTTGAAGCTATCAAAAAAGAACTGGGCGAATCAGACGAATCGGAACACGAAGTAGAAAATTGGAAAAAGAAAGTCAGTGAAGCAAATTTACCCCCTCATGTTTATGAAGTGGCCATGGAAGAATTGAGTCGTTTAAACCTGATGCCTCCGGCTTCCAGTGAATACAATGTGATTCGGACATATCTTGACTGGCTGGTAAGTATCCCCTGGACAAAAAAAAGTGAAGACAGACTTGACTTGCCAAAAATCGACCAAATCCTCTCTACTGATCACTTTGGTTTGGAACAGGTGAAAGAAAGAATTATCGAATTTATTGCCGTAAAGAAATTGAAAAATCAAATGCGGGGACCCATTCTCTGTTTTGCAGGACCTCCGGGTGTGGGTAAAACCTCTATGGGTAAATCCATTGCCAAAGCGATGAATCGAGAGTTTATCCGTATGTCTCTGGGCGGTATTCATGATGAGGCTGAAATCAGAGGGCACAGGCGTACCTATATTGGCGCTATGCCTGGTAAAATCATCAATGAAATTAAGCGTTGCGGGACAGCAAACCCACTTTTTATGCTCGATGAAATTGATAAAGTCGGTAAAGATTTCAGAGGTGATCCTGCATCTGCTCTGCTGGAAGTACTTGATCCGGAACAGAACAGCACCTTTGTCGATAATTATCTCAATCTGGCTTTTGACTTGTCAGAAGTCTTCTTTATTACAACCGCCAACTCACTGGATACAATTCCTCCGGCATTGAGAGATCGTATGGAGATCATTAATTTTTCCAGTTATATTGAAGAAGAAAAAGTGGAGATCGCCCGTAAGTATCTGGTGCCTAAAGAAATGTCTAATAATGGAATAACTGGGAAAAATGTGGTAATTCAAACCTCTGCCATACAAGAAATTATCCGCTATTATGTCCGCGAATCAGGAGTTAGAACTCTGCAAAGAATGATTGCTAATATCATGCGTAAGATTGCCAGAAAAGTGGCTGAAGGCGAAACAAAGAAAATACAGGTAACTGATAAAACCGTAAAAAAATATCTGGGAAGACGTAAATACCAGATGGAACTGGCTAACCGAAAGCCGGAAATCGGCATTGTAACCGGACTCGCCTGGACAGCTTATGGTGGAGAGATTCTGTTCTGTGAAACATCTAAAATGCCTGGTAAAGGGCAGTTAATACTAACCGGTTTGCTAGGTGAAGTGATGCAGGAAAGTGCAAAAATAGCGCTCAGTTACCTAAAATCAAACTATGAAAAATACACACTTCAGATTGACCAGCTTGATAAGACGGACTTACATATTCATTTACCATCAGGAGCTGTTCCAAAAGACGGGCCTTCTGCTGGTGTTACACTTACAACCTCCATTGCCTCTGTAATCATGAAAAAAAAAGTACGTCATGACATTGCAATGACAGGCGAAATTACCCTTTACGGTCAGGTTCTGCCAATAGGAGGCGTCAGAGAAAAGTTTTTGGCGGCTAAGAGGGCTGGTATCAAGAAAATTCTCTTTCCTTTTGATAATCAGGATAATTACGAAGAGTTACCTGATGACATCAAAAAAGGAATTGACGTGAAATTCGTCAAAAATATAGATGAGATATTTGAAGAGGTCTTTATAAAAGAATGACAAATAACACAATTTTTGAAGAAACATCCCAAACACTCAATATCCTGTTGAATGTTGAAAAAAGCTTTATGCCCAAAGCAGAATATATCTTTCGAACCTTTTGCAGGATATTGGGGTTAAGCCCCTCATTTGAATACAATTACGCCAAGCAAGAAGTACATATCTATTATGGTACACCCACCAGCAGAGATTATCCAGTGATGATTCATCATAATCCGGAAGCTGTCGATTTTTTTTATGTTGAAAGAAATGAACAAAAAAAATATCAGATACCTGTATATGACAAAGAAAAAGTTAATTTTTTTAAATATGGCAAAGAATATATCCCTTTTTTGTTTTCACCTCAGGGACCCATATTCTTTAGCGGAGAAACATCAATTCGAATCAATAAAGATATTATTGCTTCTGCATTTTATTTCTTAACCTGCTGGCAGGAATATGCGGATGACAAAGAAATGTTTCCTGGTGACCGTTACGATTACAAATCATCACTCCAGTATTACTGGAATTTCACAGAATTGCCAGTAGTTGACAGATATTGCCATATGTTTGAATTATGTCTGGAATATGTGTTAAAGAAATTCTCCAAACAACGTAAATGGCCCAATAAAAGTCTTTTTGCTTTAACAATATCGCATGATATTGATTACTGGGAATTTTGGTCAAAAGACTATCTTGACAGTATGATTCAGTTTAATAAAAAACGGATCAGTACAAAGCCTTTAAAATCATTATACAAAATAGTCGGACATTGGCTTACAAAAAGTTTTTTTTACAGCCCTGAAGGAATAATGAAAAAAATCAAAAGAATAGAAAACCTCTTTTATGCAAAATCGACCTTCTTTCTTCTGGCTGGTTCTCAAACGCTTGATAAACGCCAGGAGTACTTTTTTAATCCTCAGATTCGGACATCTTTAAAAACAATACTGGAAGACAATGAAATTGGACTTCACGGGACAAAAACAGCTGCTTTCGATCAGGATACAATTAACGAAGAATTTGATAACTTAAAAACAGCTCATTTTGATTGTCAGGGCTACCGTAATCATTATCTGAGTTTTGATTATCAAAAGTCCTTCGCAATACTGGAAAATGCCGGTTTTGAATATGATTCTACCTTAGGTTTTTGGGAAAACATTGGATACAGGGCAGGAATCTCCTTTCCATTTTTCCCCTATAATTTAAAAGAAAACAAAACATTTAAGATATTAGAAATTCCTTTAATTGTGATGGATACGACTCTGTATTCGGAAAAAGCGATGAAGATGTCTGTAAGAAAGTCTTTCAAGCATATCAAGCGAATGATACAACTCTCACGAAATAACTGTTCTCATCTTTCTATCTTGTGGCATAATACCATATTTGACAATGTCGATTATCCAGGTTGGGGAAAACTCTATTACCGTATATTACGATATGCTTATAAAAATGATGCATGGATTTGTTCATTAAAAGAATTACGTGATTTCTGGCTGGAAAATTAACTTGTCATTTTTACCAGAATTTAAAATTTTGTCTGTAATTCCAAGTATAAAGGATTAATGAAATGAAAAAAAATGCCATCATATTATTCATTGTATTGACTCTGGCTTCATTGTCAGCAAAACCAACTCCCCCAATAGCACCAGAAAAACCCGTAATTAAGTCTGTTCATGGGGTTGAATGGACAGATGAATACGACTACATGAGAGAACATAAAAATCTGCCGGAAGTAATGAAGTACATTAAAGCAGAAAACAAATATACTCAAAAAGTATCAAAGTCCTTTCATAAACTGCAAAATCAAATATTTGATGAAATGAAAAACAGAATTCGTGAAGATGATGTGAGCGTACCCTACAAAAAAGGAGATTGGTTTTATTATTATGAAATCAAAAAAGGTCAGTCTTATGGTATCAATTATAGGATAAATCTGAAATCTAAAGAAAAACAAATCCTGCTTGATGAAAATAAAATGACAAAGGGAAAAGCTTTTTTCTCTGTTGGCACCTATCAGGTAAGCCCCAATGACTCTCTGCTGGCATATTCTGTCGATTTTGAAGGGGCTGAACAATACACCATGATGATTAAGAATATTAGAAATAACCAGCATTATTCTGAAAAGATTACCAATGCTGAAGGAGTCGTATGGTTTAATGATAGTAAAACTTTTCTTTATTCACTTCAGGATGAAAAATATCGTACTTATCGTATTTATAAACATATTCTTGGCACTGACCCTGCAAACGATGAGTTGATTATGGAAGAAAATGATGAAGCCTTTTACCTATCAGCCGGACTTTCACGAAGCAAAGAGTATATTATGATTAGTTCTTCCAGTAAAACAACTACTGAGAATTGGTATCTCTCAGCTAATCATCCAAATGATAAGCCAAAACTCATTAACTCCAGACGTACTAATATTGAAATCTATCCCGATCATTTTAATGGAAAATTTTTCATTTATTCAAATGAGTATGAAGCAAATTATCAGTATTATGAAGTGCTAAATGAGAATGATTTTAACAAGACCCGTCTGCTGTTTTCAGGCAATCAAAGAAAGATACTCAACGATGTTTTGCATTTTAAAGATTATATGATAGTATCAGAAAGAATAGATGGTCAAAATAGAATCCGTGTCATCAACAGAGAAAATGGCTATGAATTTTCACCTAATTTTGACAGTTCAAACTATTCTATTGTATGCGATACCAATTTAGATCCTTATTCAGACAGCCTGAGATTTTCCTATGATTCCATGACAGAGCCTTCTATTCTATATCAGGTCAACTTGAAAGAAATGGAATCTAATCCTCATTACAAACGGGAAAATTACCGGATTTTAAAACAATACAATCCACAGACCCCTTATGATAAAAGTTTGTATGAAGAAAAAACAGTTTATGTTGAGATTGACGAACAGACACAAATTCCGATGATGTTGGTTTATCGTAAAGACCTTTTTAAAGGAAATAATCCTTGTCTCTTGTATGCTTATGGGTCTTATGGCAGTTCTGAAGATCCCTATTTTTCATCAGCCCGTTTAAGTCTTCTGGATAGAGGCTGGATTTATGCCGTAGCTCAAATCCGTGGCGGAGGAGAACTTGGTAAAGAATGGCATGAACAGGGTCGTTTACTTAACCGTAAAAACACTTTTAATGATTTTATCGCCTGTGCAGAATACTTGATCAAAGAAGGCTATACATCAAAAGAAAAACTCTCAATTAATGGTGGCAGTGCCGGCGGAATGCTGATTGGCGCAGTAATCAATCAGAGACCAGAGCTTTTTCATGCGGCGGTAGCTGACGTACCTTTTGTTGATGTATTAAGTACGATGTTGGATTCGACATTGGCTCTGACAATTCCAGAATATGAAGAATGGGGAAATCCATACGAAAAAGAATATTTTGATTATATCGCATCATACTCACCTTATGATCATGTGAAAGCGCAATCATATCCTTATTTATTAATTAATGCAGGATTTAGAGATTCACGCGTAGCTTACTGGGAACCATTGAAATGGACTGCTAAATTAAGAAAATTAAAACAGGATAAGCGTGTGCTTTTACTGAAAATGAATATGAATGAAGGACACAGCGGATCAGGTGACAGATATAGTTCTCTACGTGAAACAGCCTTTACATACGCATTTTTACTATGGACAATGGAAAAAGATCAATTAGAATAAAAAAATACTTGCATAATTTTATGACTTATGGAATTTCGTACTAAGTAGGGGAAGCAACCCTGCTTGCCAAATCTAATCAGGTCGATTAGATCAGTGTAATCGTTTTAAAGTGAGGGAAAGATGAAGATCGGAATAGTTGGTGCAACCGGTGAAGTCGGAATGATGATGATAAAAAATCTCGATGAATTTGAGATACCTGTAAAAGAACTCCGTTTGTTTGCCTCTTCGCGTTCTGCCGGAAAGAAAATCAAATTTAGAAATGATCATATAATAGTGGAAGAATTAACCGAAGAAAGTATGAAAGAATCCTTTGATTATTTATTGTATTCAGCCGGTTCAAAAGTCTCAAAAAAGTTTGCTCCTATAGCTGCTGAAGCAGGTAATACGGTAATTGATAACTCTTCTGCATTCAGACGCGATGAAAAGATTCCTTTAATCGTACCCGAAATCAATGGCGACCTGTTACAAAATTATAAAGGTATCATCTCAAACCCAAACTGTTCCACCATTCAACTGGTGCTGGCTTTAAAACCGCTTGATACACATTACAAAATTCAAAGAGTACTTGTTACTACTTTTCAATCAGTTTCTGGAGCAGGACATAAAGGAATAATGACACTTGAAGAACAACGGCTTGGCTCTTATGAAAATGGCGAGTTTCCCCGTCATATAGACTTGAATGTGGTGCCTCAAATTGGTGAAATCAATGAGGAAGGCTACTGCGAAGAAGAAGAAAAAATACATTATGAATGTCGCCGTATTCTTGGTAAACCGGAACTGGAAGTGTGTGCAACAGTTACCCGCGTACCTGTGATGTATGGTCATTCAGAATCAGTATTTGTTCAATTTGAGAAAGAAGTAGAAATTTATAAGGTATGTAATGTGCTGAAAAAAGCACCGGCTGTTAAATATGCTGAGAAATATATGACTGCCTATGAGCTGAAAAACTCTAATGAATCCCATGTTTCCAGAGTCAGACATGCTTATGACAACCATTCCATCCAGTTCTGGAATGTGGCGAATAATGTCAGATTAGGTGCAGCCACCAACGCTGTTAAGATTATGAAGTATATGATGGAATCGGATGTGTAGGGCAAGCAACCCTGCTTGCCATATATAAGGCTCATAGAATCGATTTTTCATGGTGTTTTTTTAGTATCTGGTTGTACAGCGCTTTGAAAGCTCCATTTAGTATATTTCTACTGATCATTTTAGACATGTTTTTTATTTAATATATTTTATAATACATTAATATAATTTCATTAGTTTGCATTATAATATCTTATTTTTTAAAAGATTAAAAAAACACATAATTTATAGAGAAATAATAATATTGAAGATAAAAATAACAAAGTAGAGTAACTTTAATTGCAATATATTGCAATGTATAGTATTATGAAAACACTTTTGATAAGCACTTTGAGAAAAAAATACAATTTTGCTGTTTTTTTTCTTGACATAGAGTCGTATATTTTTGTATTTTTGAATAAACTTAAAAATTTTAAAATCAACAATGTAGATATGGGGTGTCGTTGGAATAGAAATCTTTTCTGATCAGGTATCAGAAAAAATGATATACAAGGGGGAGGTTTTTTATCATTTTAAGATTGAATTCATCGTAAACGTAACAAAATTTTTAGGGGTTTTATCTAAATTTTTTAGGAGGAAATATTATGAAATCTGTTTATTTGCTTATATGGATATTTTGTAATCTGATTTGTCTTTGTGCAATTCCAGAAAATGGTCTGATTGCTTATTATCCTTTTAATAAAAATGCACATGATGAAAGCGGATATGGAAATAATGGGATTGTTAATGAAACTATTTTATCGACAGATAGATTCAATGTGCCTGAATCGTCTTATTTATTTTCTGGAGAAAACAGTTATATTACAATTCCCTCACAATCTGTTAATAATCTGCAAAATGGAAGTATATGTGCATATTTTCTGATATTCATTGAAGGAGTTCAACATAGTCTCTTTGACAATAACGATTTTTAAAAAAAATCAAAAATTTTATTGACAACCGTATATAAAACAACTAAGATAAATAACAACATAATTCTGATGATCTTTGATCATTAAGTAGTACAAAAAAGGATAACATCTCAAAAGTTGGTGTAAAAAGATAAAAAAAAAGGTTGATCCAGATCCAACTCTTTGTTTTATTGAATTTGAAAATAAAAAAGACAAGGAGTAGATCATGAATCAACCAAAGACAAAGAAAAATGAGCCAA
>JAKQQL010000140.1:0-11186 GCA_029564175.1 Candidatus Cloacimonadota bacterium
TGAAGGCGAAAAACTTTTTGATCACAGTGCATTTTGGAAACATTCAATTTACACTGCCCATCTTTCCCGATGGTTATCCAGAAAGCTAGGGATTCCATTTCATGGAGAAGAGTTTACTGCCGGTTTAATCCATGATATTGGGAAGATCATACTTGATCAGTATTTTCATCCTGAATTTGTCAATATTCGTAAATATATGGAACTTTTCCCTCAGGATCAGGAATATGAAATTGAACAAAAAGTACTCGGCGCAACTCATATGGAGTTAGGTTATTGGCTGGCTGATCGTTGGAAAATTCCTGGTCATATTCAGGCGGCTATTTTGTATCATCATAGACCGGAAAAATCACAAGACAATGTTGAATTATGCTGTCTTGTTAATATTGTCAATACGATCTCAAATTTCTATGTCAATCCAGTCAGACATGAACGAATTTACAAGGAAATTCCATCATCCTTCGCCTGGAATCGCTTAAACAAAGTAAAAAAAATAGATTTTAATACGATTAATGACGAAGTTAATGAAGAAATAGAAAAGGCAAATGCATTTGTTGATCAGATGCTACAGTAAAAAATTATGAAATACAAACATCTGTTTGGGCCAGTTCTGTCCAGAAGACTGGGATTGTCTCTCGGAATTGATTTGATTCCTTATAAAGTGTGTTCTCTGGATTGTGTTTATTGCGAAGTAGGCAGAACAAATCATTTAACCCTCGACAGAAGTAACTACATCCCCATCAATGAAATCCTGAAAGAGCTGGATGACTATTTAGCCAGCCAGCCAAAATTAAATTACATTACATTTTCAGGTGCCGGTGAACCGACATTACACGCTGAAATTGAAAAAGTGATTCAATATATCAAATCACACTATCCTAAATATCCTTTAGCCTTAATCACAAACAGTACTTTACTCTCCGATAAAAATATCAGAAATGATGTCAAAGAGGTTGATTTAATTTTACCTTCTCTGGATGCTGTGAGTGAACCTATTTTTGATAAAATCAACCGTCATCATCCAGATTTAAAAGCAGCTGAATTGGTTAATGGATTGATTGAATTCAGAAAAATTTTTAAAGGAAAGATATTCCTGGAGATATTTATCATCGAAGGATTGAATGATACAGAAGCCGAACTAAGCCTGCTCAAAGAAGCCTGCAGAAAAATTCAGCCAGATAAAATTCAGTTAAACACCCTAGACAGACCTGGGACAGAAGAATGGGTAACGGCCAGTAGCAAAGAAAATCTATTACGTATCAAGGCATTATTTGAGCCATTACCTGTGGAGATTATTGCCAAAATCAGTATATCAAAAGACGCTCCTGTTCATGTTTATACTCAGATTGATGACATAACAGAACTAATCAAAAGACGTCCATGTACTCTAAAGGAGATTATGAGTGTTATGGATCTTCATGTCAATACCGTTATCAAATACTTGCGCTATTTAACCGAACAGGGAATTATTTGTGAAAAAAAAGAAGACAGGGGAATTTTTTACAAAATTAATACAGAGAAAAATGATGAGGAGAAAAAATGAGAGTAATCAGATTAATCAGTATGACATTAATCCTATGCTTAAGTCTGGGATTTCTGTATGCACAAGACAATGAAGACAAGATGGGTGGCAGTGTCATTATTGGTGCCACAACTATCAACAACACAAATTATCAGCAAATTGGACTTCGTGCTGACTTACCAATCTGGAAACTGGGATTTGGGTTAGATATTCAACTGTACATTGACGATCAGGGCAATATTCGCGAAGAAGACTGGGATGAATTTGAAGATTACCTTGATAAAGTTTATTATATCCGTTGGGCAAAAAAAGGAGATCCTTTTTACTTAAAAGTGGGTGGTCTGGAAAATGCCAGCTTAGGATATGGCATTATATTAAATAACTACTCCAATATGGTTCAATATCCAACTTATAAACGTATTGGTATGGAAACATCCATGAAGATTGGTCCGGTAGGCACTGAACTTTTCATCAATAACTTTAAAGAAGCCTTTGCGGATAAACCGGGAATGGTTTTGGGTGCAAGAGCAAGCTACGATTTACCCGTATTTAAATTAGTAGCAGGGGCATCATTTGCATCTGATTTTAATGAATATAATGGACTTTTTGATACTGACGGAGATGGATATCCTGATGCCATTGATGCTTATCCAAATGACAAAAAATTTGTAACCCAAAGAGATAAATGGGCTCTTGATCTTCAGGGACTACCAAATACCAATGAGATTATAGATACTTTAGTAGCCAGAGGAGTGATTGACTCAACTCAAACTCAATACTTACCAAAATATAAAGAAATGACTTCTACGGTCTCTATCGTAGGTGTTGATCTTGGTTTACCACTGATTTCAACTGACATGATGAAATTAGATATCTATGCTCAGGCTGCACAAATCATTGATTATGGTTTTGGTTTTGCATTTCCTGGTGTAAAATTCAACCTTGGTCCAGTTTCTGCCTATGCAGAGTTCAGACATGCCGGTGAAGAATTCCTCTTCGGTTATTTTAATAATACCTATGAAATTGAAAGAGCTCGTACATTCGGCAAACAGGTTATTACTAAAAAACAATTTTTAGAGAGTGTTGAAGCAATGGATGGTTTTTATGCAGGTTTAGGTATTGATATGTTCAAATGGGCTTATCTAAATATCGGTTATCAGGATTTAAAGGGTGATAACATGAACGCTAAAACTTTAAACGGCGATTTGAATATCACAAAAGTACCTAAGTTATCTACTGCAAAAGCATATTATTCTCAGGATAACGTAGATGATTTAAGCGAATGGAAAACACCAAGCACAATCATGGGTTATGTTTTAGGTTATGAAATTTCTTCAGGTGTCTCTATGAATTTTGATTATCGTTATACATTTGAAGATAAAGATGGTAACGGCAAAATTCAAGGTGATGACGAGACAAATAAATCTATCAGCATCTATACTGCGATTAAATTCTAATGATAACTTATAATACATACTTTGATAACGGAGCAACCAGTTTCCCCAAGCCAAAAGAGCTTGGGGATGCGATGCTCAATTATATCAACCATATTGGCCGTAATTATGGAAGAACTTACGGTGATATCAATATCAAAGTAGCTAAAACAGTTTTTGAAACTCGTCAGTTACTTGCTGATATTTTTCATGTTGCAAAAAGTGATCATCTGTTTTTTTCATTTAATGCAACCATAGCAATCAATACGATTTTAAATGGATTCCTCAAAGAAGGTGATCATATCCTTATATCTCCTCTTGAACATCACGCAGTTACACGTTGTCTTCATCATCTGATTGAAACAAAAGGAATTCAGGTAGAGATTTTAAAAGCTTTTGAAGATGGCACCTTAGATTTGCAAGAGATATCAAATCAAATCAGAGAAGAAACCAAACTTGTTGTAATCAATCATCAAAGTAATGTCAATGGTCTTATTCAGGATATTCAGGCATTCAGGAATCAATTTCCTGAAGTAAAGATTATGCTGGATACGGCTCAGTCTGCTGGACAAAATCCAATTTTTGGAGATGAATGGAATATCGATTTTCTTGCCTTTACAGGACACAAAAGTCTTTATGGACCTATGGGTATTGGTGGTTTTTATGCTAAAAATCCGGAGTCTCTTGACCCATTGATATACGGAGGAACAGGTAGTCTTTCTTCAATGTATGAAATGCCAGAAATCTTCCCAGATCGTTTTGAAGCTGGTACTCAGAATATGGCAGGAATCTTTGGTCTCAATGCAAGTTTAAAAAACCACACACCTAAAAAATTTACAGACAAGCGTTTCCATGAACTTGTAAATCAACTGTCTGATGACTCCAGATTTAAAATACTCAAAGCAGTTAATCCAGAAAAACAAGGTTATCTGTTCTCTCTGGTTCATCATCAAACAGATCATGTTCAGCTGGCTCAACAATTGTTTGACGATTATCAGATTGAATGCAGAGTTGGATTATTCTGTGCCCCATTAGCGCACCAGTTCTTGGGAACAGAAAAAACAGGGGCTATACGTTTTTCTTTGTCCCACTTTCATCATGATTCTGATATAGATTATCTCTATAACGCAATTCAAAAGGTATTCTAAGTTTTAAGTTTCTTTTTTTCTGCAGCCGGAAACAGAACATTATTTAAGATTAATCTGTAACCGGCTGAATTTTTATGTAAGTCTAAAACAGTCTCTGGATCTCCAATTTTATGCTGATAATCTTCTGGATCATGCCCACCATAAAAAGTAAAAGTCCCCTTCCCTATGTTTCCATGAATATACTTTGCTTCATCTGAGCCAGGTGTTTCGCCTAGTATAATCACACTATTTTTCAGAAAGGTTTTTCTGAAAGAAGTAGTTTGACCCAGAAATCCATTGATTGCATTGGTATGATTCTGAATCAACATTGTTGGCACTGGATCATATTTAGCAGAGAAATCAAAAAGTTGAAAATAATCTCCGTCAGCTCCTCTTAACTGTGCGTAGTCACTTGCATCAATTGTCGAAAACTCATAGACATAAGGATTAGTGATGATATCAAAATTTTCAAAAGCAAAAGTTCTTGAGAAATCAATTTTTCTTTTGTACTGAGGATCAATACCATCCCCATCAAAAGCGGTTTCACATATATCTGTCATATAGCAGGCAAGCGCAATATCAATCGTATCTGTTGCTCCACACATGGCAAATAGAAACCCACCATTTATCACAAATTCTCTAATTTTATCTGCAACCTGATGTTTTAGCTGCCAAACTTTTGAATAGCCTAAACGCTGAGCCATTTGCTCATTATATTTCACTTCATTGATATACCAGGGTGCATTTCTATATGAACCATAAAACTTCCCATACTGACCAGTAAAATCTTCATGGTGTAAATGCAACCAGTCGTAATCAACCAGCTTCCCATTTATAACTTCTTCATCCCATACTTTATCATAATCAATCTCAGCATAAGTTAACGCAAGCGTAACAGCATCATCCCAGGGATTTGTATTAGGAGGTGTATAAACAGCAATTTTCGGTTCTTTTTCGAGCGTAACAACTTCCATATTATTCGCATTTATCTCGTCATTTATCAGGGCAATATCAGAACCAGAAATAATTTCAAAACTCACCCCACGAATGTTACAGTCGTTTCTAAACTCCTGAGTATCATTCATGATGAGAGCACCACCACGGTAATTTAACAGCCATTTTACTTTCTGTCCTTCTTTTACAGATTTAAATGCAATTCCATAGGCTTTCAGATGATTTGTTTGAGTCATATCCATTGGTATAAGCAATTCTCCAAACAATTGAGTTAAACAAGTGATGAAGATAATGATGAAAAGTTTTCTCATTTATATGTCTCCTGTTTTATGTTTTTATCCAGATTGATTAATATCATTAAATAAACTCCAAAATTATCTCATTCATCAACAGATAATGTTCTCTTTTAATACAAAGGGATTGATCTGTAACATGAATGAGATCAGCCTTTACTAATTTTTTAATCTGCTTCTGATAAACTATCGAGAAATCCTTTAAAAAATTTTCCTGGTATTCCTTCAGTTGTATGCCATCTTTCAATCTCAAGCGAGTAATAATAAACTCTTTCTCTGCTTCTTCCTGATTAATCATCTCTACCTGTTCAAAATCCTGATGTACGTTAATAAGCCATTTGTCTTTATATTTTTTTAAATCTGCAGAGTTCGTATAACGTAAATATTTCATGTCTCTGTTACACGCTTTTAAGTATCCCGAAGCTGAAGGACCGGCAGCAAGATATGTTTTACCCTGCCAATAAGCCATATTATGTCTGGAATGAAATCCTTCAAGTGCAAAATTTGATATTTCATAAGGCAAATACTGTTGATTTTCTAAGATTTTCTGTGCTGAATAATATTGTTCACATACTTCATCTTCATTTGGTAGCTTCTTCAAATCACGATACAAGGGAACCTCTTCATCAAGGCTTAATCCATAAAATGAAATATGAGGCACCTGATATTCAACACATTTATTGATATCAGAGAGGAACATCGCTTTACTCTGATCTGGTATCCCATAAATTAAATCAACTGAAAAATTTTTAAAACCAGCTCTCTTTACTGATTTTATCGCGTTTTCAGCAATATCAGAGTCATGAATTCGTCCTAAATACTGAAGTATTTGATTGTTAAATGACTGAACACCCATACTGATCCGGTTAATTCCTGAATGTTTTAATCTTGCGAGTTTCTCATCATTAATCGTGTTTGGATTACATTCAAGCGTAATTTCTATTTCATCACTTTTCGGGATATTATCAAACAGAAGCTCTGTGGTATGAACTCCTGATTTTTTTAAGATGACATTTAAAATAGTACTCATTTGCTCTGGTGTTAGTAATGAAGGGGTTCCTCCACCAAAGTACACTGTTTTTAATTGAAAATCAAATAGTTGCTGATAATATCTGATTTCACGTTCCAGTGCCAGCAAATAATATTTTATCTCTTCATTATTCTCTGAAATTTGAGTTGATTCTGAATAAAAAGAGCAATACTGGCATTTATTCAGACAGAATGGAACATGTATATATAAGTGTTCTATTACTTGATGAGTTTGAACGAGCGATTCCATCTGGTTTCACCATCTTCTGATCTTGAAAAGAAGATTAGTAACGGTGTACCTGTTATATCTTTTCTGTCAAGAAATCCCCAATATCGGCTATCAGCACTTAGGTCCCGATTATCCCCTAAAACAAAATATTTACCCTGAGGAACAACGATTGGTCCAAAATTATCTCTTGAGCCCATAACAATCCCTTTTTGATCCTTACTCATTATTGGGTCCCACTGAATATGGGCATAATCACGAGGTATCACTCTGTAATCCATATATTGTTCATAATTTTTCTTGAAGAGTTCACCATTAATATATATATCTTTATCACGAACTTCTACTGTATCACCTGGCATACCGATCACTCGTTTTACTACATTCTTTTTTTCATACCAGGTTAGAAAATGTTTCTCTTTGTCCCAGTAAACAGGAGGCAATATCTTAACAAATTGTTCACGTGGTTCTGGTTCTAGAGGATCTGCAGGATATCTGAATGTAACAATATCTTCTCTTTTTGGGTCTGTAAAGAAATATTTCATTTTATTTGCAACCAGATAATCCCCGATGAGCAGTGTAGATTCCATTGAAGATGAAGGAATTTTAAAATTCTGAAAGGTATAATTTCGAATAATCATTGCGACTACAAAAGCCCATAAAATAGCTTCAACCCAGTCTTGAATACTATTTTTTCTAATTTTTACGATTTTATTTTCATTTTTCATATATACTCCATATTTTATAACTGAGATTTTATATAATCTTACGAAATTTCATCAGTCTATTTGTGTCAAGTGAAAGTTTTGTTGATCTGCTCTGTGAGTATCTTTAGACAAACGCTGGTCTATTCTTAAGACGGCAAGTTTACAATTATCTTGAAATGCTTATTGAAAATGAAAGCATGATAAGACTTTTTATCATCTTTAGACACTTTTTACTTGACATATTCTGCAATCTGTGCAAATATTGACATAGATATTGTGGAGGATTTATGAATATGAATTTATTGAAACTTGTACCGGTAGTGAGCACTTTCTTAAGTAATTGGATGAAATCCAAAGAACATGATAATCGAATTAAACACCATGATAAAACTGAAGAGAAAATAGATGTGATTGAAAATCTGATTGTCAGACTGGAAAGAAAACTGAAAGATACACGGACAGAGCTTGATGAACTTCAAAGACAAATACTAATCAACAGAACCATTAACCTGATTCTCAGCATTATTATCATGGTTGGAATGATACTGATATACACCAGAATGATTTAATTTATTTTTTATCATAAGCTGTAAAATAATTTTTACAGCTTTTTGTATTTTTTTTGGATTCTTCCCTTATTGTTTCCTTATCCTTTCCTTATTGTTTCCTTATCACTTCTTTTACTTCTATAAATTACATATTATTCTGTAATCAAATGAACAAATTCACTTTTTTTGTTTCTTTGAACATTTTTTTACTTTTTTCTTGCTTTTTTTTCAAAGTGCTTTATACTATAAATAAAGTCAATCTAATAACTATCTTATCTAGATTAGCAAAGAATTAGATTAAAGAAAAGGAGAGCAAGATGTCATTACTCAATGAAAAAATTATCAATCAGGTAAAAGACTTGTTTAAAGGATTAGAAAAACCTGTAACAATGAAGTTCTTTACTCAGGAAATGGAATGTCAGTTTTGTAAAGAAACTCACTCATTAGTTGAAGAAATTGCATCCACTTCAAACAAGATTAAATTTGAAGTCTATGATTTTCAAAAAGATACTGAACAGGTTAAAGCGCATAAAATTGATAAAATCCCCGCACTTGTTGTTATGGATGAAAAAGACAGAGGTATCCGATTCTTTGGTATTCCTTCAGGCTATGAGTTTTCATCTTTAATTTCTGCGATTATGTTGGTTTCAACAGGCAGACATCAGTTAAAAAAATCAACTATCGACTTTTTGAATTACATACAAAAACCTGTTCATTTACAGGTATTTGTATCACCCACATGTCCTTACTGTCCTCCTGCAGTGATTCTGGCTCATCAAATGGCTTATGTGAATGATTATATTACTGCAGATATGGTTGAATCCTCTGAGTTTACTCCACTTGCAATAAAATATCAGGTTCAGGGAGTGCCACGAACCATAGTAAACGATACAGAATATCTTGAAGGAGCTGCTCCTGAAGAATATTTAATCGAAAAAATAAAAGCCTCATTATAATTCAGGAGGAGAATGTGCTTGATTTTAATCTTAATATTGCAGATGAGACTGACAGTTCTCAAATCTATGATCTGATTATCATTGGAGGTGGCCCGGCAGGTTTGACAGCCGGGCTTTATGCAGCCAGATATAAACTCAACACGTTAATGATAGAAAAAGCGTTTATCTCTGGCGGTCAAATGGCAGGGACAGAGTGGGTAGAAAACTACCCTGGTTTTCCAGAACCTGTTTTAGGACAAAAACTGGCTCAGAACATGGAAAGTCAGGCTAAAAGTTTTGGTCTAAAGATTATCAATGCCTACGTTGATTCGGTTGATTTAAGCCCCAAAATTAAAGAAATCAAATCAGGAGAGACGATTTATAAAACAAAAAGTGTTCTGATAACAACAGGCGCTTCACCACGAAAATTAGGTCTTGCTAATGAAGAGCAGTATAAAGGTAAAGGGATAAGTTATTGTGCTACTTGCGATGGGCCAATGTATCCAGACAAAAAAATTGCAGTTATTGGAGGGGGTAATTCAGCCTGTGAAGAATCTCTGTTTTTGGCAAAATATGCAAAAGAAATCGTTATCATTCAGAATCTTGACCATCTGACAGCAGATCCTATCGTTATTGAAAAGCTTAAAGCTGAACCAAAGATAAAAGTCAGGCTAAATTCTACCTTACGCTCTTTTGACTTTTCAAATGCGCTGAATAGGCAAATCCTTATCGAAGATTCAGTGTCTCATCAGCAAGAGACTCTATTGATTGATGGGATTTTTATTTTTGTGGGAATGATCCCAAATACTCAATTATTTGAAAATCAGCTTGAACTCGATCATGGTTACATCAAAACTGATAATTCCCTACAAACAAACATTTCTGGAGTCTATGCAGCAGGTGATGTAATCGTAAAAGAACTCAGACAAGTAGCGACTGCAGTAGGAGATGGGGCTTTAGCAGCATATAAAATCAATAAATTCCTGGAAGATCATTAGAAACAAGAACTCTAATTCTAAAGTTATAATTGATTATTCAAAATGAGGATTGTTAAATCCTCATTTTTTTTAAAAGGAAAACCCTGACCGAAGCCAGGGTTTAGAGGATTGTATGAGATTCGGACTATTTCATAAGAATCATTTTAGCAGTTGCAGTGTGAGTAGGTGTGGTCATTCTATAGAAGTAAACACCTGAACCTGCGTTCTTGTTCTGATCATCTTTACCATTCCATACAACAGAATGATTACCTGTAGTCTTGTTTTCGTTAACAAGCGTACGAACTTTTTGACCTTTAACATTGAAAACTTCAATAGTTACATGAGCGTTTTCTTTAATGCTGTATTCGATAGTTGTACTTGGGTTAAATGGATTTGGATAGTTTTTACCTAAAGAATTTTTAACAGCAACAGGATTATTACCTTCAGTTGCAGTATTACCTTCAATTTTAATGGCATCAATTTTCATTGCAAACATATCAGTTACATCGTGATGACGGAATGCAAGGTAAATATTCTGACCAGCATAAGGTAAGGAAACTGTTCTTTGTTCGTAGTCACCACTAGCTAAAGTTTCAGAAAATACTGATGTAAAGCTTGCAGGCTGAGCATTGGTAGTTGAAACCATAACACTGTAATGTTCACCAGCCCAGTCTGGATCTTGAGCAGCTACCCAGTAAGTCAATGTATAAGCAGCACCTGCTGGCAATGTAATTGAATTTGTGATTAAATAGTTATCTGGAGTAAGTGCACCAACATTGTTAATATAAGAATCAGATTTAGCACATTTTGTTCCTTCGTATGCATATTCATTAGCACCTTCATTTTCAAAAACAGCCCAGTTATTGTTATCACCGTCTGCATCTACTAATGTCCAACCGGTTGGAGGGAATGTTGCACCTTCAAAACCTTCGTCTAAAACAAAGTTGCCTGATCCGCCAATAGTAACATCAACGGTATTAGATGGAGCGGATTCACCTTCCTGATAAACAGCTTTTACATAATAGGAATGATTTCCGGCAGGAACATTTGAATCTGCATATTGTGTAGTTGTAATGGTATTATTGGTAATAACTGTTCCATCACGATATACCTTATAACCAGTTAAAGTAGCATCACCCGCTTCAGGAGCAGTCCATGATAAACTGACGTTATTTCCATTCACCTGAGCCACTAAGTTAGTTGGAGGATTAAGAGTAACTCCACCACCTAATTCAGATAAATGAATCATCTGACCTTGATATATTACTTTTGATGAAGGATCTTGTACAAAGGCTACAAGGATAACATCTCAAAAGTTGGTGTAAAAAGATAAAAAAAAAGGTTGATCCAGATCCAACTCTTTGTTTTATTGAATTTGAAAATAAAAAAGACAAGGAGTAGATCATGAATCAACCAAAGACAAAGAAAAATGAGCCAA
>JAKQQL010000203.1:0-2643 GCA_029564175.1 Candidatus Cloacimonadota bacterium
CAACCTCAACCTGATAACCTTCACCATACTCAACCTGCAAAAGCTCTTTCTCATCATGCCATTGAAAATTGACAACAACACCATTCATGTACGCCTGCTGAAGTAGACCATTGATGCATTTTATAACTTTACTGATCATAAATTTATCCCTTCTTTTTTAACAATTTCAAACTCAGCTTTCCCAAGATAATCACTGCCCGTAATTGCCTTTAACTTAACTTTGCAATGTGGACAACGAACAATCTTACCAGCACAAACAGACCACGAATACAACATATCAATGTAATATAACTGCGCAAGACCTCTGGGATGTATCTCAACCTCTTTGGAACAACATGGACACTTGAAACTGAAACCTATACAAACAGGGTCATCACAACCACAATCCGGCTCAAAAGAAAAACCTATCTGCATAAGATTATCCCTTCCTTTCCTCAAATAATACACAACCAAATAATGGGCCAGTCTGTAACTTGTAATCCAAACCCTGATCATCTGGAGTCTCAATGATAATAGCAAAACCACCAGAACCGACTACCTTATCCTCATTTTCAAAATGATCAACCTTTTCACAAGTGCCTACTTTCTCAGACTTCAAAAAACGATACCAATGAATACAATCTTTACAACGACCCATAATATTGAAAACTCAACTTTCTATTGTGTATATTTTTGAACTTTTTAAAAACAGGGGGTGGCCTTCTGAAATTTTGGAAACATAAATTTATTCGCCTGACGGCTCATAAACTCATGAATACTTTATGAAACAATGTTGGGGAAATTGTGTGGAGAGAGGGTGAGATGGTGGTGTAACTGGCGTAGGCTGATGGTAGGATTGTGAAGGATAACTGATGGAGAAGTGATATTATTTTAAATGATATGAGTGGTCTGGTAGATGTAATGATAAGTGGTCGAGATGTGGTGGATAACTATTGTAGATGTGGTGGATAACTGGTAGAGTGTGCATGTATATGTGATGATCTGGGCGAAGAATAGTAAATGATCGACTGGTAAGATGCTGGTGATAGAAGATGTTATATTATTTTAAATGATAGACTGTGATATGAGTGATCTGGTAATATAAACTGATAAGATGTGTGATCTGTAATAGTAACTGGTGATGATAGATAGGTGATAACTGTGATAGATAGGTGATAACTGTGATAGATAGGTGATCTGGTAGATGTGTGATCTGGTCGAGGACGCGTAGGTTCCCTTATTAAGCAGACCCCTGCCGAAAAAAATTTTGGAAATTGTAAACCGCGCCCGGATTGGCTCCGGGCGCGGATTTCATCAGAGATTATCTTTAAGAATGTGGAATAATTCTACAATTGCTGTGGTTTTTACAGATTGCGACAATGGCATATTCAACAGCCGATTAATATCGGCTGTCACAAGCTTTATCAATTCGATATTTCGCATTAATTCCACTTCAATGTCATAAGATTTTGCGAAAAAATCCATTTTTTCCATTTTTTTTTCCATTTTTTTATCCATTTTTTTATCCTTTTTAAAACCTATTCTTTGGCCTTTATAGTAGGTTGCCGGTAGAATTCTACCGGCAACCTACGCGGTAATGTTTACAGCGGGCCTTTATTTTGCCGGTTTAAAATATTCTGCAATAATTTTTTCGGCTTCTTTTTTATCAGGCTCTGTTATTGCCTGATAGCTTTGTTTTAATACTCTATCAAAATAAGCTTCAAAATCAGATTTTAAAAGCTTTTTACCTGTAAGAATATCCGCTTCTTTGAGCAAATTCACAAATGTAATAATCATTCCTTTGTAATGCAAGTACGGGTAGGGCTTACCTTTGCTATCATTTTGTTTTTTGATATTGCTATGTGAATTGTGAAAAATTGAGACATCAATAAAGCTTTTAACAATCTCGCTGGTTACCGTGATTTTAAGAAGCTTTGCGGTATCTTCAAATACTTTGCAGGCTTCTTTGTGGGTATCGGCGAAAACAACAAAGCTTTTTAATGCTTTGAATGTTTCAAGAAGCATGACAGCTTTGTTGTCAGCTTCTTTGGTTGTTCTTACCTTTGTTGTTCTACTGCTATTCACTTTTTCCTGCAATTTTGCGCTATTCTCTTTTTCAGCAATTAGCGCTGGAATGATGTCCTTTTGAAAGCTTTCAAGAGCTGTCAGGTTTTTACCTTTGGCTTCTTTGGCTGCAATTGCAGCAAGTACGGTATTCAATTCTATAATGTTCATATCTTTGATGTTCTTCATGGTTTTATCCTTTTTTTCGCCTTTATGGCGTGTTTTAAGCATGTAAACCATGCTTTTTTTCGACCAGTACTGGTATTGAGTAGTGATAACATCTCTCTGCCATTGCAGCGGTTATTTACTCAATACCGATTTTATTTTCAAAGAACATACCCTCGCGGGTTTTGGCTCTAACCGCCTTATATTCAATATATTATCACAAAACACAATTACTTGGCAAGCTTTTTTTTAACAATTTTTATTTATTTTTTAACATTGATGGTAATTACTTTGTAATATTAATTACCAGTATGGTATTACTTTGTAATACTTGCCGCCAGTAATTCGAAGAAAAGTAATATTTTATAATACCGGCGAGAAAAGTAATATTTTATAATACCGGCAAACTTTTGAGGTGTACTAGTAAGATAGTAC
>JAKQQL010000207.1:0-2618 GCA_029564175.1 Candidatus Cloacimonadota bacterium
TATCTTCGCATAGGCAAAACCCTTTCTGTTAGGGAAAGGTCGGGGCAGGGGCGGGTAGCTCAGGGCGCAGAGCTCAGAGCTCAGAGCAAAACCCCTGCCCTTCTCTTTCAAATTTAATACAAATGAGTTCATTAATGCTAATAAATTGATTTATTGTTAATTAATTAACAGCGTCAACTTTAATATTGACTTCATCTTTTCCCTTAAAAATATCCCTGAAATACCTTAAATCATCAATCTCATACTGAGGTGGAAGTTTAAAACCATTTATGAAAAAGGTCGGAGTACCCATGACATTGCATTCTTTAAAAAGACGTCCGTTCTCTTCACTGATCTTACCTGTGATTTCAATATCCTCAGGAATACAAAGACCTTCGGTTATCCCTGACCAGGAATAGGGATCAGCATTAAACCATTGCTCCAGTAGTTTTATTGATTCCACTTCTTTACCCAGCCTGTTATTGTTATAAAGAGTCGTGAGCATTTTGTTGTCAGACGCCATCAGTACAAGATTGACAAGAATATCTTCTTTATTATTAAGCATATCCCTGATCTTCTCAAAAGCCCTTGCACAGTGAGAGCAATGAAGACTTAGGAAAGCTGTTATTTTAATTGAAGCTTTCCTGTTACCATAAACCAGACTGTTTCCCGACAACGGTATTTCAAAGTGCGTCTAATTCATTAAAAGCAGTTTCAAAATATCAGGATTTTTCTTAAATCCAAGATATTTATAATAATTCCAAAGTTTGTATTCCCATGACGGATTTTCTTTTTTCCATGTAGCGGCCATACGAAGAAGCAGATCACCAGGGACATCTCCATTCCTACCTTCCCATACCTGATGAATAATTTTTGGGATTTGTGATCCTTTCCGGTTTTTCATTGCTTCAACCTTACGAGTATCAGAACCGGATTGTCTGTCTCCTTAAGTCTGTTTGCCAGTTTTTCAAGTTCTTTTTTCTTTTCAGGGTATTTGCATATTGAATTTCTAAAGGTTTCGGAGTCAACATGTCTTTTAAGTTGTAAGGCATCAACACAACCGATCAATGTATTATCATCTTTTATTGTCAGAGGTAAAATATTAGGGCCACTATCCATATCATTTATTATTCCATTTTCCGGTTTTATAAAAACTTGAAAATCCCTTAATTTTGAACCTATAAAACTATAATTCAGAGTATTGGAAAAATCAAACTTATATGTAAATTCGTAGTAAACATATTCACCAAATTCAAATAAATTCCTTGGCGAAATATAGTTTTTAGCAAGTTCTAAACCAGCAAATTCAGATCGAATTTTCGGAGTTATTAACCTATCTCCGACTTCAATAACTAAATGAGGGATAAACTCCATATGCTTGTAAACATATATAGTATCTGAATATACTTCTTTCTTGAATAGTAGGTCATCAAACCTATAAAATAGATTTTCATGGTCAAACCCATAAGCATCATTTTTATATTTAACAAAAGGATACTTGTTAGGATAGCTTTTAATTATTTTCCCACTAGTATCAATTAAATTAAAACTGATCTCAACATTCCCAAGATGATTGTCATAGTAGCAAAGAAAATTACCGTTAACAAACCTGAAATATCCAAATCCTTGAAAGGGAAAATCAATCGCTTTTATAAAATCCCCGGAATCAGAATAGAAGAATAATTTCTGTTTCCATCCATCAACTACATAGATCCGTTGACCATCCATATCAGATTCCACATCATGACAGGTTTGGTACTCGTTTGGCCCTCGTCCTTCTTTTCCAATTTTTGCAACGAACGAGCCGTCATTCGCAAATTTCAAAATAGTATTATAATGTTTTATAATAAAATAACTTTCATTAACAATTAGTTTGTCGCCCGATGATCCCAAATTAATCGTTCTTTGGATTAAACCTTGCTCATTGGTTTCCAATGGGACATAATCAATATCTATAAATCCAAGATCAGAAAGCGTAACATTAGTGGTTTTTGTGATTTCTTTCAAATTGAAAGTAATTATCTGCTCTTCTTTATAATCATTTTGATTCCCACACCTTAGCACAAATAGGCAACAGGTTAGAACTTTTAATGCTTTTTTCATAAAAAATATGAATTATTGTTCTCTTTTTTGCCGTATTTCTTTAGCAATTAGTAATATTTAAAATGGAAGGGAGTTTTTGGCTCCCTTCCATTTACAGATTAATCAGCCAACACAAATTGCTTCTGACCAAGATCCACATACATTATTACAAGCCTCCTGAGCATCATTGCAATTATCTATTGATGCACTCCAGCAAATCACTCCATTTACTCTGCAAGTTAGCCAACCATATCCACCTCTTATTACTAATAACTCCTCATTTTGCATTAACTTTTCCGGATTAATCTCCAGTTTATTAAGCTTTTTCATAATGATCAAATTTTTAGTTAAGAAACAATTTCCTATTCCCCTGATTTATCATTTCACAGGCCGCAACCGGAGTTACGGAAAATCTTTATCTTCGCATAGGCAAAACCCTTTCTGTTAGGGAAAGGTCGGGGCAGGGGCGGGTAGCTCAGGGCGCAGAGCTCAGAGCTCAGAGCAAAACCCCTGCCCTTCTCTTTCAAATTTAATACAAATGAGTTCATTAATGCTAA
>JAKQQL010000209.1:0-1720 GCA_029564175.1 Candidatus Cloacimonadota bacterium
TGTCAGGATACACCTGTGAATTGTTCAGGGTTATCAATAGGGAGTTCACCGGAGAGGAGTTTGGGGAGGAGGGTGTCACGGATAGATGTTAATATCAAATTCTCTTTTTGGAGATTAGCGATTTTTTCATCAAATGGCTTAATATTTTTGTAAAATGCCTCTGTAATATTCTCTGAAGGGAATACACATTTAAATGGCTCTTCGTCGTTTCATGTGGGTAAGTTAAATTGAAGGTTGCCATGTCGGAGAAAGATCATGTTCATGAAATTCTCATCATTGCGATATCCTCTTGCATTGGCTTTAAGAGCCTGAATCATACTATTCAGTCCTTCTAACAGCCCATTTGAGAAACGGTTTTCAAAGAAGTTAATTATCCCATTCCAATGTTCTTTGAGTGTTTTTGCCACCTTGACCATCGCAGGCAATTGGCTGTGAGTCGCCCAGAAGTACCATTTTTTAAAGTAAAATAGGGCTGATTGTAGATCTTCCATATTCCAAAACGTCTGCAATGATAATTTGATGTTATACGCTCGGGCAGTCTTTAAGTTCATATCTTTTAAACCCCCGAGTAGAATTATTTGTTTTTGAGTTAATGAAGAAGGATTTTTTAGCCAGATATAACGAGTATTTTTTAAAACCCTGTTTCTTTGTTGTTCATTTCTTCTTACTTCATCGACTGCATCATTTACTAATTTCATCACATGAAACTTATCAAAGATAATTGAGGAATGAGGGAATTCTTCAGATATTCCTCTAATGAAGGCAGGAGACATATCACTGCAAAAGTCTGAAATCTGATTTGGATCAGCATTATGAGTTAACAATGACCCTGAAAATGATTTGAGTACTGATGAATCCTTTCCAGAACAAATGTGAATGATTGAGCCTGAAGCAAGATCTGCAAAAACAGTAATATATTGATGGCCCTTTTTCCTGGATGTCTCATCAAGTCCGACCGATGTAACCTTAGAATAATCAGCTCGTTTTCTTGCATCTTCAACGTAATGTGAAACAACTCGCCAGATTTTTTTATCCGGGATATGTAATTTTTCTGAAATCTGTGAGATTTGCATGGTTGTAGCAAAAAAGACAATTAATGCTTCCATTAATAGTGTGAATCCACTTCTTTCCCTTGCCCAAGGAATTTTTACCTGTTTTACTCCGCAATTTGGGCATTGAATTCGAGGTATTCGACCATGAATTAAAGTTTGATGCTCAAAAAAATCTAAATGCCTCCAGGTTCTGGTTGTTGTATCATGAATGTCACAATCTAATGAATTACATTCAGGACAAGGAAATTTTGCTCCCTTTATAAAGTCAATCCAGATCTCTAATTTTCGTTCGCCTTCACCGAATCGAAGAGATGAAATTACCCAAGGAGCAGTCAGATGAAGTGCAGAGCGAAAGAGTTCTTCAGCAACAACCATGGATTGAGATTTGGGCCAATACTATATCTTACCCACTGAAACTGACGAAGAGCCATTTAAATGAGCTTAACGCTTGAGCACTTGCATTAGGTTGAGCAGAGCCCCCAATAACACCTTGAATAAATTCTTTGTATTGAGAATCTCTAAGAAACAAAGAGACAATTCTAGAATATCCAATATTATCAAATTGTAATCGAACTAGATATGAGGCAAATACTGCTTTTGGAGGGATATAAATATAGGCATTTTCACCAGTCGATGCACCAGTTCTAGCGATGACGATATCCCCGGAA
>JAKQQL010000212.1:0-9295 GCA_029564175.1 Candidatus Cloacimonadota bacterium
CCTGATCATAATACTGAATAAATCATTATTTCGTTATATTAGTCATATGGAACGGCTTGTTAAAAACAAAAAGGTTCTTGTCACCGGTGGCGCCGGATTTATAGGTTCAAATCTGATTGACTCTTTTTTATCCTGCGGTAACCAGGTGGTCTGTCTCGACAATTTTTCAACAGGAAAACGGGAAAACCTTAAGGATTATATGAATAATCCTGATTTCAGGCGTATTGAAGGAGACATAAGGGATTATGACGTTTGCAAAGCTGCTGTGGATGGTGTTGATATTGTATTTCACGAAGCTGCTCTGGGATCAGTACCCCGATCTATAAAAGATCCGGTAACAAGCACCGATGTAAACATCGGCGGATTTGTAAAGATGTTATTTGCTTCGAAAGAAGCAGGAGTAAAGAGATTCGTTTATGCGGCAAGTTCATCCACCTATGGTGATCATCCGGGATTGCCAAAAGTGGAGGACAGGATCGGGAAGCCATTGTCTCCCTACGGCATAACGAAATATGTTGATGAGCTTTTTGCGACAAATTTCGCATCAACTTATGGAATTGAAGTGATAGGCTTAAGATATTTCAACGTTTTTGGCAGAAGACAGGATCCTCATGGGGCTTATGCGGCAGTAATTCCTCTCTTTGTAAAAAAGCTGATGAATCACGAAGCGCCTGTCATCAACGGCGACGGAACCTATTCAAGGGATTTTACATATATTGATAATGTCATCCAGGCAAATCATCTGGCAGCAGTTGTTGAGAACAGGGAAGCTCTTAACAAGGTTTATAATGTTGCTCATGGGGAAAGGACCGATCTTAACCTCCTTTTCGAATTGTTAAGGGAGATGGCAGGCAAATATGACAGTGAGATACTTACAATAAAACCTGTTTACGGAAAGGAGAGGGCAGGGGATATACCTCACTCCCTGGCATCCATTGATAAAGCCAGAAAATTATTGGGATATTCTCCGACACATACAGTAAGACAGGGCCTGGAGGAAGCTTTGAAATGGTATTGGGGAAATTTGTAGCACGTACTGATAAACAGTTTTGCAAATAAGCATGAGATTATATTTACAAAGTAAAAAATGTCCTTTTGCTTCTGTTCTCTTTAAAATTCATAAGGGACATTAGTCGAAACAATAATGACCTGTGATTAAGCGGATATATAGTTTTGTTGAAAACAATAAAGTAATTATTGAGAACTTTTCATTTCTAAGTATTCTCCAGGTCTCTAATCTTTTAATTTTTTTCCTGTTAATTCCTTTCCTCATCAAGGTATTAGGCAAAGAATATTATGGGATAGTTGTATTTGCACAGACGATTTCTATTTATTTTTCAATAGTAATTAACTTCGGGTTTAATGCAACCGGCACCAGGGATGTTGCAATTAACCGGCATGATCCTGAAGAAATCTCGGAAATTGTTTCGTCGATACTGATTTTGAAAGTCGTTATATTCATTGCCATGTTTGCTGTGGTTTCAGTCCTTATTTTTTTTATTCCACTGCTGAAAGCACATCCTTTAGTTTTCTTTCTTTCGATGATTTCCTGTCTAAGTGATGCTTTGTTTCCAATCTGGTACTTCCAGGGAATTGAAAGAATGAAGTATATTACTTTTATAAATGTTACAACAAGAATAACTTCGGCTCTATTATTATTTGTATTTGTCAAGAAACCGCCTGATTATTTTTTAGTTCCGTTGTTCCTGGGCATTGGCACGGTTACAGGAGCAACAATTGGGTTGTATATCCTATTCAAGGTTCATAAGGTCAAATTTCTTCTGATACCGGTTCAAAAGCTAAGAGATTGTTTGACAAATAACATACCTTTGTTTATTTCTAACGTATCATCTCACATATATGTAAATGCAAATAAATTGATTGTTGGTTCATTTTTAGGAATGAAGGAAGTAGCGATATATGATATAATTGATAAAATTGTCAACCTTCTTAAGGTTCCTGTATTCATGATAGGGCAAACTCTGTTCCCTTACATTTCAAAAACAAAAGATCTGCACTTTCTTAAGCGATCAATAGTTGCTGTATTTATTTTCTTTCTTATTGTATATACGGGAGTAAATGTTTTTGCGGCTCCGCTGATCAGCTTCTTTACAGGAGATATTAATTCTGAAACAGTAAAGTTGCTTAAACTGCTTAGTTTATCAATCCTGCCTATATGTTTGAGCCTTTTCCTTGCAGAATTAATACTTGTTCCTTTTGGTTTCTTTGAGGCATATTCAAAAATGCGTACATCTTCTTTACTGATCTATATAGCTATCATTATTTGCCTGGTCATAACACATAATATTGGATTGTTCCAGTTAGTTTTAACAATTATATTTGTAGAAATTTTCGTCGTTCTTTATTCATATTTTTTATGCAGAAAAAACCGGATTTTCTAAGATTTTTTAATTATTACTTTAGCTTTTATTATTGATAAACTGTGTATATATTTTTTTCAATCCTTTTCCTAAAAATGTTAATGAATTAAAAAGATTATATAAATTTTGTAAACTTTAAGTGAGAAAAATAGTCATCCAATTCTTAAAAAATCCATTTTATATATATATCATATCCTTTTCGCTTGTCCTGGTCATATATCAGCTGGAGTGGTCGGAACTTTATCCCTCTTTAACCGCCGGATTGACATTATTTTTTATTATTACATTTCTTTTAGCCCTTTACTTTGGAGCTTTGATCGATAAATATCTGCCGATACGTTATTATGCTATTGAGGAAAAAGATAAGCCCGGCAGGATTACATTAATTCTTTATATATTATATGGATTGGAGTTTATTTATAACCGTGGCATCCCAATAGTTCTTGCATTAAAGACGTCAACATATGATTACAAGGAATTTGGCATACCCACCCTGCATCCAATAATTGCTACCTTCAGCTCATTTTATACTGTATACATTTTTCATCTGTATCTCTCCAAAAAGAGAAAAAGATACCTTTTAATCCTGATATTCCTCCTTCTAATTCCAATACTGATCTTTAACCGTGGGATGTTATTGATCAACCTGACAAGTATATTATTTGTATATTTATTATCAATCAATAAAGTCCGGATAAGAACAATTTTATCTATTGTTGTCGTGGCTTTTGTTGTGTTATATTTCTTTGGTGTATTAGGAAACTATAGAATCACTAAAACTCCTAGCAACAAATATTTTTTAGAAATATCAAAAGCAAACGATAAATTCATTAATTCAGGCATTCCCAAGGAATATATGTGGGGTTATATTTATATATCATCTCCACTAGCAAATCTTCAGAATAATATTAATAACCATCCGGCAGTCAATTTTAGGATTAAGGATTTTATCATTATGGAATTGCTGCCTGATTTTATTTCAAAACGGATTGCTCCATTCGCAGGGGCAGAGCGATCTGAACCAAAAAATATTTCATCATATTTCATCGTAAGTACAATATTTTGTTACTCTTATAATTTACTTGGATGGGCAGGAATTTATCTGATGTTTCTAATAATTTCGTTTCTGGTTGCGTTTTATTTACTGTTGTTAAGGAAGAAGAATCCTTATTATATTACAGGGATCAGCATTTTAATGACTTTTATGGTTTATAATACATTTGATAACATGATATATTTTTCGGGGATTAGTTTTCAGCTTGTTTATCCTTTGTTATGGCCTGTTTTACAGAAAATAACTATAAAAGTCCCCGTGACTAACAGAAAAAATAATACTTAAAATTTTGCACCAATGGTTATTATACAAGCACTTGGATATTAAATTAATAGGTTTCGGGATTATGAATATTTTTCCTGTTATTGTAATATACAATCAGAAACTATATGGCACCAAAACCTATTTAAGCCTGCTTAAAGGAAGTAACCTCCAGGTTTTAGTTTATGATAATTCACCTGTCGCGATGCATAAAATGAGCGATTTCGGCAGAGAAATTATTTATAAACATGACAAGGATAATGGAGGTGTTTCAAAAGCCTATAATTATGCTGCTTCATATGCAAGGGAACATGGATTTGACTGGCTTCTGCTTTTGGACCAGGATACCATTTTCCCTGAAGATTCACTATCACAATACATTAATGCACAACATCTGAATCCCGATATTAGGTTATTTGCCCCTGTCATAAAACATTTAGATGGAAGACCTTTCTCACCTACGAAATCATTTCTGAAGCACGCCAATCCGGTAGAAAAACATCCGGGAAGAAGATATTCATTATCTCATATTGTACCTGTGAATACCGGAATGCTGGTAAATACAGAAGCTTTTCTACTTGTAAAAGGCTATGATGAAATGCTGCCTTTAGATTTCTCTGATTTTAAATTTATTAATAGGTTTGCAACACGATACAATTTATTCTTCTTAGTTGAAATGGTTTGCTATCAGGACTTTTCGAATGAAGAACAGGATACGGACAAACTGGTAAAGCGATTCGAAATGTTCTGTAAAAGTGCCAGGTACTGCAAAAAAGATAATTTTTATGACTCAATCTGCTTCTTTTATGTTGTCTTCAGAAGAGCCATCGGATTATCACTTCGGACAAGAAATACTATTTTTTTGAAAAAAATATCCTCACACTATTTTTCATAAACATATAATAATTTTTAAAATGATATCAGTTTGCATGGCAACTTATAATGGTGCGAAGTATATAAAACCTCAAATTGATTCTATTTTAGCCCAGTTAAGGCCGGATGATGAATTGATTATTTCTGATGATTCTTCAACTGACGGTACAACTGATCTTATTAAGACCTATGGCAATACACAAATTAGACTTCTGGAAGATTGTAATTTTCATAGTCCGGTGTTAAATTTTGAGAACGCTTTAAAGAAAGCTACAGGGAACTACATATTTTTGTCAGATCAGGATGATATGTGGATGTCTGAAAAAGTTGCGGTTATGATAAAATACTTAAAGGACTACGATGTAGTGGTTAGTGATTGCATTGTAATTAATTCTGACGGATCAACGCTATACCCATCCTTTCAGGATCTGATGAAAGCTAAAAAAGGTTTTATAAGGAATTTTATTAAGAATGGATATCTTGGCTGTTGTATAGCTTTCAGGAAAGAAATGCTTGATTATTTTCTTCCATTTCCCAAAGGCATAGCAATGCATGATATCTGGATAGGTTTGATATCAGAACTTTTTGCAAATGTCATTTTCATTCCCGATAAGCTACTGTTGTACCGCAGGCATGAGGGTACTTTAACATCCAAAGGACTTAAAAGTAATTTCTCATATGTTTACAGGATATATTACAGAATTATTTTTGCTCTTTTAGTGTTCGGAAGATATCTTAAAACTCTGTTTGTAAGGTAATGACAGAATACTTTTTCAGTAATTTTTGATGAAGTTATAATTGATGGGTTAAATGAGGTCAGTGAGTACGAACAAAATTCTGATTCTGAACCATGTGTTTTGGCCGGATCAGCAAAATACTGCCAGACATATTTCTGAATTAGCTTCCGAGCTTGTCAAACGTGGATGGGATGTTACCGCTTCGGTAGGTAATCGTTCCTACTTAAACCACAGGAAGAAATTTTTCCCGATGAAGGGAATGTGGAACGGAGTTTCCTATATACGAATTAAAACTCCACCATTAGATCAAAAGAGTAACGCTCAGCGTCTGATGACTTCTTTATGGCTGATATTCAGCTGGATCTTAAAATTGCCACGGTTAGGTAAGTTTGACATTATTATTATTGGGACAAATCCCCCCTTTGCATACTTACTTGTCCCATTTCTGAAAATGATTAAGAGGAAATCAAAAATAATATTGTGGGGATTTGATTTATACCCGGAGGCAATAATGGCATCAGGAAGCCAGACATGGAAATTTGCCGGTAAAATTATAAAGCCAGTTACAATCTTATGCCATAAACAGCTCGATATTCTCGTGGATATAGGCTCTTGTATGCGTGCTATTTACCGTTCGTACAGGCATGGAGCTAAAGAGGTCACTCTTACTCCCTGGTCATTTGTTGAGCCCTCAAAAATTTCGTTACCTCATCCTGAAACCAGAAAATTATTATTTGGTGACTCGAAGGTTACTCTTCTGTATTCCGGTACAATCGGGAAAGCACATGAATTTGAAAACTTTTTCTTGCTGGCTAGAGAGCTTCGAAGGCGAAAAGCATTAGTTGCACTCTGCTTTGCTGGATTAGGTAACCAGTTTGCAAATATTAAAAGACTTGTGACTTCAGAAGACACAAATATAAGTTTTGGCGACTTCGTTAATTCGGATGAAGAATTAACAAAGAGAATTTCTGCGGCTGATTTTATGCTTATCAGCTTAAAAGAGTCATGGACAGGAATTTCAGTCCCCTCAAAATTTTTTGGTGCCATTGCATCAGGCAAAGCAATTATTTTTTCAGGATCAGAAAAATCATCATTGAGGGAATTGACAGAAAAATATGAATTCGGATATCATCTGACCAGGGAAAATATTACGAGAACTGCAGATCAACTTAGTGAAATAGCAGAAAATCCTGAAATAATGCATCGATTACAGTTAAATGCTTTCAATGCATATAAATCATTCTTTTCAAAAGAAATAATATGTAATAAATGGGATAAGATTCTGCATGAGGCAATTAATAGTTAGTTGTATTAATTCTCTTCATTGCATATATTAATGTACGGTACAATATTACGAGAGAAAAGAAATAATTATTAATGTTCACTTAAAAGTTTTTAATGGTGTTATCAGACAGAAAAATTCTGGTTTTTGGAGGCTCCGGATTTGTTGGCACAAGATTAATAGACATAATTGGTGAAGAAAATTGTATAAATATTGACAAGAACCAATCCTTAAGGTACAATTTATGTACCCGCTTATTTGATATCCGGGAAATGAAGTTTATTACTGAAATTAGTAATTCATCTGATATAGTTGTTCTACTTGCTGCAGAACATCATGATGATGTATCACCGGTTTCTCTATATTATGATGTCAATGTAGATGGTACCAGAAATGTTCTTAATGCGATGGATCAACTTGGAATTAAAAAGATCATATTTACAAGTTCAGTTGCTGTTTATGGTTTGAATAAGAATGATCCGGGGGAAGAACACCCTGCCGATCCTTTTAATCATTATGGCAAAAGTAAATTGCAGGCTGAATTTCTCTTAAAAGAATGGTATAATAAAAATCCAACAGAACGGACCCTTATTATTATCCGGCCAACTGTTATTTTTGGAGAACGCAACAGGGGGAACGTCTATAACCTGCTTAGGCAGATTGCATCGGGAAAATTTATGATGGTAGGAAGCGGCAAGAATAAAAAATCTATGGCTTATGTTGGCAATGTCGCGGCATTTATTAAATACTGGATTGAAAATTGCAAACCTGGTTTAATGGTATTTAATTATGTTGATAAGCCTGATCTTAATATGAATGAACTTATTTCACTTACTGAAAAAACTATGGGGAAAAAGCTTCCGGCAATCAGATTGCCCTATTGGTTAGCTTTTACTTTTGCTTTGTTACTAGATCAGTTTTCTAAGATAACCGGCAGAAAATTTGCTGTAAGTTCGGTAAGAGTAAAGAAATTTTGCGCAACAACCCAGTTCAATTCTGAGAAAGCATATAATTCAGGATTTAAACCTTACTTCACACTTATTGAAGCACTCAAAAGAACTATTCATTATGAATTCATGGACCATGAAAAAGATGGAATTACATACTTTTCAGAATAGATTATAAGAAGCTTCCATTGTTAAGGATGCAAAAAATCGTGATAATATTAAGATGAACAGAAGAAGGATCATCAGATTATTAACGGACGCCGGCATTGTTTTCCTGGCAGCATCATTGTTTTTAATTTCTATGCCCCGGTCATGGTCACTTTTTCCTTTAGGTCTTTTTCTTGCTTGCGGGCTGGGTTTATTGATCGCGGACTTCAATAATGTAAAAGAAAAATTAATCTCCGAGTGGTATTTAATTTTACCGCCGGTTTCATACTTTATTATTCATCTGATAAGCATCATTTTTCAGGGTGGAGAAATTTGGCTGCTTGAAAACAGACTGATGTTTCTTTTAATACCCCTCTTTGGAATTCCCATATTCAGCAGCGATTTGTTCAACCAAAGGGTGTTAGGTTTAATGAAAGCTTTTTCATTGGGAATACTGATAGTCTGTATTTATATTTTTTTTCGTGCAATCTATTTAACAATTGATGATTACAATGTTGAATTGAGCTTTTTTCAAAACTTAAAGGGCAAAAAAGATACATTCTTTTTTACAAATCTCTCAATTTTGGAACATCCTTCCTACCTTGCAATGAAAGCTAACTGGGTTATCATTTTACTAATATGGCTTAAATCCGGGATATTTGGATCCAGGATATTACGAATTACATTTATCAGTCTGATATCCGTTGTGATTTTACTTATCGCCTCAAAATCTGGTATTGTAATTCTGTTAAGTATTATGGTTGGAATAATTATCACATATATCAGGAATAATCCACATAAATTTATCCTGTATCTTATAACAATTCCGTTATTCCTTATTTTGTCATATCGCGTAATAGTTGATATTGATCGCGTTGGCACTTTTCTGAATTCAATGAAAACAGGACTTAATAAAGAAAATATCGACTGGAAAAATCTTGATCAACGCACCCGGGAATGGTATTCAGCCGTCCAGTTAATAAAGGAGAAGCCAATATCAGGTATTGGTCTCGCCTGGGTGGAAGAACGAATGATTACAGAGTATATTAAGCATGGCTGGAATGAAGAAGCTTTCTACAAGTTTAATGCTCATAACCAGTACCTGGAAACTCAGATGACGTTTGGAATTGCTGGAACTATCTCACTTATTTGGATGTTGCTTACACCATTGATTGTAAGGAAACGAAATGGATTTTCTCATTTGACAACTGTCTTTATTGTTCTTATTGCTGTTTTGCTGATGTTTGAATCAATGTTCAACCGCCAATGGGGTATTATGTTTTTTATGATTTTCTTTTTCCTGCTCGCTAAATGGAAAATATACTCCTATAAGGCAGATTAGTTGAGATTTAAAGATTTTGTAAATTATTTTGAAGATTATAGTAACCAGAATAAATCTTGTTTAATTTTGTGTTATGCTCAATCCTGAAGCAATACCATTTATTTTGCCGCCATCTTATTTATTAGCAGCTGCCTTTGCTATATCGTTTCTTATCACTTTCTATGGGATTCCTTCAGTTGTTAAGATATCCAGAATTAAAAACCTGTACGACATCCCCGGTACCAGAACATCCCATTTAGTACCAGTGCCCAGACTGGGTGGTGCCATGGTA
>JAKQQL010000233.1:0-1060 GCA_029564175.1 Candidatus Cloacimonadota bacterium
ATAGCAAACTCAAAGCTCTGTTTATGGCTGTATTGCTGATGAAAGAACAGTGAAAATCTAAATTCTGTAATACCTTCCTGATCGGCTTTATAGTTGGTATGCCAGATATTATTCATGAGGTAGGCATAGATGGTATTGTCTGCTAAAGATTCCTTCAACCATGGCATTTCAGCACTTAATCCGCCTTTTTCAATCAAAGGATTGTCGGTGCAGGCAATCGTAACGCCAAAGTCATGATTAGAAATATCTGCAAAAGTGGTCGGGCATATAAAATTACGGCACATACCGGTGATTTGTTCTTTTTCAGCCACAACAGGCGCTCCTGCATTGTCGTATCGCATTACAGCGTCAGGAATCTGGAATGGGAATGAGAAATGCAGGCTTTCTTTTTCTCTGACAGGCAGTTTATCAATCGTGAGAATGATATCTATCTGAGGCTGATGATGATGTATCAGATAATGAATATCAACTGATCGGCAGAATTCTAATTCTACCTGAAAATGAATGATATCAGCAAAATCAGTTTGCTGATAAGAGACGATTTTTCCTTTTTGAGCTTTTATCTCATGAGACAAATCTCTGTTTCGGATATAGATTAACTCAGCTAGTGCTTTGTCTTTTGAGATGAGCTGTTTTTGACTGATTTTATCGTAAAGACTGATGATTGATGCGCTGTCGGAATCAAAAACAATATCAAAAAAGCGATTCTCATAGCGATTATCAGTCAGAGTCATTTCTTTTTGCCTTTTCACATGATGCTCACTTATTGTGATTTTCTGAGCTGAAAAACCTTTACTAAAATGAATAGGAACAAAGCATTGCTGATTGATTTGCATACTGGTTACAAGACGATTCTCTTCATCAAAAATTTGCTTTTCTGAAGCATACTCCGGCATTTTACAAAGTAAGGTAAGCGGAAAAGACATCGGGTTAAACAGATAGAGTTCATTAGATGCTTCTGAAAACAGTTTATTTTGTAAATCCTGGCAGATCTGCCGGCTGATCAAAGCAAAGGATTGCTTCTTCTGCCATTGTTTTTTCACAAATGGCAAATCAGGGT
>JAKQQL010000235.1:0-1823 GCA_029564175.1 Candidatus Cloacimonadota bacterium
GTAGATTTTGACGGCATTACCTATTCAGATGTGATGGATGAAAAACATCTGTTTATTAATTCTATCCGTGAAAAAATAGAAAACAGAACCTATCAAACTTCAGAAACCCAGACATTTAAAAAGAAAAAGCGAAATGGCCAATATCGAACAATCGTTGTGAATAATTTTACAGACCGTTTTGTTTATAAGGCTTTGTCTAAACTACTATCAGAAGCATTTGAAAATATTTTTTGTGAAAATTCATTTGCTTATAGGGTTGGCTATGGGCATCATAAAGCAGTTGATAAGTTTCTGTTTTATAAGAGTAAAGGTTATCAATATGGTATCAAGACAGATATAGAAGCATTTTTTGACAGTATTCCTTTGAGTAAAATCTATATGTTAATCAGGTCATTTCTTTTTGATGATCAAATCACTGATTTTTTAGAATCCATTATCCCAGCTGATAAAGTTGGTCTTGATCAGGGAAATGCTTTATCTCCCTTATTTTCAAATATATATATGATTTCTTTTGATACGGCTATAAAAAATTCTCCTTATGTGATGATAAGATATGCAGATGACTTTGTTATTCTGTCAAAAACAAAGCAGGATAATTTATATGAGTTTACGGAAAACATTCTAAATAAATTGAAATTAAAATTATCTTTAGAAAAAAGTGTTCAATTTGAGCCAGATAGTCAGGTTGAATTTTTGGGTTATATGATAGAAAAGGATAAAGCGCATAAGACAGGTACTATCGATAATACAGACATTACCTGGACCCATATGTTTGATCATAATAAGCTAAGGGGAGTACCTGTCTATATCTCTTATTATAATAGTTATGTCAGAACTGAAAGAGAAATGCTGATAATTGAGACAGATAAAGCAAAACGAAGTATTCCGTGGAAGGAAATCCAACGAATTGTTATCATAGGAAAACCCAGAGTAAGTGCGGCTGTTATTCAAAAAGCAATGGATCAAAATAAACCGATTCAGTTTCTGACTATTTTAGGAGATACCATTGGTGGTTTTACAAAGCATCAGAAATGGTTAAATGTAAAAGAATTTGTGGAAAAAAGAGGACAGAAAATTGATCAGTTTGCTTTACAGTTTATTAAATCAATTGTTAAAGCTAAGTTACACAATCAGAAACATATTTTAAGAAAAAACGGAATCAAATCAGATTTGATGAAAGAATTAATCATGTCATTAAAAACCATCAATGATATTGATGTTATCAGAGGAAAAGAAGGTGCAGGTTCTGCTGAATATTTTAAACACTACAGGTTGCTGGTGGATCCTTTTCCCTTTGACAAGCGGGAATATTATCCTCCAGTAGGACCAGTAAACGCTATGTTGTCCTTAGGATATACTTTGATCTATAATCGGGTATGTGAGTCATTAATCAGTCATGGATTTTACCCATATGAAGGATTATATCATGAAGGTAAAGGGAATCATAAAGCCCTTGCTTCAGATTTAATGGAACCTTTTAGATTTATATCTGAAAGAATAATCCTGCATCTCATTCATACGAATCAAATCAGTGATGATGATTTTACTGAGATAAAGACTTCATCTGGTAAATGTACACGAATACATGGTGATGGATTCAGAAAATACATCAATCGATTTGAATGGATGATGAATCAGGAAATAAAAGTGAAAGGGAAAAACATAAATTATTACAGTTTACTCGATGAAAGTGTCAAATCTCTATATAAAAGTATCGTTTTGGGTATTCAGTATAATCCGTTTTTTTTGAATTGATATGAAAAGAGTGATTGCTTATGATATTTCTGATGATAAAATCAGATACCGTTTATCAAAATTTCTGG
>JAKQQL010000236.1:0-46945 GCA_029564175.1 Candidatus Cloacimonadota bacterium
TGACATCGACTTCAACAACAAACATATAAGAAGTGTTAATAGTCATGATATTCATCCTTTCTGAATTTAAATATCTTTCCTATCTAAGACAAGTATATCATATCAGAAGTGGATTGTCAAGCCTTAACAAATTTATGAAAAGATTTAATATTGAAAGAGACAAAACGAAGAAATTCCAGTAAATGGCAGGGATATCTTGAATTTAACAAGAATCTAAAGCTCCAAAGGCTTTCGTTTTACCATTAAACTATATCCCTATTTTATTAATCATGGTAAATATTGTTCATTTTCTGAAAAAATTTACCAAATAAACTAATCTTCCATTTTAAATATTGATACTGGTGCCCTCATCCAAACCCGCCTTGGAACCTCTTGGGCTTCAACCAAGCGCTCTACTAATTGAGCTATGAGGACATTTAAAAAATAACTTTATGAAAAAATTTAATATTGAAAGAGACACCAAAAAGAAATTTCAGTAAATCATTATAATGGCACCACGGACAGGGCTCGAACCTGCAAACGCTGTTTCCAATTACGGTGTTTTAAGCGCGGGATTAGAAGTCCCGACCGATACCGCGGTATTTTAGGTAATTTCATTTCCGATTCAAACCAAAACCATTAAGGGCTTTGCTCTATCCAGTTGAGCTATAGACGGAATATTAAAGAAATTTGAACATGTTTCCGAAAAGGATTGAATTATTAAATGGTTTATCAATCATTTTAGAGAACCCTTTTCGTTCGGCTCAAATTGTATTAATGGTGGGGGAGCAAGGAATTTAACCTTTTCGGCACACACTCTTCGATTATTTTATTTGCCATCTGGTTTACAGCCAGAAGAAGAGAAACTCCCCCGATTTTTTCATTGATGATACTAATTTGTAGTTATAGTACTAAGTTGATTTTTGGGGAAGTGGTGTGAACAACCTCCCCCCACCTACAAGAACCATTATACCACAAGTCGACCAATCTGTCAAGCACGAGTTTTTGAGAACCATGGTTCAATTAATTTCTCTAATCTGAACAAAAGATTTTCTGTTGGTGTAGCAAAAACATTTTCTTTCTGACTTTCAATACAAGATTGATTTAGTTCATCAAGTTTTGAAAGACCTTTCTTATTTTTTAAAATATAATATTCACCATCCAACAAAGAAACAAATATTTGATCCTTGTTATCATTTTTAATGGCATGTGTCAAAAATGTTCTTATGTCATTACATTGATTATCCTGAGCTCCACCGACAGATTTTGTATATTTATGCATCAAATATACTCTTTTTTGCCCAATATTAATCTGAAAATCAATAGACTTAATTGATTTAAGTTCCAAATTTTTCTGTTTCTCATCCTCTTCCATTTGTTTCTTTTCATCAAATGTTAAAATTTTTCCCTCAAAACAATACAAACTCCCACTACTATTTGATGGCAGTTTTTCAATTGTCCAACCATATTTCAAAAGAGTGTCTTCTAAACCTTTAAAACAATTTTTTCATGAATAGATTGTTTTGATGGGTCTTTAGCAAAGAAAGATGCTGTTATTGGATATGGTTCTTTTAAAATTTGATCAATAACTTCTTGAAAATTCAATCCATTTATTTCCGAATACCTTTGAATCTTTTCAATCAATTTCTTATCTTTATTCTGAACATCTTTTTTAACTTGATTGTTATTTAACATTTTCTGATTTTTTTGAAATTAATTCATAATCTATGAAAATTTTTTCCATTATTTATCTCCTAAACAACACCGAATGATTTGATTAGCAATATCAAATGACAAACGGCGCCTATATTTCCCATCTTGCCTTAACCCTTTAAAAGAAGTCAAAAAAACATCTCCGGTTTCTTTTCTCCATTTGTTTAAGAGATTATTCATTTTATCAATATCGACTTGTTTAACTTCCCTATCAATCAAAATTTTCGTAATACTTCTACTACTCACTTTTATTTTGTTATTTTCAATTTCATTTCCCAATACAAATCTAATACTATCTTCTTTTGTTGAATCAATAGCATACAGTCCAATATTTCCATCTGGAACATTAAACTTAATTTTATTTGATTTTTTCACATTCAAAATACTTTCAGAAATTTTAACAAGATTTTGATATGTATTAAGATAATCATTACCAATATAGATTTTGAAATCTTTTTTCATTTTAAATTTATTTGAACCATTGAACATTGCTAAACAAACAGGACAGTCTGTATCTTCAAAAATTTGTTCATTCAAGGATGCAATTGAAAAAAGTCGTTCATGAAATAATCCAGAAGTTATGAAACTTTCTGGAATAATCACACAAACAAATTCTGAATTTTTTAACATGATAGAAAGACATTCTAAATACAAATCATTGTATTTTTTATTCTCATAATCTAACTTTAAACGGGTAGAAGAATTTTTTGCCAAATATGGTGGATTGGTTATAACAACACAGTCTTTATATTTTGGAAAGTTTTTAATTGAATCATTTTGAATCACATTTTCATTTTCAGGAACAATGTCAAAACATTGGTATTTATTTTTGATACCAATTTCTTGAAGAAAATAAATTAAATCCATATTTCCAGCAAAAGGTTCTAATATCAATCTATCTTCAAAATTTGGAATTTGAGATATCCATTCTTGAAAAGGAAGATATTTGAAAACATTTATTTTCGTAAAAAATTTCCCTAGTTGTTTTTTCAAAAGAAAAACTCCCTTTGCCAAAAATCATCCTTTCATCAAAAGAAAACTCAAATATGACCACCAAAGAAAAGTTGCCAACCAAAGAATTCGAAAGGTGAAAATGGAAATCTTATTCATTGGCAATTCCCCCTTTCAATCATCTGATAGTGTTAATTTGGATAGTGGTGCGATCTTTTACCGAGAGAAGACCGGCAGACTGGGAGACCGCTCAAACCAGTTTTTTGTTGACATATATCATTTAAAAGGTTATACCTTATTAAATAAGGGATTTGGAAATGAAGTTGATAGAATTATTGAATTAGTTCGTTCAGAATATTGGGATAGCAAATTATCGTTGCCACAAATTGCTAAAAAATATGGTTTTGATTCCCATTCAAATGTTTATAAATTTATGAAAAAATTTAATATTGAAAGAGATAGAACGAAGAAATTCCAGTAAATCATTAATGATGGAATCGGGACATTGCCCCGATTCCAGTGTTTTAAACGTGGGATTAGAAGTCCCTGCCAACACCACGGCATTTCTCAAAAACTCTCTCTCATCCGACAAATTGAGTATACCATATCTTGATTCACTTGGCAAGCACCCTATCTAACTTTCCTCCAACCTTGAAAGAATTTCTTCATTCATATCCTCAAGTTTATTCATAAGGTCTTCTTTCAATTCCTCATAATCTTCACCCTCAACAGTAATTTCAAAATTATAAGAAGAAAAATTTACTCCGGGAACTGGCAATTTGTATCCAGCACTTAAAATATATTTCATTTTTATTCTTCCTCTTTTGAAAGTTTCTTTCCACAAATAGGACAATATGCAACCACAAAAGTAATAGGCACTTCCTGATCTGTATGTTCATCCAAAGAATCTACAACTTCACCATAACCAGCAAGAATTGAAATTACATTATTTTCAGGATTGAAAAAGAAAGTATTAGCATTGATTCGAATGAACTTGGCATTTCCATTCTGATCAACATTTTCAATACAACCACAAATCAATTCCTTAAATTTATCACAACAAAATTCATATTCCATTCTTAATGCCCCCTATTTAAAACCTCTTCAATTGTAGGATTATCAAAATACAAATCCCGTTCAATCTTCAAACCAAATGGGCCATTTACACTTTCCAATTCTGAAAGAAGAAAATAACCAAATTCTTTTTCATGTCCAAAGACCAAACCATAAAAACGCCAATCACCATCTTCAAGTTTTTGTCCTTCTACAGCGAACCAAGTCCATGGACTTATCCAAGGTGCAAAAAACTTAACAATTACTTTCTTTTGAAAAACTGACTCAATTTTATCATTGGAATTTTTCAGGAACTTCTTTTCAATGGCCTTGGTCATTAACTTCATCATGAATCGCCTCCCCGAAAGTTGTCTCAACCTCACAAGAAGAGTATATCACGAATCAAATTGCCTGTCAAGCTATTAAATAGGCCAGTCAAAATCATCAAAAGAAGTTTTCGGTTCTTCAAATACCATTGAATACCATTCTGAACATACAGAATTTAAATGTTTTGCCATTTTATCTACTTCGTATTCCTCAATCATTTCTTTCTGATTCATATCCTGAATCTTCTTATTTCTCAAAATCTTCGACTGTTCCCAAAGAGAGGCATCAATATCCTTTTTGTTTCCAAAGATAGAATGATTCTTACGAAGTTTGCCCATAGCTTTCATGCAAGAATAATTAAATTCAAATTTACCATCTTCAAAATTCAAGACATCTGTATTAACCCAATAATACAGATTCTTAATTCGATTCTTCATAATCGTTTCGGCTTCCAGAATATTCTTCCCGATCATATTCAAGACCTCCCTCGGCAAGATAAGTCTATGATACCACAGATTTTAAATCGTGTCAAGCCTTCACAAAATCCTCAAGACTGGCATCATTTAAAAGTTTTTCAAATTTGTTTGAAACATCCTGAATCATTTGATACTCTCATCCTAAAGGAATGAGATTCTTAAAAAGTTTGGTTTCTACAAAACCCTTATTTTTAATGGGTATACCAAAATACCCTTTATCTGGTCAGGTAAAATACCAATTCCAGTTGCTTTAAACGAACCTGAATTAATTATTAATATTTTGATATTAATTAAATTTGTGTGTTTGAAACCCTACCAATTGGTAGTCTTAATATCAAATAATTAACTCACTTTTATCTACCACCTGATGGTAGTTTTCCCGCTCGCTAAAATTATAATTCATTCAGTTCCATATTTTCCAAAGCAAGATTTTCATTCTCTTCGATAAGTGCCTGTAGTTTTTCTTCTAGTTGTTTCACTGTAGGTTTTTTCATAAATCAAAAACCTCCTTATTTAAAATATTGAAAAAGGGAGAACTTTTCAATTCTCCCTTTAACTTTATTTATTCCAAGAAAACAATTTCAAACCACAAGCTGTAAGACCCATTGCAACAGCACTATTCTTTACATCAGTAAACCAAACAGATTCAAAAACAAACCTCTTCTTCTTAATTGTAGAAAAGCCACCTTCAATATCTTCTTTCCTAATTCCAACATGATTACCAAGAGGAACCTTATTGCCAGTTGAATAAAGAAGATATACCGTTTGACCATCTGAAAAAATTACAGCGTCCTGTTCCCACTTCTTACAAAGTGTAGAAGCAATCTCTTCCATTTTTTCAGGATCAATTGTTTCCCCTGTAAAAGTCTTTCCAATAACAAAGAAAGAATTTTCAGTAGAATCTACTCCATTTTCTACCCAATGGCCAACCATTTTAATTGCACCAAGTTGATATGACTTAAAATCTTTCAACAGTTGTTCATTACGTTCAAGATTCTCATTCTTAGAAAGAGTATAACGATATGCAGACATAGTAAGAAAAGGAATTCCACTTTCCACATGTTGCAGAATTCTAGACATACCTGCACCAGCTTCAATTACTTTAAAAAATCCTTCATGTTCAAACAAAGGTTCGTGAAACTTATCCAACGTGTTCATACTGTGCACACTCCTTCCCATTTCTAAATCCTCTATTATAGACTTTGCTAATACCTTTTTAATTTCATCTTTTGCAAATTCTTTATCCTCATTATTTAAAACAATGTCTAAATATTACATCAGAATCAGTTTTCAATATTGATTCCTCCAAAGTTTAATTTGGGCCAAGGATTTAACTGGCCCATTTCATATTATTTAAAGTGCCTTCACAACAAAAGTGAGGTCTTCTTTACTTTCATCCAGACTGACAATTACATACTTTGTTCCATTCTTTGCAACCATCTTGGAACCAATCTTGCTAGTATTCATTGTAATGGGATTCTTAAAAACACGTTCCTCAACAACATATCCTTCTTCATTTTCAAAAACAACTTTAGAAACTTCATATGTCTTACCAAAACCATAATCGGTAATGGCAAATGTCTTTCCTTCCGAAGTCATTGCCTTGGCAGAAGACTTTTTATTGGTCTTTTTGTACACTTTTTTAGGATTCTTTTCTTCACGTTCCTTAGCACGTTTAGCCTTTTCCTCTTCACTAAGAGCAGGACGCCCACGTTTCCCCTTCACAGGGTTTCCATTTTCATCCAACTTAACTACTTTTTCTTTCTTAGGAACAGGATTGCCATTGGCATCTTTCTTAGAAGGACGACCGGGCTTTTTCTTAATAGGTTCACCATTTTCATCCTTCTGAACCTCAACAACTTTCTTTGGACGACCAGGCTTTTTCTTTTCAACTTCACCAGTTTCAGGATTTACAACCTTCTTAGCCTCTTCACGTTCCTTAGCACGACGAGCCTTTTCCTCTTCACTAAGAGCAGGACGCCCACGTTTCTTTGCCACGACAGTTTCATTTACCTTTTCCATTTTTCATTCCCCTTTGTTTTTGAAGTTTGTCGGGTTTCCCTCACCGACAAAACCAGTATACCACGAATCCCCATTTCAGGCAAGCGGTTCCTCGGAAAACTTCAATTTCTTTTTTATCAGGGAAACCACCTTGGAATATTCATCTTCTTTCTTAATATTCAAAACATTCAATTTAATTCCAAAATTTTCCAACATTTCAACCAATTGAAAAGAATCGACACTATCACCGACCGTAATAAGATTGATTGTTTGTTCCAAAGACAAATAGTTATTGACAATATAATCTATTTCTTTTGAGAGAAAGAGAAGTCCATTTGATCTATATTCTTGATCAGAAAGAGTTGTATCTTTTTTAAGTTTATTCAATTGAACAGGATAAAATACAGTTCCAACCGGGAAAATATTTTCTATGTTAATCAATTTTAAAAATAGTTCCATATTATCTTTACTGAAATGGGAACATTTAATTCCTTTATTTTCAAAATCACAAACAAAACAAACATTATTCTTTTTGACAGACAATAAAACTAGAAGACATTCCAAAGTATTTAAATCAATATTAGAAGCAGGAATGTTTTGAAGGTAAAAATTTATTGACTGTTGAATTTTTTGTTCAAATAAATCTATTTCTTTCCTATAAGTGTCCATATCCATCCCATCCCCTTCCTTGTCCTAGATTTCATCAATATATCATAAAAAAGAAGATATAGCAAGTTTTTATTCTCACCATGTCTTTTATATACTTCTTTAGTTCTGTCCGAAATTAACGGTTTCTACATTATTTTCAGGAGTTGGATTTTCTCCATTTGATTCTGATTCTTCCTTCTCACATTCCTCAACAAAATTCCGAATAGCTTCATCTCGTTCATCTTGTGTTATAATTCCCTTTTTCAATAGAAGGTCTTCAAGAGCATAATGTCCAATAATTACAGCATTACTCTGTTGTAGAAGTTGCTGCAACTGTTCAGAAAGGAACCTATTTTCCTGAATCAACTGTCTGATAACCTGTTCAATAGTAATCTTGGGCTGAGCTTGAGACTTTCCCCCATTGATAAGTGTTGCCTTATTGAAATCTACATTCTTAGCCATTTACATTATCCTTTCAAAATTCCATTGAATTTTTCCAACTAAGTTCAATTATACAATACTCTGACCGAGATGGCAAGCCTTAACTTCTACACCGCCTGATACAAAAATATAACAACTTCCAATCTTTCACGAATTGGAAGAGCGTTTCTTTCCTCAATGTTTTCTACATAAGTTGCCTTTAGCATTGAACCACCAGAACCATTCCTAGCAAAAGGCATTTTGAATCCCTAATAATTAAATACTATATGTTTCTTCAAGAATAATAATAACGGTAGCTCCAGCATCAGACGTTAAAACAATTCTTGGAGCAAATTCCCATATAATCATATTAGAATAAATTTGATTGCCCGAAATTTTTACTTTATGATTGGTTGATTTATTGTATGCCAATTCATAATCTGTTCCATTCGATCGAATGGATAAACGATAATATGAAGACATTTTTGGTTTTGGCACATTAATAACAGTTGGGGTTGATGATAAAATATATTCTTGATTCAACATAATAGGATCAATATTATCATCATCACTTACAAGAGTGAAATCAGTTCTTGCAGGATCAATATAAAATGGAATGGTAATTTCTTCATTTGGTTGTAATGTAATTCCTCTTGAAGAATATTGTGAATCATAAGTAATTGTATTTAAAGTGTTATTCTTATATTTCATCTAAATTCACCTTTTCAATTAATACACAATAGGATAAATTTCAGAAACTTGTGAAAGAATGTTCTTACAAAAATCAACTTCTCTTTCAAAAGCATCAAATTTTTCTTTCAATGTATTTACTTCTCTAAGCATAGGTTCATCAATAATAAATCTATTCAAAAGATTAATATAGAAGGACTTATTCTTATTATATTTATCATCAAATGAAATCGTGACGTAAGTAGCAGCAGGAAAATAATTCCACACAAAGCCACGTTTCTTATCAAATACTGCATCCTTAAATCCATTGGCTCTAAGAATATCAAGAATTCTTAAAACAACTTCCTTATTAAATACTTTTGGTTCTACACCATCAGACCAATCAGTATCTTTTTGTGTATCATCATTTGTTTCTGTTGCTGGAGATACATTTTTAGGAGTTAATGAAGAATCTTTTGTTTCTGGATTAACAGGATTACTTTCATTCAAATCATCTTCGGATGTTATAACATTGAAAGGATGGCCCATATATTCACCAATGTCGGATACCAATTGCTTTAAATCAATACTAGGTTTTGACATATTTTTCACCTCTAAAGAATTTCATTATAGTTCTATTTTAAGTTTGAAAATATAAAACAAGGGAGGATACTATACTATTTCAATCCTCCCTTGGTTAATTTATCTATTTCTTTTTAGTTTATTTACAGGCACTATATTGACAAGACCAACAAATTTTACATCCATCATAATGAGAAAGTTCTTTACCACATTCAGGGCAAATATCACCATGAACCTTCAATTCTTCAATATGTTTAGATTCAACGGTTTCTAATTTCTCTCCGATGCCTGTAAAATGTTTCTGAATGTCTTCCAACATTCTAGCTAACATATCGGGAATACTATTTACTTCAATTTCTTTCTTGTCAAAAGTATCATAAATCCATCTATCTGTTCCAGACATGAATTTTAAAGTTCCAATAACATCTTGAATATTAGTCCCTGATCTTAAAGCAATTGAAATAATTCTACTCAATGCTTCCATCATTGTTTTAAGCATCTGACCTGATTTACCAATACTAGAAAAGATTTCAAAAATATTTCCATTTTCATCCAATGTAGCAGTTAAATAAATAGAGCCATACGGTTCAACTGCCATTTTAGTTGTAATACTTCTCATAAATTGTGAACGTTCTCTTACTTTACCAGTATAGATATGTTCATTATCTTTTACAAGAGTGCCAATATTTTCTTTCTTTTCTTCTTTTTTTGTAGTATCAACGATTGGCTGTGATCCTCTTGACCCATCCCTATAGACTGTCACGCCTTTAATAGAAGAATCAAATGCATCTAAATAAATATTTTTAACATCTTCAACAGTTGCTTCAGAAGGGAGATTTATTGTTTTACTGATAGCACTGTCAATATATTTTGAAAGAATTTTTAAAGGTTGCATATGTTTCTCAATTGATAGATCATTTGCTTTAACATAAACATCTTCATAATTGTCATCTTTGGAAGTCTTCTGATTTTCATATTCTTCTTTAGACATATACAGAGGATGTGTATATTGAACAGTTTCCCAAACATCATGACCCTTACTAATTCTTCTATCATATTGATAAGCAAAATTTGGTTCAATACCAGAAGAAGTGTCAAACAACATTGAAATAGAATTATGGGATATATAAGAATTTAAAACATATGTATTATTTTTAGGAACTTCTATATCATAAGTATCATTTTCAGAATCGATAATTTCCATAATAGCTTCAGCATATAAATCCTTGGAAATATGTTTCAAACTTTCGTGATCTCTTTTTTTAATTTTAGAAATATATCTGTCTTTTATTTCGCTATTTTCTGATCCATAGGTATTGAAATAAATTCGATACATGTAGTTTTTTGATTTTGCACCAGTTCTTTTTTTATCTATAACAATCTTTCCATTAATGCCAATTGCTCTCAATACTATTAACAATTCTTGAGCTAATTGGTAAGATGATGTATCAATATATTTATTATTACCATTATGTGATCCATCTGTCATATATAAACCTTCTATAAATGACAAAATGCTCAAATTCGAAGATTGCCGGATTAATTTAGGAATACATGCTTCTCTTGAACTCTTTTTTAAGAGATTCAATTGCAATAAAATATCTTGCAATATTACACTGTTAATATATATATCTTTCGTATTTATTCTTTTATCTTCTAATACAACAGGAGAAATGTTAAACAAAGATTTAATTAAATCCACAGTTAATTGTATTTTATCATTATGATTTTTATTAAAAGATATTCGCAAACCTTGTTTATGTTTTGAGCCATTTCCAGTAAAAATTCCAATAAATTTAGCAAATTCAGGGGTTAAAGTTGAAGGAATCCTTATACCTCGGCAATTACCATGATAGTCTTTTTCTTCAAATATTAACGTTGGATCGGAATCTTTTGAATATCCTCCAATTTTATATACTAATTTATCTCCTACTTTTAATTCAGACACTTCTTTCCATATATATTCTCCATTATCAGCTAGAATTCTATATTTATGATTCAATGTTGATTCTAATTCTAAATTCGAAAAAGTTGTAATTTTTTTAGTTTGTGCATGTCCATTGATATAAAATTTGGTAGCTGTCGCTATTCCATTTTCTTGAATTACATGGCAATTATCTAAATCATTCCACTGTTCTTTTGAATCAATAACCCCAATTTCATCAAATCTCAATATTCCATTATTATTAACAACATATGATTCCTTGACCGAACACCCTGTAGGTGCAATGGTAAGTCTTCTACTATTTCTAAGTTTACCTTCAAGGAACAGGGATAAATATTTACTTCTATATTCATCTTTATTTTCTTGTTCATCAAAAATAATTTTAATTGAAGGTGGCAAGTCATCAAAAGTTAGTTCACTGTTAAAATGAGAAATAGCTTCTTTGGCATATCTAAATGGAGTAAATTCCATTACTTCACAAAGATCAATACTGGCATACATTGAATGTTTTGCCATGAGTTTACCAATATATTTACAGAATTGATTGAAATTATTGCTGCCATACCCCATTTTTAATTTAATTGCAGCATTAGCTAATCCCATAAATCCAAGACCCAATGGTCTAATGTCTTGAGTTCTTTCTTCGATCTTTTTAAGAGGATATGAATTTGCATCAACAACACAGTCTAGATATAAAATTGATCTATGAATTTGACAAATAAAATCAAAATCAGAAAACGAATTTCCAGATTCATTCTGATCAATAAAGGATTCAAGATTAATAGAACCAAGGTTGCAACTGGTATATGCAGATAATGGTTGCTCGGCACATGGGTTTGTGGCTCTTATTTGCCAATCAGGTAAATGTTTTAACAAATTATCTTTATTGATTTTATCACCAAAAATAATTCCCGGTTCACCATTCTTATGTGCACAGGAACATATTTCATCAAACAATTCACTGGCATTAATTTGTGTTAATTTCATATTTCTTTTAATGCCATCTGCCAAATTAACATCCTTGCCAAGTCTAGACTTTAAATAATAAGGTTTTTCATATTTAACAGCATTTAGAAATTCATCATCAAGTCTAGTAGAAATATTAAAATATTGTAAACTTCCATCATGTTCCTTAGCATGAATAAATTCTCTAATATCAGGATGGTCAATATCCATCATTGACATTATAGCAGAACGTCTTTTACCACCTTGAACAACTACCTTGCCCATAGTATTCCAAAGTTCCATAAAAGAAACAGGGCCAGAAGAATTACCAATTGAACCATCTTTAATAGGGGCATTCTTCTCTCTTAAATTACTCCAATTGCAACCAACGCCACCACCATGCTTGCTAATGATTGCAGCTTCTCTTACAGAATCAAATATCGAATCTAGATTATCATCTACATCAATAACAAAACAAGCACACATTTGTTGATAAGGAGATTTATTCTTAAACAGATATTCATAATTACTAAAAGTCATATCTTCAACTTTTACATCATAAATAATTCTACTAGACATTTCTTTTTCAACAAGACCAACACCACTAGAAAATAGAGCAGGTGAATTGAATAGGAATCTTTTTAAACTAATATCTTTTCGAATATTAAATTCTACTATTCTCATTAAAGCTAAAAACTTTTCTTTAAGACAAGTGGCATCATATTCAGATGATTTCATTTTAAACCAATTTAATTGTCTATTAAATTCCTTTATTAATCCAGATGCAATGATTCTTCCTACACGTTTAATCAATTGATTAAGACAATATTCCTTATTCATTTCATTCGTAGAAGTATCAAAATAGGGAACATAATATCTCTTTGCAAATAATTCTTTAGCATTATCAGAAAAGTTCTTTTCATTAAGACAACTAGTCAAATAATTTTCTGCTTCAGAAGGTAATGGTTCCCAACAATTAAAAGTCTTATTCATTTAAGCAATTCCTCCAATAAGTATTTAATATCATTGACTTTAAAGTTTAAAAGATTATTCTTGCCATTGAAACCATTATATCATAAATGATCAATTTTGGCAAGAAGAACTTTTCTTTCAGAAAGACTATATTTATTAAATTATCTTAAAAAGGAGGAACGTACAATTGTTATTTAGTGTACTTGTTTTAAAGCAAGTAAATAATTATATATTGAACAATTATGTGATTTTCTATTTTTAGATACAGTTGGGGCTTTAGGGGGAACCAGAATTTAAAAATAATGAAAGAAATTATAATTTCTCTATCATCTTCTGGACAATATAAAAGTATCTATAGATACCCCTATTTCTTTCCTGCCAAATTTTAATCTTTCGGTATGGCACATACCTAAACCATAATGGTTTCGATCTTAACATTTTTAAAAAGAAAAAGAATAATTATTTTCCGACACGACCAAATCAGATACCCTGGCATAAGCACCATTGATGATTTTTGTCATCAGATATCTTAAAACATCGTGAAGTATATACTTGTTGTGAGTATACCGCTAAGTGAAGAGAGAATATGAATCTCTACTCACCTAATTCCAAGCGCTAGAAATAGAGTAGCACCTTTTTTCACTAATCAAATAATTTGATTAACGGGAATCTACTTTCCGATACCTATCTATCGGGAGCCTGCCATTCAGGTTGCTTATGATCATCAGATAAAGAATTATCTACTCTATGGATTATTCTTTTCTAATGTGCCCACAAATCATAAAATACGAGGCAATCCTTTCTTGTGTTTCAAAGGTTGTCATATTCCTCACTTCATTAAAATCTTTAAGATTTTCAATGGTAGATTATGATTCGTCCTGTTTCTCTCGCGAGAGCTGGCGAAAACTCTTATTCTTTTCTTTTTTAAAAGAGGTTAAACTTTTATTGAAATTTAATCATCACTTATTAACTTTTATTTTTGAGCTTCCGGGAATTTTCCCAGATGAAACAATTATACCATAGATTTTTCCTTTTGGCAAGCCCTCTTTTCAAACTGACATGATTTCAAATTTGGATGTATTTTAATCAGAATGAGAAATATTGAAGATTTTGACAATCCAAAAGTTAAGATCATAGATTCTATTATACCATACAGATTAAATTTTGGCAAGTGGGAGTTTTTGATTCTAAAAATTCGGAAGGATGATGTTTAATGTCAGACATTTTTATTGGTATTGATGTTGGTTTACGTGGTGCTATTACTGTTTTGAATACGGAAGGGATACCACTTTCTGTATTTAAGATGCCTTTAATTTATGTTGATAGGAAGAAGAGTAATAAGAACAATGGGATTCAACAAGAAAAAGAAGAACATGAAATTGATATCAATAGTTTTAAGATCGCTGAATATCGTGATCCAAAGAGGTATGTAAAAAGTCAAATTAAAAAGAGTGAGAAAGTTGTTGAAAAGAAAACTCCTAAAAAGACTGTTTTAAAAACAAAGACAAAGACAACTGATGAGTGGTATGATGCAGATAAGATATTGGAATATATCAAACAAATCACTAAACTAACAAAAAATATAAATAATATCCACATTGTTATGGAACTTCAAAACCCGTTCTTTGCTAAGAATCGTGGTGGGAACAAGTTGCTACGTGGCTTTGGATTATTAGAAGGTTTGTTTATTAGTGCTTATGGCCAAAAATCAATTGAATTGATTTCTCCTATTACTTGGCAAAAGAAATTATTTGCTCATTATCTTGGTGATGATATTATTTCCTCTATTAGAGAAAGGGATATTGTTGCAATTAGTAAATCAGATCAATATTTACAAAATAAGTTTCCTGATATACTTGCAAACATTATCTCATTAATGAAAAAGAAATCTGTTCAACCAACAAAGATTCTTTCTGTCTATTGTTTATATTCAATGTATCGAGATTTACTTGTTCAACAATCTTTCAAAGTCCATTATAAAGAAAAGGAAGGATATAAGATTTACAATGGTTTAAATATGACGCCAGATAAAAATGATCTTCTTATGGATATCATATTATATTCAAATGATAATAATATTTCTGATGCATTTTGTCTGGCTGAATATGGTAGAATGTCCTTTCTTAATCAGTTTAAGAAATAAAGGAGAAAAAAATGAAAAAAATAATTTATCAAGTTTATAAAGTTGTAAATCAAATTAGAATTTTTATTAGAATATTTTATGATAAGTGGAAATTGTATCAATTGATGAAGCAACCAAAAATTGTTAATTGGTCTTTTGTGCCACAAAAAGGTTCTTCGAATCAAGAATCAAAATGTAGAGAATGGCAATCAAGACAGAAACAATATTTGAATGATCCTGTTTTATGGAATGATGATATTAAATCATATTCTATTTTTGGGGAACTAGTTCAAAAAGAAGTTTTAAAAACCATTCTTTATAAGAAAGATAAAAATTTGTATAATCAAGACGAATATTTGGCAACTACAAATGAAATTCTTGAATCAAAATATGGAGACTGTGAAGATCAAGCCTATGTGATGTTAAAAAAACTACGAGATGAATATAGAATACCAGATAAATATCTTGTTTGCCTATTTGTGGAAGATAAAAATGGTGGCCACGTAATAGGTGGTATTCAGTTTGATGATAATGTTTTACTATTAGATAATGGCCATTATTGGGTAATGCCAGTTTGGGCCAATGAGTTTTTCAACAGAAAACCTGATATAAATATCATTTGTGGATACAATTTTGTAAATCACTGGATTTATCACAAGGCTTGACATGGTGGAAAATTTGTGGTAATATAGTCTTGTCGGGGGTTCTTTCTGATATGACAGGAGGTGGTGATTAAGAATGTATTTTTTAAATGTTCACGGATATCAAGGACATTCTGGCAATAATGTGTTTCAAATGTTGAAGGCTTGTTTTCCAGAAGTTGAGATAATTAGTCCTCAATTGGTTAATAAGCCTTCAATTGATTTTTCAACATTAAAAAGAATTATAATTAACAAAGCTGATTATGGAATTGCTTTTGGTAAATCATTGGGTGGTTTTTATGTTTGCCATTTAAATAAGATGTTCAATATGCCATGTATCTGTATCAATCCTAGTTTTGAACCTTGGATAAATAATGTTTTTGAAGATGAAGATTTAGAATTTCTTTATACAAAGATAAAGGAAATAATGGGTGATGAAATTATTTCTTTAGAAGAAGATGGTTATCATTATACTCGATACTCGAAAGATAATGGATCATGAATATCGAAAGGTTTCTATTGGGACAATAAAATAGGAGGTGTTTCATTGAAAAATTTCTGAAATATTTGTCCCATAGATGAACAAAATTTAACTAGTGGATGAGGAATTCCAATTTTAATGGGAGATTTGGAATTTTTGGAATTTCAAGTGCATACACTATTGATTAAATCATATCGAGTCAACTATATTAAACGGAAAGAAGATGGAAAATAATGGAAAATGTAGAAGGAAAAATTAATTGGTATGATGTTAGGAAACGGGTATTGACTACTTTGAAGTTGTTTGTTATTATGTGGCTTGTTTTTTTAACTCCAGTTCACATGCTTTATGTCCAACCCTATTTGAAAACAGTATCATGGAGTAATCTTTCAGTTGCTAAAATTCAGAGAGTTTATGAAAAAGCTTATACTGATTACAATAAAGTTTATGAAAAAGACTTTAAAGGTAAACCGTGGATAGTGCCTGCAGTGTGTCACGCTGTCGCTGGTGCTATGATGTATGCTACAACTATTATACAGATTTTTTTTGTTATCTTTACTTTAAATGTAATTCAATATTCGTTTTGGCAATGGGCTTTTTTAGTAATTAATATTTTTCTTTTGTATCTGTGTTTTTGGCAACTACCTCTAACAATTTGGGATTTTGCAATTGTTTATGATGGCCACCCTATTGCTTTAACGATTGCTATCATTCTTGGTGTTCTTCTTGTTTCTTATTGGGTTCTTATTTTTGTTTTTGTTTGGAAGATGGTAAAAGGATTAATGAGATAAAAATAGAAGGGTTTGGTTTGATGAAAATTACTGGAAAGCAGATGATCATACTTTATTTAATCTTTTTTCTTATTGGTGGAATTGGATTATCAATGATTTTTATGTTAAAGTATGACATTCTGATTAAAGAAAAATCATACGATCTTGTTAGTTATACTGATAAATTTAGTGTCCAATATGATTGGCATGATTACGATGAAGGCACTTTACGGATGACCAAACCAGAAATGGAAAAAGTGTTCTTTTCTTATATTCAAAATCTTTCACAGATTGAGGATGAGAAATATATTCGAAAAGTTGTTGAAGGATATAGTTATTTAATGGAAACTGTATCAGATGATAAACAGTCTGTATTGTTCTTTATGGCATTATGTGGCGTTGAAAGCCATTTTAAGATGACTTCAAAATCTTCTGTTGGAGCAATTGGAATTTCACAGGTTATGTATTCAGTTCATAATCAATATATTAAAGAATTGGGTATTAACAAAGAAAATTTCTTTAATAGTCCAAAACATAACATTTTAGCCGGTTATATGATTTGGAAATCTTATTGGAAATCCAGTGATAAACATTATAGAATATCATGTTATAAATATCTTGGTGCTCAATCAGACAAATATTATTACAAGGTTATTGACAATTATTTTCAGTTGATGAATTTAATGATGAAACAGATGTTGAATGTGAAGGAGGGTTGAAGTTGACCTTTTAAAAGGTTAATTTCTTTTCATCGACGAGGATTGATACAAGTGAAAAACTTGACAGGTCGTAAAATCAACTTGTTCCAATATCAGCAAAGAGCTATTAATCAATGCAAAGGCAATGAGATTGTTTTGGCTACTGGCCCTGTTGGGTCTGGTAAAACAATTATTGCTTATGCATTTAGTGGTATATTAGATAACAATATTGAAAGAAGGGTTATCTTTACTGCTCCAATTAAAGCTCTTTCCAACGAGAGATATCTTGAATTGAAAGAACAAGGTTTTGATGTTGGTATTGAAACAGGTGATATTAAAAAAGATATTAATTCAAAAATCCTTTGTATGACACAAGAAATATTTAGCAATAAATATACAAATCAGTCAAATTTGGTTGTAGTTATGGATGAGATTCACTATATTTTTAATAATCATGACAGAGCTAGAAGTTATGTTGAATCATTGAAACATTTAAATCCTACAAACAAATTAATCATGATGAGTGCAACAATTTCCAATCTTTATGAATTTGCAGATTATCTTGAATCATTATGCAATAGAAAAGTTCAAATTGTGAAATGGGAAGAAAGACCCGTTCCATTGAAGTTTTCTTCAAAAGGTATTAAAATGAGAAATGTAGAAGATTCGATTATATTTGCCTTTTCTAGGAAAGATATTGATAAAATTGTTGAATCATTAATTCTTGAAAGAGGATTTTTATCTGATAGAATTAACATTAAGGATATTAAGGAAGTTTCACATCATTATAAAGTTGAACCATTAGAAGAATGGTTTTACGGCATTTCTAGATATCATGGCATGTTGTTGCCAAAAGAAAAACATTGTATTGAACATCTCTACCGTGAAGGACATTTGGACACCATTATTGGAACCGATGCTCTATCACTTGGAGTAAATCTTCCAGCCAGAACGACAATATTTGGCCAATTGGAAAAAACTACGGGCACATTAGCTCCTTCTGAATTTTATCAAATGGCAGGTAGAGCTGGTAGGTATGGTTATCATGATGAAGGATTATGCACATTCTTAAAAAATAGTCCAGTGATTAATTATGATACTGACAATTGTTCAGTATTTAAAAAGTTGATGGAATCAGAACTTGAAAAGTCAACTGTTGAAATTGAAACTGATGTTAAAGCTATGTTGAATGGTAGATATTTGGAAGATGAAATTCAATGTATGTGTGAATTTAAATTTCCAAGAATAGAATTAAATTCTTCTTTAGTTAATTATTATGAACAAAAGATTAAGAATGATATGAAAATTGTAGAGGAATATCAAGAAGATTTACATTGTAGAAAAGGATTACATTATTCAAATGATTGGATGAATCTTTTAAAACAGTGTTATTTGCCAGAATATGAAATTGAGTTTAATTGTAAAATAACAGAAAAATGTTTATCGATGATGTGTTCTAATGGTTGTATTGATGCAATTGATTTAAAAGATTTTGCAACAATTGAATCATCTTGTCCTGGTGAAGAATTATATGAAATGTTATTGTTAAGAAAATTTTTAATTGATTTAGATCAGTTGGATATTTATAGATTAGATGGATTTGATAAATTAATCTGTGATATCAATGAACTGGATCATACTGTTTTGAATATATAGAAGGGAATATAAATAAATGAAAAAGGTAAAAAAGAATGATAAGAATGATAAGAGGATAGACTTTCAGAAAGAGAAAGTTAATGAATTTTTTAAAAATGAATTTCAGAGAGCATTAAATCAAATATCAAAAATGCCTGAATCATTTCCTGTTAATGCAACAAGAATACAAAGTGATTATAAATGTTTATGTATTCATACACCAGTTTATCAGATGATGTTTACTGTGCCTCCTTCGGTTGTAAATGATGTTTTCTTAAAGAGGGTCATTAAGTATACAGGTGAAGAAACACAGGATAAACCTTTTCTATTTTGTAAATTTGGAAAATGTGATATTTGTGGAAAATATTATTATTGGGTTGATTATGAATTTGAGGAATTGATTAGACAATATCTTTTTGGGGAATGATAGAAAATGGCAATTGATGAAAAACAATTAAGACAGTCCTTTCAAAATATATTAGATGATCCCATTGATGGATTAAAAAAATTAAAAGAATCTGTTTTCAATTTTGACAAAAAAATTAATTTTTTAAATAAAATAACAACTTTATTTCTGTCGGAAGGTTCAACAGAAATTCAGAATAAATGGAAAGGTATAATAAATTTTGAAGGTTTTAAAGGACTTGTAGATGATCATGGATTTGAGGACAGCCGAGTAAATTATTGGCGATCACCATCAACTTTTAAATTTAATGAATCTTCCAAAGTGGCTTCTTTATATTCTGGTGATGCAATTAATAGTAATGAATTCAAGTCTGATTTAAAAGATGTCAATGCTTATGTTGTAAATTTAATTCTTCATGGATTATCAACGACTGATTTTATATTTCAACTTTTTGGTGAACAAGAAGCAGAAGATTCTTCAAATAGTATTGAAGGAATGTCGGATCAAGAAATAAAAGATGAATGGAATACAATTAAACCAAAATTAGAAGGTGCTACAAGAATTAAGATTCGGAAACTAATTGATGATCACTATTCCTATAAAGGTGTTTTGTATAATGAATCAACATTAAAAAGAGCTTGTAGGTTATTGTTTGAAGGATACGAGAAACGAAATTCTCTGAAATCTGATTCGATCATGATTTTAAAAATTCTTGATGAAGCATGTAGAATTGGAGTAGGTGAATCTGCTCGAGAATTTTTCTTTGAAAATAATATGTATATGTCAGAAGAAAAAGTATTTGAAGAACTACTTTCTGAAATGAGAAAAGACCCAGATGTAGATGAATATGTTCCAGAAGGTGTTGCCAAAAGCTGTTATTTTTATCTGAATGAACAAGAAATTGCCAATAATGGATTGAATCGAACAGATGTTCTTTTCCAAATGAATAAATTAGATGCCAATACTACTTTTAAAGACATCAAAAAATATCAAGAAGAAAATAATGATGGTATATCTCTTAAAAGAGGTTTTCGAATGAGATATGGTATACCAATTATTTCCTTAGCTCTTCAATTGTTGGATCGTATTTTAGGTAAGGAAGATGAAAATTCTCCATTACGTGAAGGAATGGGAAAGGATACAATGTTTCACGAACTTATCAAAAAGAAATATAATATTAGTAGAGCTGAAGCATTAAAAATTAAAAAATTTTTCCCCATGACAAAAGAACGTTGGATGTATATGTTAAGAAAAAAAGGTAAACAAATTGGGAAATCAACACTGAATACAATGATTCATAATAGATTTGTAGATGAATTAAAGAAAATGGTTTCCATACCAAAGAGTTTGTAGGTGAATGATTATGTCGATATTTAATGAAATGGATAATATTATTTTATCGGAAGATGCCGGGAAACCAATTAAAACAAAACAAATTAAAACTCCAAATGCTTTACAAAAATTAGTCAACGGTGAATATAGTGAAGCTTTTCAAAAGGCTTTAAATGGCATTTGTATTTATAGAGGGTGTCATGACAAAGACCCTGTTATTGGGCATCAATATGTTGTAGCCACTCCAGGACTTCGAAAAAGTCAAAATACGACAAATGAATATACAATGTTAATGTCTGATATATTGCCTGCATGGAAAGAATATCCAAAAAGAACTAGATCATTTATTTGCACAAATTCTATAGATCGTGTTGATGATTATGTAAGAAATTTAGAAGATGCCTTTTTGATATTGCCTAAAAATGGTGCAAAGATTGGTGTTTGTCCCGAAAATGATTTATGGTTCTCGTTTGAAAATGGTGGCATTTTCAAATTAAATCAATTTAATCAAGCTTTGAATAACCTTGGTGATTATGTATATTCAAATTTGGGGAAAAATTATGACATGGGAACTCCAAAAGGATTAACAAAAATTCTTCAAAGTGTTTCTTTATTTGATGCAATGAATGAAGCTAGCATTTATCAATATATGAATAATTTGATTGATAAATGTTTGAATAACTTTTTTAGTAATGATGATCCTTCAGTAATTTCAATGTATCAATGTGTTGAAAAATGTCTTGATCCAACATTAAATGGTTTTCAATTAATGTCAACAAGTGATATGTCTTGGGAATCATATAACAATGAAGAAGTTTGGACTGATGCAAAATGTTTATTTATTCAATTAAATGTATTTGCAAATACATTTTTGATGGATAATGAAAGTCATCCAATTTGGAATTTTGTTGATCCAATTTGGAATTTTGTTGATAAAATGAATGAAGAAGAAGTGGAGTATAATGAAGATGAATAAATTTTAAAATAGAAGTCTTGATAAAGAACTTCGAACATCTTCAAATCAACAAAGTTAAAACTACCCAAAAGGGAAAATTGAAAAGAAAAGGGATCGTGATTAAAAATGGCAAAGAATGCGGAACAACAAAATGAACCTATTACGACAGTTAAGTATGTAAAATATGGAATTGATTTCTTTGAATTTCAGAATGAAAAATGGGGCAAGATTGGTCTCAAAATTAATAATGTTGGAAATCTTCAACTTGTATTGTGTCCATCCTTAATGCCTGGTGAAGTTCCAGCAAAAGATCCAAAGACAAAGAAGATTGCCAAGGGCACAAAGGTTTATGACTATACAAAAGAAGTTTTGGCCAATGTTGAATTCAATGATTGTTTGAATATTATTTCTATGGCAGAACAGTTGAATCCAAATGGAGAAGCAATTACATTGTTTCGAAATAGTGATAAGTTTTCAAAGACAATCAATATTACTTGGTATGCCCCTGATGGAGAGAATATTTCAACCGCAACATTCTTTGTCAAATTTAAGGAATTTCATAGTGATCGTGGTGAAATCAGTTTTAAGATTCCCGTATCAGTAGAGACATTTTTGAGAATTGCAACAGCCATTCAATCTTATGTATCTTGTTTGCCAATGATCAAATTGTTTACGAATGCTGTTTTGAACGTAATTGAGGAATAAAAGAAGAGGGGCTTGCCAAAAGGCCCTCTTTTGATATAATGAAAGAAAAGGAAAGTAGGAGGATGAAATGGCATATAATAAGAAAAGTTCTTCTGGTAATTGGACAACTGTTTCAAAGGCTTTGTTAGTAGAAAAAAATAGAGGATTATCAATTCATGTGAGTATTTCTGCTTTGGATGGTAGTGATAAGAAAATTGCCAATATTAGGGAATTTTATTGAAGTCGAGCGAGAAAACTCCTATCTTTAGATTGGAGATGAAAGCGAGTTCAAAGTTAATATGGGAGGGGGTGAAAATAACAAATGGATTATTGAAATGATTGAAAAGGATGTTGTAAATCGTTATTTGATATTAAGACTGTCAATCGACAGGGTTTCAAACACACAAATTTAATTAATATCAAAATATTAATAATTAATTCAGGTTCGTTTAAAGCAACTGGAATTGGTATTTTACCTGACCAGATAAAGGGTATTTTGGTATACCCATTGAAAATAAGGGTTTCTACGAAACCAAACTTTTCAAGAATCTCATTCCTTTAGGATGAGAGTATCAAATCAAAGAAGATGAGTGGTTGCCTACACAAAAAGGATTCACGATTGATCTTGAATTGATTCCTGAATTTTTACAGAATCTTGTTGAATTTTTTGACAAACATATTGAGGATAAATAAAGATGAAACAAACATTTACAATTCAATTGGTAGCTTGCATAGGAAAGATGCAAAGTGGAAAGGACACATTAGCAGAGCATTTAATCAATTTTAAAAGATTTGCTTTTGCTGATAAACTGAAAGAAACGGCTTATATGTTGGGTTGGAATGGGTTGAAAGATGAAAAAGGAAGATGGCTTCTTCAACAATTAGGAACTGAAATTGGAAGAACTTATGACAAAAAAGTTTGGATTAATCATTTACTTGATGGCATTCGAACTGACATTATTCAGAATTTGAAAACTCATGAAAAAAGTAAATTAAATTTTATTATCACTGATTGTCGATATTTGAATGAAGTTGAAGAACTTCGAAAATTCACAAAGTCAGTTAATGATTTTTTTGGATATGAAATTATGAAAATGACAACTGTTAAAATCATAAGACCAGAATTGAATCAAGAAGGTAAAGAACATCAACACACTTCTGAAATAGAATTGGATAAAATTCAAGATATTGATTATACTCTAGTAAATGATGGAGATTTTCATGATTATATTCAGAAATGTGCTCAATTTGAACGTTGGTTAATTCAAAATTCTGATTAAAGATACAAATTATAGTTGGGAAGGGTGAAAGCTCTTCCCAATTTTTGTATATTTTCAAATTAAATTAGACATTTTAGTTTAATGAAAAGAGGAATTAAATTCAATGGATAAGATTAAAAACAAAACTGCACCTGATCAATTGACGTTTCCAAAGGTGATGAAAGATAAAAAATCAAAATCAATGATAACTCCTGTGCCATTGGAAACATTAGTTTCCGGATTTTTAAAGAATCTTGATAATGTTGAGGGTATTGAATCTGCTTATACACTCGTTAAACAGGACGAAATTGATTCAAAAGAAATGGCTCCTGAATTGAAGGAATTCTTAAAAGAAGCTAATTCTTATATCGTTCAAAAGATGAATGAAAAAGAACAATCATTATTTAATCAGTGGTCAGAAGAGAAAAAGAAACCGAAGAATGAAAGAACTATGACAACAGCTCCGAAAAGTGTGGAAAGAAAAGATACTCCATTTACCATCAACGATAATCTGAAAGACCTTAAATTGATTAGAAATGAAGATGCTAAAAACTTCTTTATGGAATTTCTTTCTAATAGTGGATTAAAATATGTTTATGGTAATGGTAGATGGGACATTGAAATTGGGCCAAAAATCAAATTGAAAGTATCTTTGGGCAATGGAACAAGTAATGAATCTGGAAAACAAGATGCTACTGGAAATGAAGACATACTTAAAAATGATCTAATTCAATATTTGATTTATGGTGAAAATGGTGAATTTACATTTGAAAGAGAAAGTGTAATTCATCTAGCTAAATTTCTTGGTATGGTTCCAAATGAGAATCTTTCAGAAGAGGAAGCTGGAGAGATTGTAAAACCTTTAGGTTCAATGAATCAGGATAGAATTAATGTGAAAGAAGGGGCCATTAGAGAAGATGGAACAATAAATTTCACTTCTGACAATGGGAATATTGGCAAAATAGTTGTTGATGTTGCTTATACTCAAGGTGAAGGTGCAAAACAATATCTATCTGTAAAATCTTTTGGTAAGGAAGGAACATCAGGGGCTAATTTTACACATGTTAGAATGGATGCTTTGAAGATTTATAATGAGAAAACATTTTATTCGGCTGTTCAGGTTATTGATGATATTCTCATTAATAAAGAAAAACTTGATATGCCAAATCTTGATATCGAGACGTTGGCTAAAATGAATCCTTCTAAAATTGTCAAACTTCATGAACAAATTGGCGTAGAATATGAATCAGATTATAGTGTTCTTCTAGATGTCAAAGGAAGACCAAAGGATGAACATAAAAAGACTCAAAATGATTTAAAGAAATTAGATCAAGTTGGAAAGACGGCTTATGATACTTTGATGAAATTGGTTGAAGATTCTCTTTTGAAAAATAAAACTCAAGAATTAAAAACTATTCAAGATTATATTAAATCATTTATTGTTTTTGGAAGAGATATTCGTGAACAAGCAATGAAATTATTTACACACTCTTTTTTTAAGAATTTTGGAATTAATCCGGTTCTGTATTTACAAGTTTTTAGAGATTATGGTAAAGAGGCTCCAATTTCAGGGCCAGGCTCTAAATCAAAGAGAGATTGGATACAACTTTCAAAATTTGATAAAGATGTAAATGAAGGATTAGATGAACTGAATCAAGCTGAACAATTTGAAGATATCAAAGAATTATCTCATAATTATAATGATATGGTCATTAAAAGATTTATTCAGGATGCCATTGGATGGGGATATGTTTTAATTGCTATTGTTGGAAATAGAATATTTTTTAAAGAAATTACAGAAGATTTTTATAGAACAGATAGTAATTTTGAAATAGATAGAATTGAAATCAACTATCCTTCTGCAACATCTAAAGCTATTAACATGAGAATATATTCATCACATTATAGACTTGATCTTATGTTTAGATCAACAAATGGGTCAATTTATCCGGGTGATATGACGGTATTTTATGTTATGAATAATCTTCAGGAGTATATGTCTCACTAGAATTTTTTTGTTGCCAAGATATGGGATTCGTGGTATCATAGGTTTGTTGGAAGGGAGGGGAAAATAAGGATGAAGATTTTTGAAGTCGGTGGTTGTGTTAGGGATTCTTTTCTTGGTGTTCATTCAAAGGATATTGACTTTTCTGTTGAGGCCCCTAGTTTTAAGGCAATGAGGGAACATTTTCAAAATGAAGGTTTTAGGATTTTTGTGGAGAATGAGGAATTTCTGACTATTCGTGCTCGTTTCCCCGAAACTTCTGATACTCCGAATCTTTGTGCTGATTTTGTAATGTGTCGAAAAGATGGTTATTATAGTGATGGTAGACGGCCTGATGAAGTCATTCCAGGAACTCTTTTTGATGACCTTTCTCGTAGGGATTTCACAATTAATGCCATTGCCAAGGATGTTGAGACTGGCCAGATTATTGACCCATTTAATGGTATTCAGGATATTCAGAAGAAAATAATTCGTTGTGTTGGTAATCCAATTGATAGATTCCACGAAGATTCTCTTCGTGTTCTTCGTGCTCTTCGTTTCAGTATCACAAAGGGTTTTGAAATTCATGAAAGTATTTTTGAAACTTTTGAAATGACTACTCTTCATTCAAAACTGAAAAATGTGAGTTGTGAAAGAAAAAGAGAAGAACTAACAAAGATGTTTGCTAAAGATACTCTAGCATCTATGGAACTTATCGTAGCTCTTCCTAAAGGTCTGAAAGAAAGTATTTTTGACAAGAATGATAGACTTTGGATGAAAGCAACACTAGAATCTATCTAATAAAAGGAGTGATGAAAATGATTCATGTCGTTGATCATCTTGACACTGAAATGTTTCACTTTGTATCTCAAGCTGTATATGATTCTAAATATGTATCACTCCAAACAATGAATAATATTCTTAAAAAAGAAAAATTCAATCTTCCTGTCTATGATGAGAGATTGTTTGAATTTCTTTCGGAAACTCCTGATACAATTGGATATACACAACTTTGCCCAAATGATATTGTTTTTGTTTGTGGTAATAGTTATTTTGGCGGATTAAACATTCAACTTCTTCGGATTCAAGGAATTGCAAGACCCGTGTTTTATAATTGAATTAGGCCCATCAAGGGCCTAATTTTTTTATGTTGTTGCCAAGATTTGAAGGGTGTGGTATAATAGAATAATGGAGGGTGAGTTGAATGGCATATAATTTAAAATCATTGATTCCTATCATTGTTCAAATAATTCAATTGAAGGGGTTTGTTTCTGTAGCTGAATCTTTTGATTCTGGAAAAATTTCAACTAAAGAATTGGTGATTAAGGATTTTAATTTGATCAAAAATGGGCAAAAGCCAATAACAATAAATATTTCAAATTGGCGTAAAAATAAAGAAATAATTCAAAAAGAATCTGAATCAATATTGAAATACCTTGAAGATTATTTTTATGAAAATGAAATGACCGAAGATTATTGGAAAACAGTTAAATTCATAGTTCAAAATGAAACTTTTACAGGTCAACAAATTGGATATGTGGTTTCTATTGTGGCATGGACAATGAAAAAATTTGATTCTGATAGGAAAGAAAAAGTAGAAAATATATCAAAATATCTTGGGAAAGTTAATGAAAGATATGAAACTGATATTAAGGTTCTTAGGATGGTTTCTAGTCAAGATTGGCATGGAACTGGTCGAGTTTTGGTAATCACAAAAGATTTAGAGGGAAATTGTATCATTTTCAGTGCTCCAAAATCTATGTTTATTAGTGGAAAAATATATCATATTGAAGGAACAGTTCAAAGCTATAAAACTTTTAGAAAAGAAAAACAGACTATCCTAAACCATGTTGAAATAAAAATCCCGGACGAAAAAAAGACACGTTCTAAAAAATGATTGCCAAGATTTGAAGGGTGTGGTATACTGGTTTTGTTGATGAGGGGAATCCAAAAATTCGAAAAGGGGTGTTCGATATGGCACGAAAGACAATTGATGTGGAATACGTGAAGAAGTTTGTTAATGATTTTCTTTTGAATTCTGGTGATGAACAATTTGTTCAACGTCGTTCTTATTGTATGATTCTTGAAGAGATTCTTCATCAGACTGGAAACTATAAAGGTTTTAATTATTTGACCGGTGATGATATGGTGGCATCAGAACATGGAACATCAATTGGAATTGTATATGGAGCAGATTTTCCAATGACTGCCCAGGTTTCTGATCCTACTCGAATTTACTATTACTAAAATTTGGAAGGGGCTTGACATCCCCTTCCTTTTTTGATATACTAGAAACACCTTGAAGGAAGAGGGTGTTGCACTTGACGAAACTCACAACTAAAATTCATTTGGAACAAAAGGGGTTTCTTCTTGACCGAGTGAATAAACTAAATAAAATTGCTTTGAAAATAAATGTAAAACCAATTCAGGTTAATTTTGGTGAAGTTTTTCAGAAAGAAGTTGAATTAGTTTCAAAGAATGATTTTGGATTTATCATTTCAAAAGTATGGGAATCTTTTGTTAATGTAGAAATTGAATACTCTCCTATCAGAATTGATGGATGGGTTTTTGTTGCCAAGGTAGATAATGACGGTCATTCAAAGAGTATTTTTCGTAGGGTTCCCGGAACTGTTGATATTGAAATTCCTGAACATTTTAATGAAATTGATTATAAACTTTGTGAACACTGTAATACAAAAAGAGAACGTAAAGGTGTTGCTATTATTTACAATGAAATAACCAAAGAATTTAAACAGGTTGGTTATTCTTGTCTGAAACATTTTATGGGCCATAGTATTAATAAGGTTTTCAGTTTTTATGAAAAGTTGGCAGAATGTGATTCTGATGATTCTATTTTCCATCTGCCGCCAATTACCCCTATTCCGAATTATGATGTAAAAGAAATGGTTCCTTTTATTGTTCAAATGATTCGTTCAAGGGGATTTGTTTCAACTTCAAAGTCTTCTGATACTGGGCAAACTTCAACAAAAGATATGGTTCTGGAAGACTTTCATAAAATCATCAATGGGAAACGTCCGGTTCATTTAAATGTAAATGAATTTAAAAAGAATTATGAATCAACTCTTGAATATTCCAAAAAGATTTTAAATTTCTTAGTTAAATACATGGATGAAAATGAGTTGACAGAAGAATATTGGAATGTTTCAAAGATCATCATTAAAGACGGTTTCTTCACTATTAAACAAACTGGTTATATTGTTTCTCTTGTAGCTTGGGCAATTAGGGAAATTGATAATCCAAAAGAGAAAAAAGAAAAGACAATTTCTGATTATGTTGGAAATATTGGATCAAAATATCAAACAAGTGTTAAAGTTTGTCATGTTTCAAGTAATTTCGATATGTATGGAAAATTGAAGTATTTTGTCATTGCAGAAGATTTAAAGGGAAACCATATTGTATTCGGTTCTTCAAAACCAATTTTCAATGTAGGAGAAATTGTTAAAATTGAGGGAACAATAAAAGATCACAAGATGTATAGGGAAGAAAAACAAACAATCATGATTCGGGTAAAACCCCTCAAGAAATAAGGCCCTGCCTGAATCAAGACGACTTTCAAGATACCACTTGCCAGAATCTTGTGCAGGTGGTATACTTGTTCTATTGAAAGATTGAAAGAGAAAGGGGATATCACTCATGAATAAATACACCGAAATCCTTAAAATCTTTATTGAACAGAATCCTTTACTTGTCAAGGAAATGAAGGAAACTAATCATGAATTTTCTGAAGGCAAGTTGAATCCTTATCACTATGAATCAACTGTTTGGGCACATACAATGATGGTTATTTCACACATGGTTCGTGATAATGTTGATATTGATCTTTTTGTTGCTGGCCTTCTGCATGATGTTGGTAAGCCTAAGGCTGCCATGATTGTTGAGGAAAAGAAGAAAAAGGTTTTTTATAATCATGCCAATATTAGTGCCAATCTGTCATTGAATATCATGAAGGAAGTTGATGAAGAGTTTCATAATCGTTTTGGGAAACATTTGAATTTGGATATTATAACAATTTGGCAGATTATCAATACTCATGACATTTATGTCAATCTTCTCAAAATTGATGGTAAACTGAATCTGAATACCCTATTTAAAAAGTTTGCTCCTCTTGGGTTTAATACTCTTGATATGTCTCTGAAACTTGCTAAGTATGATTATTATGGCCGGTTTTGTGATGATTTTGAAAGTATGATTCTTATTGATCAGCTGTATAATATTTGGAATGCAGAATCTCTTAAACTGTTCAATGATATTGAATCTGAATATATCAAAAAGTATAATGAAAAGAAAGATGGCCCTCATTGCCTTTTTCTTGTTGGTCTTCCTCTTTCTGGCAAATCCACCTCTCTTTTTTATTCTCGAAATGATGTTGTGATTTCTTTTGATGATGAAATTATGAGGCTTTCCAATGGTAGGACTTATAATGAAATTTGGAATGAACCCAATATCAAAGAACAGGCAGAAAAGAATATGAATCATCGACTTATGAATGCCATTAAGGAGAAGAAAAATATTGTCATTGATAAAACAAATCTTTCTGCCAAATCACGTCGGTTTGTTATCAATCAACTGACTTCGGATTATCTGATTAAAGCAAATGTATTTTTAACTTCTTTTGAGGATATTACAGAAAGAAATGTTTTTAGAAATGCGGAAATGGGTAAATTTATTCCTATTGGTGTTATTGAATCAATGATCAAAAACTTCACTTGTCCTATGGGCGATGAAATGGATGAAATTTATTTCTACTATAACTAAATGAAAAATGGGGCAAGTCTGATTTTTAAGGGGCTTGCCCACTTTCTTTTTTCGTGGTATACTAGATTCATCCTGATTGAAGAGGTGGTTATCATGACTCAGCCCAAGTTCATAAAGTCGATGAAAATTCCTTCTTTGGAAAATTGCCTGAATGTTGTCAAGTCTTGCCAGAACTTTATTTCCAAAGTTGAAATTGTTGATGGTGTGGAAATTATTAGTTTTTCTTATCGTTTGGCTTCTTTTTCAGATTTTGACCGACAGTTTGCTAGGAATTTGAGAAGTATTTCATTTGAAAAGAATACTGGTAAAATTGTTTGTTTGGGGTTTCATAAGTTTTTTAATTATGGTGAAAATCCTTTTACCGAAGAAAAAGTTATTTCTAAATGGAATCCTTGTGGTGTATTTGAAAAGGTTGATGGTTCATTGATTCTTTTCTTTATGGTTAATGGCAATCTTCATGCTAAAACCAAAATGAATAGTTATTCAGAACAGGCTCAGATTGCAATGGAAATTGTAAACCGTGATTCTTTCTTTAAAGGTCAGATTATCAATGATATTGAAAATGGTTTCACTCCTATGTTTGAATTGATTTCACCTCGTGATCCTCATGTTTTGAATTATAACTGTGTTGAAGAACTTCGTTATATCATTTCTCGTAATATGACCGATGGTAAATATGAAATTCACTCTTTCAATACTATTGCTGTTGAACAGTATCATTATTCTTTGTCGGAAGTTTTGGATATTTGTGTCAATGATAAGATTAAGAATATTGAAGGTTTTGTTGTTCATTTCACTAATGGTGAAATGGTAAAAGTCAAAACAAAATTGTATATCCAGAATCATCATATTCGTGATAATATTCTTAACAAAAGAATTGTTGCAGAAATGATTTTGGAAGAAAAGATTGATGATGCTAAAAATCAGTTTAGGCATTCCCCTTATTTGATCAAGTTTATTGAAATGATTGAAAAGGATGTTGTAAATCGTTATAATGAATTTTTGAATAACGCTCAGAATTTTTATAATTCAAACAAGGAACTTGAAAGAAAAGCATATGCCATTAAAGCCAAGTCTGTTTTTAGTGATATCACTTTTGGTTTGGCTATAGAATTGTTTTTGAATCAGTTGATTGATGAAAAGAAATTTAAAAAACGTTTCTTAAGATATTGGAAGGACACTGAAAATATTGAAGTGGTTGTAAATACAGAAGATGAAGACAATTAAGGAGGATGTTAAAATAAAGCTGACTGTTTAAATTAGTGAATCCCGATATCAGGAACTTTTGAAGGCTGAACGAAAACTTGAAGCTCTTGAAGGTTGTGGCGTCGATAATTGGGAAGGATATGACGATGCCATGAAAATTTTTTGGGATGAAGAAGTGGATGAAGAAGGGGAAGAAGGGGAAGATGAAGAAGAAGAGATATATTCACAAGGGCCTCCACATATCGCTTTTGTAGAGGTGAAGACGATCAGTAGTATTCCGAAGGGCTGGCCCATGAAAATTTTTGGTGAAGAAAATTTTCTAAAATAGCTTGACTGAATTCCCCCGATATGATATACTTTTCTTGTCGGGGGGAAAGACCTCCAAAACAAAATTGAAAGTGTGTTATAAAATGATAATAAGGAAACTGGTGTTGTTCTGGTAAAGGATTTTCGTGGTCGGCCCGTTAAATTCTTCTTGGAAAAGTGGAATAATGTTCCAGCTTCTGTGAAGGTTTATATTCTCCGAGCGGGAAAACTCCTATCTTTAGGTAGGGGATGAAAGCGAGTAAAGTTAATAACGAAAGGAGGCGAAATAGCAAATGGATTTTAAAACAACAAAAATCAAAATTAAACATTTAAAAACAAATGAATATGAATTTTTAAAAGAAATGTGTTGGCACAGTGCTAGATTGTATAATGTTTCATTGTATAATATTAGACAAACATTCTTTGCTGAAAAGAAGTATTTAAAATATGAATCAAATTATCATATCTCCAAATCAAATGAAAATTATTAAATAATGCCAAGTGCTGTAGCTCAACAAACAATGAAAGTTGCTGATAGGTCTTTTAAATCCTTTTTTGCATTATTAAAAAAAGCTAAGAAAGGGAATTATCAATATAATAAAATACAAATGCCCCATTATCTAAAAAAGGAAGATTATTTTCTTTTGATATTTCCAACAAGTGCTTTTAGAATCAAAAATGGCAAGCTTTATATTGGTGTATCAAGTCAATCAAAAAAGGTTGGAATTAAAGATATTTCTTTTGATATTCCAGATTATATAAAAAGCAAGAAAATAAAAGAAGTTAGATTAATACCTAGATTGCAATTAAGATATTTTGATCTTGAAATTATTTATGAATCTCCAGTTAATTCTTTAAGTCTAAATAAAAATTCATATTTGTCTATTGATATTGGAATCAATAATTTAATGACTTGTTTTGATCAATCCAATAATAAGACGTTCATTGTGAACGGGAAACAACTAAAAAATATTAATTATTATTGGAATAAACAAATTGCTAAATTATCTTCCATTAAAGATAAACAAAAGAATAAAAAATGGACTAAACGAATGTATTCATTAACAGAAAAGAGAAATAATCGTGTAACAGATTTTATGAGAAAATCAGCAAAATATATTATTGATTATTGCATTAAAAATGATATTGGAAATATTGTCATTGGAAAAAATGATGATATTAAAAGAGAAATCAATTTGGGTTCCAAGAACAATCAAAACTTTGTTCAAATTCCATTTGGTCAATTGTTTCAACAATTATCATATCGTTCAAGAGAAATTGGAATTAAATATATAGAAGTTGAAGAATCCTATACTTCAAAATGTTCATGTATTGATAATGAAACAATTGAATACCATGATGTATATATGGGACAACGGATTAAAAGGGGATTGTTTAAAACCAAAGAAGAATTTCATATTAATGCTGATGTTAATGGAGCTATTAATATATTAAGAAAAGTAAATGGAATGGTTATAAAACCTAACCATATAAAGGGCATTTTGGTATTCCCTTTAAAAATAAGGATTTCTTAGAGAAATCAAACTTTTTAAGAATCTCAATTCTTTAGATTGAGAGTATCAAAATCAGATTCTTGAAATGAAGAATGGTAAGAAGGAAGTTGTTTTTCTTGACACGAGTGTTCTCTTGAACTAAATTAGTGGGGTGAAATTCCCCACTTTTTAATATTGAGAGGTGATAAAATTAAATAAGAGGGGGTAATTTTAATGACGAAAGTGGTTAGTTGTGGAATTATTATTACAGATGGTAATAGAGTTTTAGTTGGTCATGCTACAGAATGTGGATTTCAATATGATATTCCTAAAGGTAGGCATGAATATGGTGAAAAATTTATTGAAACGGCTATCCGTGAACTGAAAGAAGAAACTGGATTAGATGTAAAGGAATGTCAATTGACAAATTTAGGGCGGTTTGAATATACACAAACAAAGGATTTGGAATTATTTCTCTGGCCCCTTGAATCACTTCCTAATATTAAAAGTTTGAATTGCACTTCCTATTTCACAAATGTAAAAGGTAAAACTGTCCCTGAATTTGATGGATATAAATTAGTTTCCTTTTCTGATCTAAAAAAATATTTGAGGAAACCTATGTATAAGGTTTTTCAAAAAATCTTTCAACTTTCTTAGAGAAAGGGAATTTCGAATGAATGAAAAGGGCAAGTTGGATGTATATGACCCCTCTTTTGAAATAGCTTTTTGGTTGTATGAATATTCAAATATTCAACCAGAATATCTTGAGAATTATGCTGATATGTTGGCTGGCAATCAAACAATGACTTCTAATCTGGGTTTTGCAGAACATGATGGAGTATTGATTGATGATATGTATTTAACAATTTGGGATTTTGATGCTATTATGGATGCAACACATCCAGCTAAAAGATATGTTATGAAAAAGAAAGAAGAAAAGGGTTTGACACAAGATATTTCAATTGGTGCAGATGAGCGGATAGGTTTTTAAGGTAGTGAATTGGGGAGGATTGCCAAGTCTCCCCGTTTTTGATATAATAGAATTATCTTGATTGAAAGAGTGATTATATTGAAAAAGATCACGAAACCTAAGGAAATTAAAACTGTTTATGTAAACAAAATTGTAAAAGGTTTGCGCACGATTTCTGAAATGGAATGGAAAACTGTTCCCATTGTTGAGATTTCTAAATTAGTTCATGAATTTGGAATCGGTTTCAGCCATGAAAATGATTGGAATTGGAAGTTGGAAAGCAACAACGAAGAGATTAAAATCAATCTGGTTGAAATGGCTACAGATAGTCCTTTGAATGGTTTGATTCATTTGTCTTGGATTAAAGATATGGATATGAAAACTTATAAAGTAATTGTAAGACTTAGTTAAATAAAGGAGATATAAAATGAAGAAGATTTTAAGTTTTATAATTTTAGCGAACGGGAAAACTACCATCTTTAGGTGGTAGATGAAAGTGAGTTAATTATTTGATATTAAGACTGTCAATCGACAGGGTTTCAAACACACAAATTTAATTAATATCAAAATATTAATAATTAATTCAGGTTCGTTTAAAGCAACTGGAATTGGCTTAACGCCTGACCAGATAAAGGGCATTTTGGTATACCCATTGAAAATAAGGGTTTCTTAGGAAATCAAACTTTTCAAGAATCTCATTCCTTTAGGATGAGAGTATCAATCAAAAGAAAATGGATAAATATGGAAACCGTTCAAGAGAAAATGAATTTGATAATAAGTCGTTAGCACACGCTTTTAGAACATGTTTCCAGTTAAAAGAAATTCTTGTTCGTGGTGATTATGAATATCCATTGGCAGAAGAATCTTTTTTAAGAGGTTTGAAATTTGATATTCTGACAGAACAGGCACAACAGGAATATTTTAATAGATTGCTTGAATTAGCTAATAATCTTGAACATGATATTAAAGTTAGTTCGATCCTATCAACAACAAATCGTGTAGAAAGAGAGATTAACGATTATTTGATTAAGACCTATAAAGACCTCATTCGTGAAGGTGCGGGATTCTATGAAAGTCGTCATGGAAAGTATTTTTGTGATGATGATAATCTTGAAGATTGGCTATTGGAAAAATATGGGGTGTTCAAATGCGGGAACTAATTGATATACAATTGAACAAATGGAATACTTGGGAAAAGGTTTGGGCTGGCAGTTTCATTCTTGCCATTCTTGGATCAACACTTTATTTTTCTTTTCAGTCAACGTCATGGGATAGTTATTTTAGTATATTTTTGAATTTCGTAATTAGCCCAGTATCAGCTATAACAGGCGTTCTTTGTGTTCTATTGGTAGCTCAACGAACAATTAGTAATTATTTTTATGGATTGATTCAATGTATAACTTATGGATATATTGCTTATCTCACTGGATATTATGGTGATGCTTTGTTAAATATCTTTTTCTTTCTTCCATTTCAGTTCATTGGTTTGTTTTTCTGGAAGAAGTATTATATGGAAAAGGATAATGTTCATATTAAATCTAGGTCGTTGACATGGGAACAGTTTTTGATTGTATTGATTATGGGAATAATGATTACGGTTGGGTTTGGATATTTTCTCAATGGTGTAGATAATTTGTTCACGGAAGTTATGAAACGAAATGCTTCAATCTATACATATATTGATTCAACTTTTGGAATTCCTTATCTTGGAGCTATGTTTGATTCTTCAACGGAAACTCTTCAAATATTCGGACAGATTCTAATGACATTGGCATTTGCTGAACAATGGTTGTTTTGGATTCTGACAAATATCATTACAATTGTCATGTGGGGCACAGTCATATATGCTGATCCAACAAGCATTAGTTGGGCATCTCCTATTCTAATCATGTGGGTTGCTTTTTTGATTAATTCGATTTATGGTTATATTCTTTGGAAGAAAAATTCGAAGGAAAATAATTAGGATTTCTTGAAATAGTTCGACAATTGGGAGGGAGATTGACAAACTCTCTCCCTTCTGGTATTATAGAATTATCGAAAGGGGAGATAATCATGGAACGAATAGGGATGTTCATTGGCAAATTTCTTCCATTGCATAGAGGCCACCTAACATCTATTTTGAAAGCTCATGCTATGTGTGATAAGTTATATGTTGTCCTTTGTGTTAGGGAATCTCTTGACAAAAAACTTTGTCAAAGTGCTGGTATTCCTCACATGACAGAAAATCTTCGAATGCAATGGCTTAGTCAGGAAATTCAAGGATATGATAATATCAAAATTGTTTCTGTAAAAGAATCTGATGACATTCCCGAATATCCCAAAGGTTGGCAAATGTGGTCTGATATGGTAAAAGAAACACTTCCAGAAGAAATTAATGTTATATTCACCGGAGAAAAACAAGATATAGAATATTATCAGAAATATTTTCCAAATTGTGAAGTTGTCACAGTAGAAGATAGTGAACGTTCAAGATATAATAGGTTGTCAGGAACACTTGTAAGAAGTAATCCTTTAAAACATTGGGATTATATTGTTGGTTCAGCAAGACCTTTCTTTATTAAAAAAGTTCTAGTAGCTGGTGCTGAAAGTTCTGGCAAAACAACTTTGGTAAAGAAATTGGCAAAAATATATAATACTTCTTGGTCAGAAGAAGTTGGAAGAGATTATGCTAAACACTATCTTGGTGGGAATGAAAATATTTTCACTGATGAAGATTTTGTCAGAATTGCACATCTTCAATATGAAGAAGATTATAAAGCAATGAGAACGGGAAACAGAGTTGCATTTTTTGATACTGATGCCGTCATAACTGATGCATATTCTAAAATGTATATGGGTCATGAAAATAAAAAAGTTCAATCATATATTGATCCTTCAAAATATGATCTTGTGATTTTGCTTGCTCCAAATGTTAAATGGGTTGATGATGGTCAGAGATTGAACAAGGAACAAGAAAAACGAGATGAATTTTTTAATGATCTTGGCGTTAGCTATATTGCTTATGGATTTAAAAATATCATAATTGTTGATGAATTGGAATATGACAAGAGACTTGAAAAAGCTATGGTTCACATTGATAAATTAATTGGATATAACATCTAGAAAAACTGGTGCTTGCCAGTCTGACCAAAATGTGATACAATAGTTTTTGTCGATGAATGGAAGACGGTGAAACTTGGGCCGATCAAATATGCTCATTGAATGAGCCAAACAATCTAAAGGAGATTGATATAAATGTCCAAGAAAGTATATTCTAATGTAGCCAAGGGTATGAATAATGGTGGGAACATTGCACAGACAGAAAAGGTTCCCGGAAAGAATCAGGTAAAGAACAATGCCGGGGGATATGTTTTTCAGATTACCCCTTGGGATATGTTTAAACGTTTCTTGATTATTGGCAGCCAGAGTAATAGCTATTATGCTGATGCCAAGTCAATTACCACAGATAATGTTGATAATTTGATTAAGTGCATTCAGGAAGATGGAATGCGAGTTGTCAATATGATTGTTGAGGTTTCCGATAAGGGTTTGGCTGCAAAGAATGATCCTGCTATCTTTGCACTGGCTCTTGTGGCTACTTATGGTAATGATGATGTGAAGAGATATGCCTTCCAGAATTTGAATAATGTTTGTCGTATTGGAACACATATTATGATGTTTGCGGAGTATTGCAATTCAATGCGTGGTTGGGGCCGTTCCTTGAAGAATGCTGTTGCTAAGTGGTATACTTCAAAGGTTGTTTCTGATGCAGCTTATCAGATGATGAAGTATAAGAATCGTGAAAACTGGTCACATCGTGATCTTTTGAGAGTTTCCCATCCAAAGGTTGACGGTGATATGGCAACTCTTTTCAATTGGGTGACGAAACCGGCCACAATGAATATGGCAATGAATGTTCCTGAAACTTTGGAAGCGTTTTATGTAGCTTCAAAGTTGGGTTCCATGACAAAGGAACAGATCATTGAAAATGTTATCAAGTATCGTTTGCCTCGTGAAGTTATTCCTACGGAATATTTGACTGACGTTGATATTTGGGCGGCATTGATGGATGTTGGTATGCCTATGACGGCCATGATTCGTAATCTTGGTAATATGACAAGAGCGGGTCTGTTGGTTCCTCTTGGCAAGTATACCAAGATGGTTATTGAAAAACTTGAATCTTCGGAGAATTTGAAGAAGGCTCGTATCCATCCTATCAATGTTCTTATTGCCTTGAAGACGTATCAGAGTGATGGCAATGTTCGCGGCCGCAAGGGAAGTTCAACTTGGGATCATGTTCCTGCCATTGCCAGTGCCCTTGAAGGTGCTTTCTATGATTCTTTCCATTACGTTGAACCTACGGGAAAGAATATTCTGTTGGCTCTTGACGTTTCCGGTTCTATGTCTAGTGCTTGTATGGGAACGCCAATTTTGACAGATGCAGAAATTTCAGCGGCATTTGCCATGACAACGGTAAGAACAGAAAAGAATGTTCATGTAGTGGCATTTAACCATTCTATTTCTACATTGTCAATTACAAAGAACATGTCTTTGAAGGAAGTTCTTCGGAAGATTCAGAATATTAATTTTGGTGGAACAGATTGTTCCTTGCCTATGGTATATGCTAAGAATCAGAAACTTGATGTGGATTGTTTCATTGTTCACACAGATAATGAAACTTGGTGTGGCAAAGGCCATCCTTATCAGACGTTGAAGAATTATCGTGAAGCAATGGGTAAGGATTCAAAGTCAATCGTAATGGCTACTCGTTCTACTTCTTTTACGATTGCTGATCCTCGTGATAAGGGTATGTTGGACATTGCCAGTTTCAGTAGTGATGTTCCTTCGGTCGTGTCGGGTTTCATCAAGGGTGATTTTTAGTCCTTGACAGGATAGTCAAAAGGTGGTATGATGGGTTTGTCAGGGAGAAATTCTTGGCAGACCCAATTCTTTTTTGGAGGTGCAAATTATGATTAAAACAATTGCAATGTGGAAAGGTGAAGTTAAGAAACAGGTTGTATTAATTGGTGAAGTTTGTGGAGTTAGTTTTTATCAGCTTAGAACCAAAATGGATTTATATAATGATGTTTATACTGATTACGGAACCAAAAATGGTCATCTTTATATTATCTGTTCAAAAAGAGATTTGATGGATCAATCGAATCATATAGCACAACAGATTATTGAAAATACAAAAATTGAAAAGATTCGGGAAAAACTTTTAGAATTTAATCAAGATTCAAATCCTTATGATTTTTCTGTCTTTAAATGTTTTTTTGAAGGAAAAGAATTGGAAGAATTTATGGTTAAATATGAAAATGCTTTGAAGGAATGGAATTTGAAAATTGATCGTGAATTGAGGGAAAAGAGAATTCAGGAAGAAATAAAGAAAATAGAAAAACAGAAACAGGAAGAAATAGATAAGAAAAGAATTATTCAGGCATTTGTTGATGGTGAATGGATTTCTGGCGAATCTATTGTCAATATTTGTCCACGTAATATAATCCCCAATAGAACTCTTGGGGCAATTAAAAAGTATATTATCAGTGTCGAATTGAAAAATGGAGAATGGGATATTTGGGGTAAAATAAATAAGAATACTTTTAAAAGTATTCATACATCTATTTCAAATCTTCGGGAATATTGGAAAGAAGAGTTGCAGCCGAAGGAACCGGAGATTTCTGATGAGGAACTTGATCATCTTTTCGGAAAAACCCTTGACAGAAATTCCTAGTCGTGGTATACTGGTTTTGTTGAGAGGGGACTTCCCCAAAAAATCTGAAAGGTGGGATTTTTGATAAAGAAAATTGAATATCAAAGTTGTTCTTGAAGTGGATTCTGCAGAATCCATGGCAATTATTTTTGGAATTTCACAGATAGTTTGTATCAGGGCAGGAACAAAATTGCCGCTTGACAGAACTTAGAAGGTATGATACAATGGATTCAACAGGTCTGGAAACCAAGAGAAGTTGACAACGAGTGAAGAAATTGCGGGAACAATTTCCTCATGACAACAAAGTTCACGCTTGCAAGTTTGATCAAAAGATGATATACTGGTTTTGTTGAGGGAAACAGGATTTAAAAAGTAGGGTTCCCGAAAATTGGGGGCTTGACACAAAACAAAGTTTATGATAAACTAAATTCATCAGGTTTGGAAAACGGAAAACGGAAGATGAGATTCAAAAAGTCGGAACATGGAAAGTTAAAGTTCACACTTGCCAGTTTGATCGAGATGTGGTATACTGATTCTATCAGATGAGGAACAACTTCGAAAGTTTGAAAGGGTGATTGAATGAGTGTCGATGATCCGCCGACCCATTAAGTTAAACTCACATTGATTGAAGAAACAACTTAAATTTGTTTGTAGTTGGGAAACAACACAAAAAATAAAAACTATATTATTGTCTAATGGAGGACGATGTAAAATGGCTAAGAATACTGAAACGAAGGTTAATACGGAAGTTGTAGAGGAAAAGGGTTTCAACCAGAAGGCTTTTATCGACAATCTGGCTGAGAATATGGGCACCACGAAGAAGGTTGCGGGAGAAGCTTATCACGCTTTCCTTGCCACTCTTACCGAGGCAATTGCTAATGAAGGTGAAGTTCGTCTTACTGGTGTAGGGACGTTCAGTGTGAAGGATGTTGAGGCTCGCACTGCTCGTAATCCCAAGACTGGTGAGGCTGTTGAGGTTCCTGCCAAGAAGAAGGTTCTGTTTAAGGTTTCCAGCTCGCTGAAGAAATTTGTAAACGGCGAAGAGTAATAGTAAAACAAAAAGGGATAGTCGAAAGGCTATCCCTTTTTTCTTGATCTATTTAGTTTGTTCTATTGGTTCTTCTGCTGATTGTGGTTCTGGAATAATTTCTGGCTGTTTTAAATCTTGATAATAAATTGATTCATCGGTCATTTCAATTAAACCACGATTGAATGAAACTTTTAATCCTTCAAAGAATGTATCTCCTTTGAATTCTGCCCATCGTGGACAGTCTTTTGTTTGTGCAATTGTTATGTGTGGTGTGAAAGATTGTCTGCCAATAACTGGTTGACCACCTTTTTTCTTTTTTTCTTTTGGTAGTTGTTCATATTGTTGAATAATATATTGTCTAAAATCTTCGAGATTTTCAACATCTTTGCACATAATAACTAAACTCTTTGCTCTAGGATTATCAAAGAAATCAAGTGTGCCACATTCAATTTTAATTGTTTTTCCATAAGATTTAACAATATCAATTAATGACTGGTATTGATCAGGTGCCATGTGGAATCTATTACAAATTGTCATGTGCAAATTATTTAAATATTTTTCTTTTGAAAAAGTTGGATCAATTTCTTTAATCTTTTTAGAATTAGCAGAATACCATTGTTTCAATTTGTTTGGAAGATTTGTCGTCTTTCCAGTTAAAGCAATACTGGCATAATTGTGATTTTCTAATAAAATACCAGCAATTAAATTGTTGAGTGTTTCAAATATGTTGGTCATTGTCTCACCTCAATATTAAGTTTGAAAGTTCAAAAGAAATAAAATTAATTCTGTAGCCTGATTGAAAAGGAAACTAGGCCACTTTTCAAATAACAGGTTGCAATATTTTAAGGAGTGTGTTGCAAGTTGTTTAAGAAAGTATTTATGAGTTTGATGTTGTGTTTGGTTATGGTTTCTGGTGCATTTGCAAGTAATCCTTTTATGGATGTTCCTATGAACCATTGGAGTTATGATGCAGTAAGTCAGTTGGCTGCTAATGGTGTCGTTATTGGGTATCCTGATGGTCTTTATCGTGGAAACCAGTCTACAACACGTTATGAAATGGCCACAGTCATTGCTAGGACACTTGCTTTAGTAGATTTGAATAAGGTTTCTCAGAGTGATTTTGAAATTCTCAAGAAGTTAGTTGTTGAATATAAGGATGAATTGGATGTTCTTGGTGTTCGTGTTGAACAGATTGATTATCGGTTAAAGGTTATTGAAGAACGTATTGGCGGATGGCAGATTAATGGTCATATGGCTGTTAGATATGATTCTGTTGGTGAAGGCAATTCCCCTTATAATGTAAGTAATAGAAATAGTGTTTATTTCAATGATGGTAATGGTAGCGGAGCTTCTCTTTATTTCAAGAAGTATATTGATGATAAGACTACATTCAATTCTGAATTGGCGGTATCTGGTTCTGATTCAAATCTTTCCGAAGTGTATTGGCGTCAGTTCTATGTTGATGTAATTCTTCCTTGGGATATTACAATGAGGGTTGGCCGTTTTAATCATAATTGGTATGAATACTATGATTATCGCCCTTGGTTTGGAATGGTTCAGAAGGATGGAGTTATTTTTAGTAAGACTTCTGGTTATTATAGTTTTGGAGCATATTTCAGTCAGGAATCTGCTTCTGATATGATGAATCAGGACGTTTTTCAGAATGTGAGTTCTGACGTAATGACTTATGGGGTCCAATTCAATTGGACTCCTACGGATTGGATTCTTTTTGGTTTGAATTATGATTATTGGAATTATGATGCTGTGAATGTTAATGGAACAGATGATGATATTTCGGTTCTTGGAACGGAATTGGTTCTTACTCCTTGGAGTGGATTTAAATTTGGCGGGGAATATTGGAAGCAGGACAATGAAACTTTTTGGCAGATCAATAATTTGAATGATCCTTCTGCTTGGAAGGTCTATGGATTTGTTGATCAGAATGTTCTAAAGTATACTTCTGTTTATGTTGAGTATAGTTCATTTGGTCAGGGTTTTTGGCTCCAGAACGATCCTTTTGCTCCTTTTGGTGCAGATGTTCTTTTTGCTATGAACAATGTCAATAATGCCATGTGTTATGATACAACTTCTTTTTATACTAAACTTGACCAGAAGTGGAATGAAAAGTTTAATAGTTATGTTCGTTATGTGAAAATTGATAATGATCGTTCTTCGGATAACCTTCTTGATCAAACTGTTTCTAATTGGTCTGTTGGTGTAAGATATCATTATACTCCTTCTGTTTCCTTTGGTTTTGAATATGATACTGTTGACTATGATAATGTTCTTTTGAATGATGATAACATGATTCGGCTTCAAACGAACATCACTTTTTAAAAATTAAAGAGATGGGCCCAACCGTCTCACATGTGGTAAAATGAGAGAGTAGGGGGATTCCTCTACTCTCTTTTTGTTTTGAATTTGATGATAAAAAGAGAAGTGATTCCTATGACTGAACTAGATCGTTTTTATAATGATTTAAAAGAAACGATGGAGTCAGAAATTAGGAGGGGCAAAAGAAGTATTGAAGAATGTTTCTTATTGAGAATGTATGATTGTGCTCAAGAAGAAAAAATTGAATTAAAGAATACTCAAGATTGGTTGCATTCTATAAATCTTTTGTATTATAAATATAAAGAAAAAGAAAGGGAGGAAGGATGATATGGGAAGAATATTTATTACTGGTGATACTCATGGTGGCGCTGATTTTGGATTTAAGAAACTTGCTTCCAAACAATTTTCTATTGGAAAAGAATTGACCAAAGATGATTATGTCATTATTCTTGGGGATTTTGGAGTGCCATGGCGTTTAGATAAAGAATGTATATACCACTTGAATTGGTTTCATCAAAAGAAATGGACAACTTTATTTGTTGATGGCAACCATGAGAATTTTGATTATCTAGACAGTCTCCCAATTGAAGAAAAATTTGGTGGAAAAGTTCAAAGGATTAATGATTCTGTGTTTCGTCTTTGCCGTGGCGAAGTATTTGATATCCATGATAAGAAGATTTTTGTTTTTGGTGGTGGCAAATCTATAGATAAGGATAGGCGTATTCAAGGCGTTTCATGGTGGCCCCAAGAAATTCCAAGCCATCAAGAAATGGAATATGCATATTTCAATTTTGAAAAACATAATTTTCAAGTTGATTATATTCTTACTCATGTTGCACCATTAGCTTTAATGAGAACAATTCTTGGAACAGGTGTCTATTATGATCCATATCATGAGGCTAAAGAAATTGATCCAGTGTCGAAATTTCTTGATATGATTTCTGTTGAACATATTGATGGATTTAAACATCACTATTTTGGACATTACCATATTGATAGGCGGATTGAATACAAATTTACAGCCCTCTATCGAAATATCGTCGAATTGCTCTAGAAAGGCTTGACAATCTTCTCTCCCCTTGGTATAATGGTCTTGTTCGATGAAGACTTCTTTATGCCAAGGGGGTTTTTGATATGAATGAACAAATGATGGAATATGTTAGTAAATTAAAAAAGAATGCACGGTGTTCGTGTTGTGGCACAATTAAAAACAGTGAATCTTTTCAATTTCATCATCGAAACCGTCTGGAGAAATATAAAGATGTTTCTTATATGATTAATCATAACGAGTCGAACAAATCTATTCTCCGGGAAATTGGTAAATGTATTTTAGTTTGTGATGCTTGCCATAAAAGGATTCATAAAGTTGAAGATAAGGAATTTATGTCCAATATCATTGATAGAATGAATTATTTCAGTCATCTGGACAATTACATGATGAGAAAAGCAATTGTTCGATCAAAACCATTTGAAATTCGTGATCATTTTTCTAAGTCAACTATTTGGTATCGTGATTTTGGCCTGGCACAATCCCTTCTGAAAATCATTGATAAAAAAATTAGATCACATTTAAAATGCCATTATACGGCAAGTCCGGCTAAACTTTTAGAATTAGAACAATATTCTGATTCAGTTGTTTTTGCATAATATAAATTTGAAAGGAGATTTGAGATTCATGGCCAAATATCGACTTCTTGCAGACATCCTAATAGATCAAAGAATTATCCCAGCTGGAATCGTTGTTAAAGGATATGAGGGTTGCACCTTCGGGACTATTGAACCGGATGAAAAAGCAATAGTCATTCGGGAATTTAAATTCCTTGATAAATTTCCCAAGTATCAAGAATTTATTGGAATAAAGAAATCAATACTTGAAAAAATAGAAAGGAAGAATGAAGATGAAGTTTGAAAAATATAATGATATTGAAAATGGATATAGGGAAAGGTTTATCAATGAAATTAGAAAAACAGTGCCGTCTGATGAAGTATTTGTTGCTCTCAATAAAATTGATGGTAGCCAATTTTCTTTTTATGTTGATGATAACGAGGTTCGGGTATCTAAACGATCCTGTTTGATTAATAGTGAAGATAATTTCAATGGGTCTAATAAGATTTTTGAAAAGTATCATGATAGAATGAAAGATCTTTTGGAAATTGTTCGAGAGAATTATAGGTGTTATAATTTGAAATTCCCTTATGTTATTCAATCTATTATTGTTGACTGTGAAATTTTTGGTGGTTCTTATCCACACCCAGAAGTTGAAAGAGTTCAAGGTGCCAAGGTTGCTCAAGGTCGAGTGTTTTATGCCCCATTTAATGATATTGCCGCTTATGATCTTCGAATTGGTTATGGGTTTAATGACAATGATTTTGAATATCAGTATCTTCCTTGGGATTTGGTAATGAGATTTTTAATGCAGTGTGATATTCCAATGACAACAACAATGGCATTTGGAACGTTAGATCAAATGTTGAATCTGAATCCCGAATTTCTTGATCCAACTTATATAAGATATAAACTTCCTCCGATTGAAAACAATTTTTCCGAGGGATATGTTATTAAACCGTTGCATCAGGAATACCAGACAAGCTATGGGGAAAGGGTAATTTTCAAACATAAGAATCCAAAGTTTGCTGAAAAGAATAAGAAAGTTAAAGTTAAAACAGAAGTTGAAATGTCCGAAGAGGCTCAGAATTATCTAGATGAAATTATTTCTTATGTTAGTGATTCTCGGTTTGCTTCGGTTGCCAGTAAGATGAATGATGAAGAGAAGAAGAATTTTTCATTATTGATGAAGGAAATGGCTTCTGATACATTGAAGGATTTTGGGAAGGATAATCCAAATTGGCAGGATTCAATCAGTAAGGCAGAAGAAAAGAATATCATGAAGACTTTGAACAAAACGATTGCAACAATTGTTCAAAAGAATTGGTAATTGATTTGGGGAGTTGAAATACACTCCCCTTTAAACATAGGGGGAGATATTATGTTTCCAATTGTTTTAAATAAAGTGCAATTAGGTATTGTTCTAGAATCAATGAGAACATGTATTTTCTTTAATAAAGAAAGAATTCGTCAGGAGCGGTTAGGATTGAATTGTCAAGAAACAATTAGAAATATTGAATTGAATAATGAGTATTTGGAGAATTTGATAAAGTGTATTCAGAATCAAATTGATGATAATCAGAGATTGAAAGACCTTCAAGGAACATGTGAAACTTTAAAATATCCATGGAATGACGGGATTAATTGGCGAGCATATCCAATGGTTGATGATAAAGAATGGTAGATAAAAAGGGGTGATGAAAATGGAAAAAAAATCTATAAAAAAAATATCTATAAAACAATTAGAAAAGATATTATCGGAACACATGTTGTGGCGGAAAGGAATAGGTGGATCAAAAGCAGACTTGTCTGGAGCAAACTTGTCTAGAACAGACTTGTCTGGAATAGACTTATCGGGTGCAGATTTATACGGTGCAAATCTAT
>JAKQQL010000305.1:0-2015 GCA_029564175.1 Candidatus Cloacimonadota bacterium
TGCCGGAGGGGTGGGAGGAAAAACCTTTAAATGATGTTGTAGATATCTCTATTGGTAGAACACCACCACGACAAGAATTTCACTGGTTTTCAACAAATCCAAATGATGTAAAATGGATTTCAATTAAAGATTTAGGAACATCTGGTGTTTTCGTGTTTGATACTTCAGAATATTTAACAAGAGAAGCTGTTGAATACTTTAACATTCCAATCATACCTAGTGATACTATTATTTTAAGTTTTAAAATGACCGTAGGACGAGTAGGAATAACAACTGAAGAGATGTTATCAAATGAGGCGATTGCTCATTTTAAATTCATTACAAGTACTCCTTTCACAAAGGAATATCTTTATTTTTTCTTAAAAACATTTAGCTACGACTCTCTTGGTAGTACGTCCTCCATAGTAACAGCAATTAATTCATCAATGATTAAGGAGCTAATTATTAAAATCCCTCCGAAACCAATCATGAATAATTTTAAAGACGTTGTTGAAAGTAAGTTTCAAAAAATAAAGAAAAATCAAATCCAAATCCGTACACTCGAAAAGCTTCGGGATACCTTGCTGCCAAAGCTGATGAGTGGAGAACTTAGAGTTACATTATGATAAATTATCAGAAATATAGAGATGAATTTGATAAAACTCTTGATGAAAGTGGTGAAATAACTATTGGACAGAATTTTTCTAGTTACCCTAGTGAAATATTGTTTGAGATGGACGAAGTTGCTTACAATGAGCAGCTTACAGAATATGTAGATCAGAAAAAAGCAGATTATCATGAAACTGTTTATCAATCATTTCCAGCACCCATAGCTTTTTTTTTATATCAAACAAATTGTAGTTTTGATAATGAAATACATCGCCTAAATTTATTAAGGTCAACGTGGGAAAGCATAATATATATTCTATATGCGCTTGTACTTGGTGAGATTAACAAGAATAGTTTTTCATTATCTACTATCAGAATATTCAAAGATCAACCAATAAAGACAGATCATTCTGGATTATTGAATGATCGATTCGGTTATAAAATAGAATTAATGAGAAAAGTAATCGAAAACGATCAGAAAAACCATAATAACCTTTTTTTATCTTCTGTTTTAACTGATAATGTATTTGATACACTTGATGAATTAAATCATGAAAGAAATTCTTTTTCTCATATTTCTGCACTCTCAAATCAAGAAGCACAAATCCGTTTTGACGAAATTTATCCAAAGGTCATAGATATTTTATTTGAATTAGATTTTCTTGAAAAAGTCTTTTTATTAAGATATGTTAGCACGCAGGGTTCAAGTACAAGTGTTAGATTTAATCGTTTTATCGGCCATTCTTTACAAAGTCAAAACTATGATATATCATTTACGCCTGCTGATATTACTCCAGTATTACCGATTTTAAATGATAATTGCATGTTATTCCAAATTAATAATACTATAATGAATTGTTCCCCATTTATCCATTTTATTTTTGAGGGTTCTCATTTAAAGCTCTGTTATTTTAAACAAGTTGAAAGAACAACTGGTGACTTTAAATTTGAATTGATTGCTGGTACAAACAGAGAAGTAACTATTCCACAATCACAGTTAACTAGTTGCATCCATTCAAGCTTAAGGAGTTAGTATGAATAAAATTACTGAATCTGCTATAGAAACCTTCGCCATAGAACTTCTCGAAAAACACGGCTACCAATATATCTACGGCCCTGATATTGCTCCTGACAGCGAAACACCCGAACGCGCTTCATTCGAAGATGTCCTTCTATTGGAAAGGTTAAAAAATGCTGTCTCCCGCATTAACCCGGCCATTCCCACAGAAGCGCGCGAAGATGCCATTAAACAAATCGAACGGCTTAACTCACCTGATCTGATTACTAATAATGAAACCTTCCACCGGATGCTAACCGAAGGTATTAAAGTAACTTATCAAAAAGATGGAAACAGCCGTGGTGATTTAGTCTGGTTAATTGACTTTGATGAACCGGAGAACAATGATTTCATCGTATTAAATCAGTAC
>JAKQQL010000349.1:0-1451 GCA_029564175.1 Candidatus Cloacimonadota bacterium
CTGGCGAAAAAGTTATATATATCTGAATGTTAGTAACATCAGAGATGTTTTGAAAGATTATTTGCAGGTTTTTGATATCTTATTGTGAGAAAACCATCCAGATATGATCAGGTATAAATCGACTATGCAGATGAGTATGGAGTAGTTATATTATTCATATCAGTTATTTTAAAAGTTTCCGGTTTATTTAATCCGGGCAATCCAATTTTTAAGTGCAGCATAAGGTTGCGCACCAGTCAGTTTATATTTCCCGTTGGCAATCAGCGTTGGAACTGAGTTTATGCCGTACTGGCTGGCGAAATACAAGTCCTCATCAAGCGTCTGACTGACTTTTTCGCTGTGGTAATCTTTTTCCCATTGTTCCACATCAATACCTGTATCTACAGCACACATTTTAAGCACTTCAAAATCAGTGATGTCATAACAATCAGTCATGTGGGCTTTCTGAATCCTGTTGAACATTTTATGATGCATGGCATTACCTCCCTGGACTTCGGCAGCTTTGCATGCCAGCAGACCCGGAGTAGAATACGGGTAATTAAAAGAACGTTGAGCCATTAATTCAGCGTTGATGCGGTGTTCATCGTCATTTATGTTTGCAGCTCTCCAGTGTTCAAGGATCTGGTTTTTTCGTTCTTCCTTTGATCCGAAGATATTTTCTATGCCATCAGGCTTGAGAGCAAGGGCAAATGACCTGTGAATCACTTCAATCCTGCCGTGATATTCTTCTGTCAGCTTTTCAATCCGGGGCGAAATGGCATAACACCATGCACAAAGCACGTCGTGGAAAAATTCTATTGTTATTTTGTTCTGTTCCATTTGTTTAAGATTTTTCCTTGTCTGTTCTTAAACTTTTGTTATCCGGGAATTTTTATTACTATCAGATCTCGTGAGACAATCCCTTATAGATGATAATAAATAAATCCTGAACCAATGATAGGAACATCTTTTTGTCATAATTGTTTATTCTGGAACAAAGTATATCAAAAACTGATTCTGTATTCTTAGTTTTAATAAATAGTATAGTTCCGTTATTGATCACAGTCTGCAAGACTACGAAGAATCTCATTAAATGCTGAATAAATGAATGTTATAGTATTACATTGTATCCATGCTATATAATCAGAGTGGAGTTCATTTATTATGTCATTAAATATTCATATAGCCATAATAGGTTATATTACAGATATATATGGCTTTATAATGATATTAACATAACTATTTATAAAAAACTATAATGCCGGTAATAGTTTTTATTTTATTTTTGCAGGTAGTATCAGAATTAAAATAATGGATTTACGAAAACGAATATTAACAGAAGCGACACATCTTTTTTTTCAATATGGGATCAGGGACATAACAATGGATGATATCGCTGCTAATCTTGGAATCTCAAAACGGACAATATATGGAACTTTCAAAGATAAGAATGAGTTGTTAATCAGCTGTTT
>JAKQQL010000101.1:0-12942 GCA_029564175.1 Candidatus Cloacimonadota bacterium
GAGAAAGGAGCCTCAACGCTGCTTATTCCTGTGAATGCAAGAAAACAGTTGAACGAGTTATCTGATGACATGATTACTAAGATCAATATCCAGTACTATACTGATTTGAGAGATTGTTTGGTGAAGACGTTGATGGAGTAAATAAGAATATGCTCTTCGAAGAAATAATAAATAAATACAGCAATGAAGTCGAAGAGGCTGTTGACCAACTATTTCATGAAGCACACAAGAACCAGGTGAACGAAACGGATCTATTATTGGTACTTGAAAACGGTTTAAAAAAGGAATATCCTGAATCTACACTAAAACGGTTAAAAATCTCTCCCTACCAAATTGGGCCTGATATTATTGGTTTTAGGTACGATACTTTCTACCAATTTATTAATTATTACAGGCAAGGAATAAAATCGAAAGATGAGTTCTTCAAAGGATTTGATGACGAAAAACTTAAACATTCTTTACTGGATTTCTATCGTGACTTCCAGCTACTGTTGTACATGAAATTCTGGGAGACAGATTTGATATTAAGACGATTATCGAATCTTTCAAATTTAGCACAGGCCAAACCATATTATTGGGATTATTCACAGACTGTTTATGATGCCAGAAGGAACTTAATTAAAGATGAAATTCAAAAACCACTTGAATTCATATGTCCATTGTTCTACAAACTAATTGATGAAATTTATTCTAATCAGATAAGAAATGCTGTTGCACATTCACAATACTATTTTTTATATGATTCAATTCATCTGACAAATAAGGATGGAAATAAACACTACAAACTCAATGGAATTACATATGATGATTGGGAAGTTCTATTTACAAAACTCATCCTGCTCTATAATTTTATGATCAAGAATTTTAACAAATATCAAGTATTATATCAGAAAGAAGTGAAAGACAAGCATTTTGGACTTTTAATATATTTCCCGGAAAATGATTTAAAAGGTTTGCAGAAAACTGGCTGGGTTAAATATGATTTCAGCCATAAAAGATGGCATTGGAACCAGTGACTATAATGAAAAAGAATTAGTCATAAAATGAAAAAAAGAATTATTGAAAATGATTTCTCAAAATACTTTGGGTTCAACTTAAAACCATCACAGCAAAGAGCATTTTCTTTGCTTCAGATTTTTGCTCTGAATCCTAATTCAAAGGTCTTTATCCTAAAAGGCTATGCCGGTACAGGGAAAACGACCTTAATGGGTGGGTTTATCAAATGGCTGGATGAGAAGGATATTACTTTTTCCTTACTGGCTTCAACCGGGCGTGCTGCGAAAATTCTTTCCGATAAAACCAAATCAGAAGCCAGAACAGTTCACAGTCATATTTACACTTTTAATGACCTGGATGATGATCTTGAAAAAATGAGTTCTGTTCAACAGGAATTAAGGGTGGATGATAAAGGCCAGATTAGTTTGCTTTTTGATCTTAAAATTATTGAGTCCGAATCAGAAAAAATATATATCGTTGATGAATCATCAATGATCTCCGATACTCCCGATAAATCTGCATCATTTGCAAAATTTGGAAGTGGGGAATTATTGAAGGATCTGTTTAAGTATGACAAAAAAGGGAAATTCATATTTGTTGGAGATCCATGTCAGTTACCACCTATCGGGCAGAATATTTCTCCGGCTTTATCAAAAGAATATATTCAAAATCATTACAATATTACTGTTGAAGAGTTTGAACTGACTGAAATTGTAAGGCAGTCTTCAAGAAGTAGTATTATAGATGCTTCTGTGAAGGTCAGGGAACTATATCAAAATAATCCACCAGTGAAATTTGCATCATTCCCTTTGAAAAACCATCCCGATATTGAAATTCATAGTTCTCACGTTAGCTTACTTAATTCATACATTGCACAGATCAGGGAAAATGGATTTGAACATTCAACTCTAATTAGTCAGACTAACAGGCACTGTTCAGATCTTAATAAAATAATCAGAAATACTTTGGAGAAGCAAAGTACCCAGTTAGAACCGGGTGATATTCTAATGGTAACACAAAATAATTATTTAACAACTCTGGTTAATGGAGATGTAGTGGAAGTCTTGCAAACCGGACAAAAAGAGTACAGGTGTGGATTATCTTTCGTAAAAGTTCACGTGAGGGAATTGTCTTCCGGGGAAACGTATTCCGTTCTGCTTATTGAAGACATCTTATATTCGATGTCTACGAACTTAAACAATAAGCAACATAAAGACCTGATGATTGACTATTACCATCGTATGAAAAGCAATGGTATTAGTCAAAAGGACAGAGCATTTAAAGACAGGATGCTGACAGATCCTTATTTAAACGGATTAAAGGCAGTTTTTGGCTATGCTCTAACATGTCACAAGAGTCAGGGAGGTGAATGGAACGAGGTTTTTTTGTATCTTGATAACTCTATTCATGGAATACCCAAACCTGGTATATACCAGTGGTTGTACACTGCTGTTACAAGAGCAAGAGTTCGATTACATGTTGTAAATGATTGGTTTATAAAATAGTCTGTCATGATTGAAGCTTTAAAGAAAAGGTATAAACTTGGAGATGTTATTACTATTTACACTGATGAATCTTCATTTACCGGTAAAATTGAAGATTTCGATGAGTCTTGCATCGTAATAGATACAGGTGATAATATCGAATTTATTGCCAACAAATCTATTACAAGATTTTCTGCAGGTAAGTTTTCTACTCCTGTAAAAAATAATGAAGACAGCAAAGAAAAAGATATTGAGGAAGGACATGTTACCGAACAGATTGTCCAGTCTATTGATAACCCTGATGTTAGCGATCTTCCAGTAAAAGAAAACCGAATAATAAAACCGTTAACAGAGTACAAGGTTGGCGAAAAGATACCGTTAGACTTGTTAGAAAAAGTAAGTAATAAGAAATCTAAAGTTCAAAAAATAAGAACTCCAAATAAACCAACGACTGTTTTTAAATCCTTTGAGGACCTTGAGCAACTTATTATGCCTGAAATGGAGGAGGAGAACAAAAAAACTGTCAGTGCTAATGGTGTAATAATTAAATACTTCCCTGAACGCACATTTGGATTTATAGTAGACAAATTTGGATATGAGATTTGGTTTGGGCTTAAAAACATTTTAGACCAAGAGCTTATCGAAACCCTAAAGTCCCCCTCGAAAAAATATAATATTCCAATTCTTTTTACTCTATCAAGGAATTACAAAGGAGAAACAGCTAACTTAATTCAAAAGCCAAAAACCATTGACGAAATTTTAACCAATTCACAAAAGTTATTTCAAGAAGATAGACTTGACAGTGCCTTAGGATTGATTGAACAAATTCTTTATTCATTTCCGGATAATAGGAAAGCATTAAAACTTAAATCTCAGTACGAGTCGAAATTATTTAAAATTAAGGGTTACGTTCCTAAAAGTAAATTCAAAGCATATGATTTGAATTACCAGAAGGCTACAAGAGCAAGATTAGTTGATAAGAACTTCGAGGCAGCATTGAATTTTTACTGGTTGGCGTTAAAAAATAATGAAAAGAGAGAAAGCTGCATTAAGGATATAGCAATGCTATATGTTTCAATCGGGGAAACTCAAAAAGCTCTTGAGTTTATGCTTAAATATGAAGTCGAACTTCCAGAAAATATAACGACATATAACTATCTAATTAATTTTTATTCATCAATAAAAGACTTTGGCAAAGTTATCGAAAACCTTGATCTTCTTTTACAAGATAGATTGATATCTAAAAACGCATTAAAGTATTCAGGTTATTTGTCGAGAAAAGGATTCGCTTTGATTCAGATAAATAGGTTAAACGAAGCCAAGAAATTACTTGAAGAGGCCGTTTCTTTAAATCATGATAATATCTATGCTTCAAATCTTTTAAAAGCTATAGATGAACCAGATAAAGAAGAGTTTGGTAAGTTAATAAGTGAAGCGGAATTTGAAACCTTGGGTGGTGGAATAAGTCGATTGATGATAGATATACTGGAAAACTATACTGAATATCATGGAGTCCCTACGAAATTTGTGGAAGCTGGTCAATTTGGACAAAAGACATTAAAGGAAATTAGAAAACTGATCGAAGGGGCAGGTAAAGCAAGGCCTAGAGAAAGAGCAAACTATCTTCTTTCTGAAGCTAAATTAATGCAGCAATTGGAACCTGAAGCAGAAGAAGAATTAAGATCTGTTTTAGCTAGATATTGTAATGCAATGGCATTGAATTCTATATATGAGAAATACTCACTTGATATTGCTCGAACTTATTATGTTGAAGCATTCAATCTTGAAGACAACTGGGACAGCGTAAAAAGACAGTTTATTTTGTTTGTAGTATCTCTGAAGAACATACATCAAGAATTATTAAGTGTAAATACGAGCCTAAGTGGCAAAGAAATTAGTAATCAAGTAATTGATGAGATTATTTTAAAATATTTGACTACTGAAAGACGAGAAGTCTGGGATAATATACTTACAGTTTTCATTGTCAATAAATCAATATTCTCAAGCAGTATAAAGTTAATTTTTAAGTGTACCGAAGTTAAGAACAAAACGATTTTATTCCTGAGAAAACTTGGTTTCGACATTTCCTCTGATGTAGATTTTGATACTTATACTAACATATGGAATTTTGCGAGAGAAAAAAGGCAACGAGAATATAGCAAATGGTTCGCTTCCATTAAAGCTATCTACTCGATAAACAGTTTAGAAATCCTGGTAAATCAATTATCTGACTCCTTACAAGAGGCAATGAAAAAATGGCTACCACAATTAGATATTTCAAGATTGACGACCATCTCTACAGATATCTATGATGTATTAAGTCAATATCTTAGACAGTCAGGCTATCGTGACAAGGAAAGATTTTATAGTTTTGGTAAAGCCCAGGTCAATCAATTAATTTTAGAAATTAAAGAAAAACCGACAAGGTTTTCATATGAAGGGTTCATTCCGCTTCTAGAGAAGATTGATATTCTTCTGGATAAATCATTCAAAGTTGTTGATTCCGCAAGTACCCCCGTTGTTAAGATAAGCATTCTTGGAGAAGCATCGATTGTTGCAACGGATAGTTCTGTCCCAATCAAGATATTAGTTGAAAATTCGAAAGAATCTTCTCCTATAAGAGATATTTCAATTAGTATTCAAAATAATGAAAATATATCCACCTGTGAGAAAGCTGAATACTTTGATTCAGTGGAAGGAGGCGAGAGCTGTGAAATGCATATAAAGGCAATCGTTTCTAACAACGTTATTAAGGATAGGGCGACAACTATTGAAGTGACTTGTTCGTATAAAAGACGAAATCAAGACGAACCAATTACAATAAATGATCAGCTTTCATTAAGGCTTTATTCAGAGGAAGAGTTTGAGGTCTTGCCAAATCCTTTTGAAAAGCTTGCAAATGGTGGACCTGTGACTGACACTAGTATGTTCTATGGTAGAAATGAATTCATTGAGAGAATTACACAAGCCATTATTCAAGCTGATTCAAAGCAAGTAGTAATATATGGTCAAAAACGTTCTGGGAAATCTTCAGTTCTATATCATTTAAAGAAGGCATTGGAGAATACAAACAAAACTTTTTGTATTTCATTCAGCCTCGGAGATGTTTACGAAACTTTATCCTCATCAACTTTCTTCTATAAGATTCTATCCTTAATTGAAGAAGAATTAGAGAATATCTCCTTTGAGCACAAAGAAGTTCCTGTCTATAAATGTCCTTCTTATTCAGAATTCAAGGAAAACCCAAATCCTGCTGATCTTTTCAGGAAAGAAATTAGGATCTTCAAAAGAACATGTTCTTTAATGGGTTCATGGAAGGATAAGAAATTAGTCATAATGATTGATGAGTTTACTTATTTATTTACTGCAATCAAAACCAACAAAGTATCTGATGCAATAATGAAGCAGTGGAAAGCAATAACACAAAATAAAGATTCAATGTTTTCATCCGTACTGGTTGGCCAAGATGTTTTTCCAATGTTTAAGGATGAATTTCCAAACGAATTTGGTGTTACTCAAGATGAAAGACTAACATATCTTTCAAAAAATGATGCCCTAAGATTAATCGAAGAACCAATAGGTAAGACTAAATCAAATAGGAATCGTTTTATTGGAGATTCACTAGATACAATTATTGAATATACATCTTGTAATCCATATTATATACAAATCTTTTGTGCGAGATTGGTCTCAGAGATGAATAGAAAGAAATATATTGAGATCACTAGTGCAGATGTTAAAGAAATTGCTGATAGTTTCATAAATGGTGGCCAAGCTTTAACTGATGATAAATTTGACAACTTGTTAAATGCGGGTGAGAAACATGATATTCAGAGGATTCCACAAGATCATTCCAAGGCAATTCTTAGGAAAATAGCCATGAATGCGATGAATATTGGTTTTTGTCTTCGAGAACAGATTTCAATTGGGAACCCTGAATACGAAGACGAAATTTTAAAAGATCTAGTGAAGCGAGAAGTATTAGAACAAAAAGGAGATAGTTTTAAAATACAAGTAAAACTCTTTCAAGAATGGTTATTAAAACATTAGGTACCCAAAATCCCTTCTCAGACTATGGAACTGTGGTTAAGGGAGTACGATTTGCTGGTCGTAGAAGTCATATTCAGACAATACACAATCGTGTTCTTGGAGAAAATTTTGGCAACCTAGCAATTATGGGCATGCCTCGTATTGGCAAAACAAGCTTAGCTTGGAATTCATTAATGCCAATCAAAGAGGAATTGTTGCAGAAAAGGAATTTAATATCCTTTATTTATGTTGCTAGAATTTCCACCTCAAATGATTTCTTTAAGCAATTGATATATGAAACTTTGGAGGAATTAAATCAATTAAAGGAACAATGCTCTGCACAAATAATAAGAAAGCTCAACAGCATTTATTCTGATTTGAGAAAAACTGAAAATGATAAATTTGAGTTTAATAACCATGTACAGAAATTTTACAAACTTTTAAAAAGAAATAGGATCAGAGCGACCTATATTTTGGATGAATTTGATAGCGTTTCGTCCTTTTTAACTATTGCTGATTTTCAGACTTTAAGACAACTTGCATCTCAACCTGAAACTCAAATCTGTTTAATCACAGTATCAAGAAGAACTATTCAAGAAATTGAACCTGAGAATGGCTCTATATCAAATTTTTACGGTATTTTCTCTGATTTAAGATTAGGCCTTTTTGATAAAGAAGACATATTAGAATACTGGAATTCTGTCGCATCATTTGATATTGAGATTTCTGAAGCATATAAAAAAAATGTTCAGTACTTGGTTGGCAATCATCCTTTCTTAATCGATCTATACAACTATGAAGTATTTAATTTGCTTAAGAAATTTTCGAAGGTTAACAATGATTCATTATCACTGAAAATTGAATCAGAACTTAAGCTAAATCTTTATAATAACTTCGAAAACATCCTTAATCTAATGCGAGAAGAAGGATTATATTCCAAAGCCATTCAGCTTATTCTAGGGCCAATTTATGATGTTACTAGCTTAGAAGAACAAAGATTACTCAAATACGAGTTCATAAGACACATAAGTAGTGAAGAAAAAATTCATTTGCTCAAGCGGGACCTTGGTGTTAAAAATCCAAAATCAAACATTTCCTATGCCTGCTTTTCTGACTATTTTACAGAACTTTTAAATTTAAAATCTTCAGAAGTTGATTATTGGCCTCTTTGGAGTCAAACTGAAAAACTGGTTAGGGAACTAATTAAAGAATATATTGATTTAACATTTGGAGATAATTGGGAATTGGGTTATTATAAACGACATGAAAAGAGCGAGGGAAAGTTAAAAGCAATTGAAAAGCTTGATGAGATTCGATCCTATTCCAAAAATAAATTTGGTAGTTTAGCAAGCTCCCATCTTGTTGATTATACATTCCCGAGAGATATGTATGATCTTTTCATTTCAAGTGATTGGATCTGGTTTGAGAAAGTATTACAGGATTCAAAAAGTGAATGGGGAAAAAGATTCAATACATTGGCAGATATCAGAAATCCAATTTCACATAACAACTTAGAATTTGTCTCAGCTGAAGTTTTAAAAAGCGCAAAAGAGTATTGTGAAATTATAATTCAAAGAATCACTAAATGGCGAGAGAATAAAAACTAATAGTGACGGATAGATTCCATAACATTAAAAGTTTTGTACTACTTTTTGTACTACCAATGAAAACGGCCTTGTAAATATCTGATTTACAAGGCCGTTTGATTTACTCAGTCGGGGTGAGAAGACGATCTATTAAGCATCCTTAAACTCTGAAAATCAATATAATATGACTACAAAATTATGACGACAATAGAATTATTTTATTAGAGTGAAATATATATCAGATAATCAAATGTATACAAATGAAAAAAAGTACAAAAAAGTACAAATATAAATTTTCAAGGTACAAAAAAGGTACAAAAATTTAATACGTTTGTACTATCAATATTAACATTCTACAATATGAATACCCAGAGCAAATTAAATATAAACAGGTCTGGCGGTCATGACTATATAATCATCTATTACAAAAAGGGGAAGGATATGCTAAGAATCCCCACAGGCGAAGAAATTGTAAAGGGTAAAATGACAGAAAAACTTTTGTTTAATGCAAAGGTGATCGATTATCAGTCGAAAAATAGGAAGATTCTTGAACTGAAGAAAAAGGTTGACACTTACATAATGATGGAATCACAAAGTCAAAATCCAAGATATAGTCAACGAAAATGTATCAAGTTCATAACACAAGAATGGGGGAATATAGGTAGTGGTACTCCGGCAATTCAAAAATTACGTGCTTTAGCGAATAAATATAATGTTACAGAGGTCACAAATACTGATACAAAAACCTTAGTTCAATACATTGACGGTTACATTCAAGACCGTAAGGATAATAATACGACCAGAAACACAGCAAAGGAATTTACAACCATGAAGAACAGGGTTATAAAATTTGATGCTGAGAGAAAGCAGGCGACCCTGCTTTCAGATATAAATTTTACTTGGTCGGATGCTTTTGAAAAATTTCTGAGGAAGAAAAATTATAGTAGTGGAACTATTGAGAAAACATATACGATTCTAATTACGGTCTTAAACAACTTATACATTAGAAAAGACGAGAACAATTATAACCTGTCAGATAAGTTCAGGCTGAAAGGATTTAAACGTGGTAAGAAAAGCCGGAACATGGCAAATCCGTTGACTTTTGAACAATTCAAGACCTTATTCAATCATAAATTTAACGAAAATTTTCTCGAAAAGACCCGGATCAGATTTTGTCTGCAGTGTTCTACTGGATTAAGATACAGCGATATGCATAGAATAACGCCTGATTTAATTCATGAAGATCGGATAATTATTAAACCAGTTAAAACAGAAGGATACGGAATAACGGCTGAAATTGATCTGAATCCTTACAGTAGAGCAATATTATCAGAACTGGATTTTGATACCCGCAAGTTAAAAATTGAAAACGCATCTTACAACCGTAACATAAAAGCCATGTTTAAAAAAATGCAAGTGGATAAACCTGATTTAAAGTATAGAGATGATTACGGTTCACATTGCGCAAGAGATACCTTTATAAGTATTTGTGTTCAATCAGGGGTTGATTTTAAAACGATACTAACATGGACTGGTCAGCGTTCTTATGCCATCATGGATAGATATATTAGTACTACCAATCAATATAAAAGTGAACAGATGAGCAAGGCATTTGAGAGATAAAAAATTATTGTTTAACTATTTATGTTTTGCTGATTTCATTTTTTTTTGGAAAATTTTTGAGTTCGTTCTTTTTGAAGCGACAATCAAGACTCCCAGAATTTCTTTTCCTGCACGACCCACAGTCCTATAGACCGGGGGGGGTAGGGGGGGACTAACCCCCGGATATCCACCCCCTCTTCTTATAATGTCCATTTTTTGATATCAGGGTATTTATATAAAAGGGAAACGAATTCTAATCTTAACAATCAGATTATAGTTGGCTATGATGTACGAATTTTAATGCTACAGATAAATTAAACAATAATACATGCATGATATTCAACAGATTGCGATCCACGAGGCGGGACATGTGCTCGGTCATATTTTGACCAGACGACCGTTTGCATTTGTAACCATCGAGCCAAGTGAATTGAAAATCCATACAGACGGTAAGTCCCTCGGCTATCTTCAACCAACTATGCCATATTATCATGATAAGGCTTCTTATTCCAGACTAACGCCACCTGAATTCTTTCAAAATTTCAGTGAAGATGTGACCATATTAAGTGCCTATGTTGCCCAACGAATTTTTTCAAAAGATTTTGATCGAACAGGCTCAAAGACAGACTTTCTGGCTCTTAATAAAAGTGGACTGATAAACCAACCTGAACCTCTCCGAACTGCCTACAAAAAATTCCTGATCGCTTACACCTTTCAACTACTCAGCCTGAATGTCCATAAGCAAATACTATTAAGGATCGCAGACGAATTAGTGAGGAATAAAACACTTACCTATGAGCAAGTGCAAAAAATAGTTGATCAGTATGGTTGTGGAACTTGATAAACCATTTGTGCCGGACGTATTAGTATTAAGGACAGATAGTTATGTTAAACAATTAAGAATATCTATTAATTGATTTTGATTGTCTTCTGAAAAATCCACTTGTACGAAGGAGTTATTCCCTGTAATACGTAATGTTTTAATCTTTTTTTTCATGAGTAAGGATTTTATAGAGATGCCATCAAAATCCGGTATACTAATAAATAGCATTGCAAACCCGACACAATTTTGCTCACTAACATTTTGATATTGCACTCTTGAACCATCAGTAAAAAGAATATTAATTGGATTTCCGTTACTAATACAACCAAGGTCTTTACAATCAATAGTCAAAGAAGTTTCTATTCCATCCTCATCAATTCTTTCAGCAATAAAAATTGCAACTTTATTTTCATCATTAGCGGAAATAAACAGGTAATCTTTCATCCGTAAGAATGTTGTGCCCGTAACCTCATCATATGTCTTTTCAATAAAATGATTACAGTCCTGTGAACACACGGATTTGACAATGAACAAAAATATCAACAAATTGACGATTCTCATCATAAGTTTGATTTATTTGAGTGATCACTTTTAGTCATACAGAGGAAGACTTTTTTTAACTGGACTTTTATGATTTATGAAGATGGACATCCAATTATGGTTTTAAATGTACAAAAAGTGGGACTTACCTTAACAAGATAAGTACCACTTCAAATGACAAATCCAATAAATTATTTCTTAGTGAATTTTAATCTGGTTTTGGATTACTAATTTTACCAACGATTGGTATAATCTTCATAATCCTTTGTAGCCTTCTCAAATTGTTTTACCTGTTCTTCAGTTAGTTTATCGAGATCATAATTTATTTCATCTTCAAGGTCAATCATTTTATCTAATAATTCATCACGGTATCTCCCAGAAACCTTCTTCTTCCCCTTCATTATATCAATATCCTCATATGACAATTTACAATATTCATCTACTTTATCTTGCCAATATTTGCGTGTGCTTGCAGTTTGATTATACCCCTCGGAAGAAATTGTAAATCCCATTATCGAATCAGCAGGAGGAAGTCCATTCTTGTTAATTATGCTTTCTGCATCTGCATGCCACTTAAATGTAATTGGCATTTCACCCCCTTGTTTTATTAGTTCGTATAATTTATCATAATCATCTATTTGAAACTTATCAATGTCAGCAAATGAATAGTAATGAATATCAGTAAGTTCAAGGTAAGTTGAACTCATATCATTAAACTGATCTTCCGAAGTTTCTTTTGCTAAAAGTTTTACTTCAATAGAATAATCGTAACCACCATCCCAAGTTTTCTCGGGAATTTTATTAATTGAATAAGTACCTCCAACTACCTCAAGATATTCGGCTAACTCACCTGTAATAGTTGTGGTGATTGGCTTTACATCCACGGTTTGCCGTACACTTGATGAGCAACTGCTTATTATCATCATAAGAGTGACGACACTAAGTGCAAAAATGCTTTCTTTCGTTTTCATAGTTATAAGATTTAAGATTAATTATTTATAATTATTGTTAGAAAATTTTAATATAATTTACTTCAGATTGTTCTGGTCATTATTTCTTAGTCCGTAAGACTGTGTGTTTTTTTGAGTGACAATTAGTCTGGTTATTAAATGGCTGGTTGTATTTTTTTAAAGGCTAAAAAACAAATTATCCTATTCTGTTTCTTCATCTAATAACTCGAATGTTTGTTCCATTGAACCAAATGTTGAACCCATAGATTCAGATGCTGATTCTATAAGTTTTGTTTGAATCTCTATGAACCTTGCCATTTGTTTTTCAGTTAAATTGTCTCCAGCATTCTGTAATTCATTTTCAAATTCTGTCGCTTTTTCCATCAATGCGGGATATTCTGACATCGCTGACATATCACCAGCCATTGACTTTTTCAGAAGGCTTATGAACTTATTAGTATAACTTTCATAGTAATCAAGCAGTTTGTCCCAATCTTTGCTTCCCGAATTTGCTTCAGAGGATTTTATATTAGGAGTCGAGTTCGCTTTCATTTGATTCTCGTTGGAACTATTCCCACAAGAATTGACAATTATAAAAATTACTGCCAGAACTAAAAGATAAAATTTTGTTTTCATAATGTCCGTAATTTATTTGTGATGATATCTCAGTTCAAAAGTTTTTTAAGAGATCAACATTAACTCCTTGTAAAGAATGGCATGTTTTAGACGTTTGATATTAAATATATTTCAGGTATTATAACAACAGGCGTTTATGTTTTATTGTCCTAACAACCGGAATTTTTTAATAGAAAATAAAACCACCTTGACTGAAAAAGGTAGGTGGTTAATATTATTACTCCCAAAAGTATATTTAGTGTACTGATATTGTGGTTATCGCCTTGTTCTCAGAATTTGCTGCAAGTGAGATGGTT
>JAKQQL010000397.1:0-2382 GCA_029564175.1 Candidatus Cloacimonadota bacterium
AATATCTCTGTGTTCTTCCGGGATAGCCCATTACCATTGTAAAATCACCCTCGTTGATATCTTTTATTGAGATTTTGAGCCAGTTTTTGGGATTAAGGGGAATATTGTCCGTTGAAAATGGAGCAGGTAAGCCGTCGGGTCCGGAATAAACTCTGAACATGCTGAAATCGCCTGTATGTCTGGGCCATTCCCAGTTGTCAGTGTCGTCACCGAAGCTGCCGATGGATGACGGAGGTGCACCGACCAGCCTGACATCGGTATATCTTTCATAAACAAGGAGGTAAAAATAATTACCGCCATAGAATGATGAGACGGAAGCCCTGTAACCATTGCCGGCTGTAGCTGCATTCTCGATAGTTATCCGGGCTTTATTTATTGATTCATTTCTTTCGGATTCTGTCATTTCGGATTTTACTCCCGCAAGTACCTGATCTGTAACATCCTCTATTCTGATCAGGAATGAAACTGCTAGTCCCGGGTTCGGAAGTTCTTCTTCCCTTGTCCTGGCCCAGAATCCGTCCCTGAGATAATTGTTTTCCACGCTGCTGTGTTCCTGTATAAATCCGTAACCGCAATGGTGATTAGTAAGAAGAAGCCCCTGTGATGATACAAGTTCGCCGGTACATCCGCCATCCATAAAACTGACGACGGCATCTTTCAGGCTGGCATTATTGAGACTGTAAATATCATTAGCTGAAAGCTTCAGACCAAGATCCGTCATTTTTCCGATGTTAAGCTTTTCTATCATTGGTAAAAGCCACATCCCTTCATCGGCCTTTATAGCAGATCCTAAGCTTAATAAGAAAATAAAAAGTATTGAAAATGATTTCTTCATGAAAATGGTGATTTGTAAATTTTATTCAGGGTGCAAATATAATTCTACTTTGACAGATTATAAAACAATTTGATTTATCAGCTTTTTTGACACTACACTAAAGAGAATAGCCATCAGCCTAAGGAGCATTTTAATAATGAAAAATGCAGTAATTAATAGAAATATAGGTAAATAAGTTTCCCCTCCTTTTTTCAAGGAGGGGTGGCCAGACCACAAAATCATCTAATGTACAAGAATATAAATGGTCTGGCCGGGGTGGTTTATGATATTCTGAGAACTAAGTTCCCTTTTCCTGATTACTTTTTAACCACCCCGGCCGGGTAAAGGACAATTGTAAACATTTCAAAATTTGCAATCCCGGCCACCCCTCCTTTCAAAGGAGGGGAAACTTACGTGCCTACAATCCAGATAATTACTGCAGTTTTTGTTATAAAATATTTCTAAGGTTGATGGCTATGCCTTTAAGGGAGAAAGCAGAAAAACTAATGTTCCCTTTAAGGATCAAGGGTAAAAACAGGACGATTTTTTAAATCCATTAAAGTAGAATTAGATTATTCAGAAGTAAGAACATTTGAACAAACGAAGTCAGAATGCAGAAGTATATTGTTCTTCATCCTTCATTCGATTGTTTTTCATTCTTACTTAATACAATAACTCACCAAAATCAGGAAAGAGTCTTAAAACTCAATCGACATCTGAGTGTTGTACAATGCGAAGGATCTCCTGTGGTAGGGCGAAAGACCGTGATTAAGGATTGCCTCCCTGTGATACCTGGTACCATATCCCTTATTCCTGTTCCATCCGTAGGCAGGATATTCATCATGTATCCTGTTCATGTATTCATCGCGGAAGGTTTTGGCAAGAACTGATGCAGCAGCTATTGATAAATAAAAGCTGTCGCCTTTTACGATTGTCGTATGGCTTATGTTTTTGTAAGGAAAGAACCTGTTGCCGTCAATCAGAAGATGACCGGGAACCTTTGACAATCCCTCTATGGCCAGGTGCATTGCTTTTATTGAAGCCCTGAGGATATTTATACTATCGATTTCATTATTGTCGACAAATGCCACTTTCCATGCTATTGCAGAACTAATTATTTCAGGTCTGAGAAGTTCCCTCTGTTTGGGAGTGAGTTTTTTTGAATCGTCAAGAAGGGGATTTTTATAATTTTTAGGTAAGATTACAGCAGCGGCTGTTACCGGACCGGCAAGACAGCCTCTGCCGGCTTCATCACAACCGGCTTCGATCAAATTGCCGTAAAGGTATTGCTTCAGCATAATCAGTTCATTATAAGCCCGGAATGATTTCAGAGCGGCATAATTACTAAAAATCCCTATCGTTACAAAACAAAAAAATGATGGCGAAAAAATTTTTAATGTAAAAAAAATACACTTTTGTCAAAAAAAAATTCTTGTTTGTCAAAAATAGTATTATATTTGAACCCGAAAGTCAATAATAACACAAACAAAAAAACTAAAATCCTGTTCCTGATTACATCGGTGGAGCGGGCTTTTTTTGTTTTTTAATTACATTTGGCAAAATTCTAA
>JAKQQL010000408.1:0-3772 GCA_029564175.1 Candidatus Cloacimonadota bacterium
TCTGACATTGTAGTTAATCTTTTATGCTTTATGATATCAACATTTGCAGGTTATCATTTTTAAGACCACCATCATTATGGATTAATTTTTCCATTTGGCTGCGACTTCTTCAAAAAGTGCATGTGAACTTTCAATAAATTCATCCATGGTTTTAGCTTCATAAGAAGCAATTGCAGGGAACATTAATTTTCCCTCATTCTCAGATGAATTTGCTAAATCATCCAGATTAAGGACATCATGTGCCAATTCATGGTAAATAAGATAATACCGCAGAGGCTTTTTAAATGAATTCCATGTTGAGGGGTTAATGTATATTTCAATCTTATCATCGTCATTAATGGCGCAAGAAATACCATGAATATGAGTAGCATCAGTTATGTGGTCGAATTTTGCGAATTTTATTATACTCGTAGTTGGCTTTTTTGGGAATATTCCATATACAGCAATGTCTCGATAAAATTTCTCGACATAAAAATCGAAATCCACATCTGCTTCATAAGAACTTGATTTAATCTCTTGATACAAATTATATTGATTTTGCTTTTGAACAAAAAAGAAGATTATACATAAAGCAAGTACTGAAACAAATGCAATGAAACCACCTCTTATCAGTTTTTTACGATTTTTTGAGGGAGATATCTTAATATTCATCTCATTGGCAATTTCACCTTGCTTTTCAGCTATTTCTTTAGTGTTTTTTAGTGGGGGTGGTAATGAGTTAGTGATGGCTTTTAACTCATCTAAGTCAGCTAATTTTGTCCAATGCTCTAACCCATAGTACCATACTTTTGTTTCCCTTGTAATTCTCTGTTGTTTCAGTTCTTCGAATGAAAAGGGACCGTGTTTTTCAACTCCATCAGTATAGAAGTACTTTTTCATCAGTAGTCATATTGTTCTGGGAAAATCACTGAATTTGTAATTAAATCATAAAGTTTTTCTAAAGCGGTAAACTCGTTATTATCTAATCCACCACACTGGAGATATATAATTTTATCTTCGAAAAAAATCATCCAACATTTTTGTTTTATAGTCATTTTAATTCCTACCCGCTCCATTTCTCCTTTCAATGTGAATTCAAGAGATGGGTACTTGTCAACACTCACGATTCTATGATTGAGTATCTGTGGATTGGACAGGAAAGAACTCGCATCAGATAAAAACTGATTCACATATTCTTCATCAGATAAAAGTTCACGAATCTCATTTCTCGAAAAAAACATGACGTTGTCTTTCACAATAATCATATAATTATTGTTTTTGAACAGGAACTTTTGCACAATATTCGGTCTGTCTCCTTCTTCAATCTGCCATCCCATCGGGGGTTTGAGTTTTAAATTGACCCCTTTTGCTTTTGGATGTCCATCAATACTTATGTACTCTCCCAAATTGAAATTTAAATTTGTAAGCTCATATGATTTAATGCTGATTTTTTCACGAAGACGGTTCTCAAAAAAATACTGATATTCAACGCTTATGTCATTATTGAAATATGTTTCAGCATATCCAGATTTGTTGAGATTTTCTATTAAATCGGTTTTAATGTTTTCGGGTGCAACCCAATCCTCGCTAACAAGATACTGGTAAACTAAAGTTCTGCCTATTGCGTAACAACCCTTTACAGCAATTCCATTACCAAAGTCCATTCCTTGTAATTCCTTATTAATTCTTTGTGCCAATATCTTGATGTCACTTTCTGATAATGATTGTGAGTAGCTAATCAAATTGAAAAACAATAATATGATTAGCAGTATGAACCTCATGAGATAATTATTTAACATTAAATCTTTGGATTAATACCATATTCATTACGGATGCCCTCATCTCCTTTCCCGAAAAGCATCCAGAGAGAGTAAAATGGTATAATCTGAAACCAACCACTATTCCCCCTGTCGTGGCAACGTTTTGCTCCTTGTGCGAAGAAGAACCAATATAAGGGTAAATAAGCAAGAAACAGCCAAGCTAACTCATAACTATCTTCTATCAACACATTGATGAATGAAATTAAGAATACTGCGATAATAAAACTTATTCCATATTCCAATCGCCTTATTCGACCCTTGAATGAAAATGGATTCGAGAACATGCCTTGCCTTTTGTAATTTTCAGAACTTGTATTGCTAATATTAGCGTTTGCGTCACTACTTTGTGCATCCGATTGGGGATTTTCGGTATGCAAATCCAATTTTTCAGGGTTAATTGGGGGTGGAATTAGTTTAAATATCTCTTCGAATTCGCTTATGTCTTTTGCTGGCTTCCAGTCCTCAAGACCCTCAAACCAAATTAAGGTATCTTGTGTTATGTTTTCATTTTTTAGTTCTTCGAAGGAAAACGGACCGAATTTTTCTTTGCCATCAGAATAAAAATACTTTTTCATGAGTTTTAATTTTAAATATAACCAATTAATACATAAACTTTCCGTTAGCCAGAAACACATTACATGAAAGAATACTGCTTATTTCAGATAATCTAAATTTGCAGATTATTATTATCAAAACCAATATATTTTGTCAAATTTACACCCACGGCAATATTTTAATCCATTAATTAGTATGGTGGAACGAAGCATGGAACTTTTATACAAGGATAAATTTTACTATTTTGTGGTTTTTAAGCCAGAATGGCTGCGACCGTATTCTCAAAATCCGATAGACTCCAAATCCAGTAACCTGAAGTACTGTCCATGTTGTATTCTAAGCTGAATGTCTTTTTACTCTGCAAGTCCTGCACATATAAGACAATAATGGTATCGTAAGTATCGAAATTCAATAATCGTATTGCAGATACTTTATTCCCGGACAGACTATTTTCGGTTTTCAAATATGGCATATTCAATTTCAACCTTTTATCCTTCGTCATAATGAATGGCAGGTCAAGCATAATTTCTGACGCAGAAATGTATTTCATAACCATTTTTCCGGAACTGTTGTAAAAGGGTTGTGGAAGGTCTGGTTTGTTTTTTAAGTGGTCACTGACTGTTCTGGATTGGTCTTGCTCACTAATGTCAGGTTTGGTAACCACGGGTGATTCAGGGTTGCATCTACAAGTCATTACCTCTGCCATTTTGGTAATAAAAGGCAATGATATAAATGAAAAAAGACAGTCTTCTGTAGTTAAATCTTGTGCATAAAGCTCCCATTTATCTTTGTTGTAGTTCCATAATTTCAAATAAAGGACATCACCCCATTGCCATAATTCCAATAGTTTTGCAGGGTAAATTGACGGGTCTACAGTGTCAGGATATATAATAAGCATTGGTTCTCCAATTTTTACGGTTTTCATTGGAGCTAACAGACATTGGTGCTGAATCACATATGTATCAGATGCTAATTGTATTAATTTTAATCCTACTGTATTTCTGGCGTTAGTTCCCATCCTAATCTTCAATTAATTCAAGTAGTTCAATATCGTCTTCATTACTTCTCAAAATATCATCTAACACCAAGTTCCAAATATCTTTCCAGCGAATGAATAAGCAGCGAGGATGTTCTTCATTTATATCCAGAGTATGGGTTACAGCTATGTCGGTGGTTGCTTCTTTTAATGACAGAAAAATGCGTCCATCCTGATAATCAACAGAATCTAACCTGTACAAAGCAAATCCCTCATGGTTGACTGCGAGATATTGCTCTCCGAAATCCGGGATACGAGTGGAATTTTCATGTCTTAGAAAAATTTTCAGGTGTTGATACCTATCTGGATGCTTTTCGATATCCTGAACAAGCTCATTAATGCTTGTTGGTTTTGATAATTCGTTTGTTCTTGTCTTCATAGG
>JAKQQL010000436.1:0-1025 GCA_029564175.1 Candidatus Cloacimonadota bacterium
CGTAACATCATTGACCTTAACAGGAATATTGAAAATGCTTTTAAGACAGAGCCCGATTACAAAATCAAACTTTTAAAACTTGAGAACTATAAACTGAAATTGGTTGCTATTCAACAATTGATTGAACAGACTGAAAAACTGATCAATGAAGATGAACCGACCTTTTTCAGGGTTGCTACTGATGAAGAGTTAAAGTTTATCAGGATACAGTTGATCGGTGATCTTACTGAATCAAGGCAGAATCTGATTGAGACCAGGAAACAGATTATAGAATATATCAACCAGATCAAATTTCAGAGTCAGTTCATTGAAAAGCTCAGGAAACTCAAGTATCTGAAAGATCAGTATGAAATAAAGCATAAGACTAATATCCTTCAGCTTCTGGCGATGAATAATGCAATTGCATTTGAATCAAAACCTTCATACCCTCTTAAGCTTTCGCTCGACAATCTGCAGAAGGATGAGGTGTATCAGATAATAAAGAGAGTAAGCATAAGGTACATTACCAGCCTAAAACCATTGAAAAAGTCTGCTGAGGATTTGTCAAGTGATGATATGCAGCCTCAGACAGAAAAGGAAATCCATATCAACCTGGATGAAATAAAGAGGAATTTTGCCTCATCCGGGAAAAACCTCTTTGACTATATGATGGATTATCAATACATCAGGGAGGTTTCATTTGAAGAAAAGGTCACTCTTTACTGTCAGATGATTTCAATATTCGAGGATGAGTTTGATTTCACCGATGATTTTGGGCGGTTTAATGAGGTGGAATATGCCATTGTGTTTCCAGGCAATACATTGAGGAAAAAGATATGAGTGCCATACGCCAAACAGGAGAAATATTTGAGATTCTCAGCAAGGGACAATTTATATGTTCCAACAGCACTGACATGCGAATTTGTAAATTGTTCGAGATCATAGACGAGGACGACAATTACGAATGGCTGTATGATTATTTTATGACAATCAATTTCATACTTGAGAAAGGAGATGAATTTTATTTCTTTTCAAGAAAAGGCGAG
>JAKQQL010000448.1:0-2699 GCA_029564175.1 Candidatus Cloacimonadota bacterium
CCTGAAGCCGAAGCGGATTTGATTAAACTTGTCAGCCGGTGTACTCCGGTTTATAACATTGGAACGGTTAATTATGATTTTGACAGTCAATTGATATAATTTGTATCTTTGCGTTATGATACGTTGTAAAAAAGATAAATGCACGGTCTATTCAAAGAAAGGCAAAAGATTATCAAAGCCAATGAGTAAAAAAAAGGCCAAAGCCAGACTTAAAGTTATTGAATATTTTAAGCACAAAAAATGAAGTTATCCGAAATACATATAAATCCGGACAATCCGAGATTAATAAAAGATGACCGCTTTAAGAAGCTGGTCAAGTCTATTGAGGAGTTTCCTAAGATGATGGAGCTGCGGCCTATCATCGTGGACGCTGACGGGATGATACTCGGCGGCAATATGCGATTTAAGGTACTGCAGGAGTTAAAGTATAAAGATATACCAAACGATTGGGTTAAGCGGGCAGACAGGCTGACAGATGAGGAGAAACGCAGATTTATTATTGAGGATAACGTGCCATTTGGAGAATGGGAGTGGGGTATACTTGCAAACGAATGGGATGAAGATCAGTTGAGTGAGTGGGGATTAGATATTGAAAGCAAAGAGGAAATAAAAAAAACAACTGTTAATATAGCGCCCTATGAGATGACTCATATACTTATAAGTTATCCTCCTGAATTGCATCAAAAAGTTACAGATGCTATTAATCTATTATTAGATGATCCGGATATAGAAATAGAAAGATCCTCAAATTGAAAACAGATAACTCATACTTTGAGGAAAAGGTGCAATTAAGATTAAGTTGCATAAAAAAAGGTATTACTGTTTTAGATTGCTATGCTGGTAAAGGCATATTATGGGGTGAGGTAAAAAAAAGAACTACCCAAAAAATAGACATTACATCTATTGAAAAAGAACCCGGGAAAAACAAAAGGGCACTTCCAGGAGATAATATTAAATATTTGAAATCATTAGACCTTAACAAATTTGATGTAATAGATTTAGATGCTTATGGTATTCCTTTCAATCAGCTTGAAATCATTTTTAAAAGACAATATAAAGGAATAGTAATTGTTACTGCTATTCAATCAATGTTGGGCAAGCTTCCTACTGGAATGCTTATTGAGTTAGGTTATACAAAAAAAATGATAAATAAAATACCTACATTATTTAACAATAAAGGTATTGATAAATTAAAAAATTATTTGTATCTTCATGGTGTTCAATCAATTGAAGGTTACTTCATTGGGCGAAAAAACTATTTTAAATTTAACTTAAAATAAAAACTATGAAGATTTATAAACCAGCAGGCAGGGCAAGAGAATACAGCCCATTAGCTCTGAACTACTTTAAAGGATGTGATCATGGCTGTAAATATTGTTACGTACAGCCTATGATGAAGCGATTTAATGCAAATTATGATCACTCGGTAGTATCATGTGATCTAAATCTTAGGGAGCTTGAAAAAAGCATCTTATCTCTATCAAAGGAGGACAGAAAAAAACAGATCCTTTTATCTTTTACCGGAGATCCCTATTGTAACTTTGAAACAGATCAAACAAAGCAAGTTCTTGAAGTCTTATTGAAACATCAATTTCACGTTGCAATCCTGACAAAGAATCCCCATAAAGCACTAAAGGATATTGATCTCTTTAGACAATTTGAACATTTCAAGATTGGGACTACGCTTGTTGTTGCTGATGAAGCTAAAAGGCAGGAATGGGAACCCGGTACCATACACTCATCTAAAAGAATTGAGGCGCTTGAGAGATTCCAATCTGAAGGCATAATAACGTGGGCAAGCTTCGAACCTGTAATTTATCCTGATCAGTCTTTAGCAATGTTAAAAGATGTAGCTTCTTTTATTGATCATGTGAAGGTTGGCAAACTAAACAACTATAAAGGGCTTGACTCCAATATCGATTGGGGCAAATTTCTTTTTGATGCTGTATTTATGATGAGAAGTTATGGACTTAAATTTTATATAAAAAACGACCTTGCGAAATACAATAAAGGCGTATATTTGTCTGGTGATGAAATTAACGAAGACTTTTTGAATATTTGACAACAACTGACATACATAAAAAAGCAATGGTGGCAGCCCTTGAAAAATCTCTTGGGATTGTCACTATTGCTTGTAAGGAAGTGGGCATTTCAAGGCAAACGCATTACGATTGGTATAATAAGGATGCTTCGTATCGTAAATCGGTTGATGATCTTTCTGATGTTGCCTTAGACTTTGCTGAATCTATGTTGCACAAACAGATACAGGAGAAAGATACTACTGCAACTATTTTCTTTTTAAAGTGTAAGGGCAAGAAGCGTGGATATGTCGAGCGGTCCGAGCTTGAGCATTCCGGTATCCCGACAAAGATAAGTGTTGAGGTTGGCAAGTTGCCTGATATTATAATTCAATGATAACACAAACTGTATCGGCCCCGCAGAAGTCAATTCTGAAATCAACTGCTCCGATTAATTTGTTTCTTTCAGGGGTTGGATCGGGAAAAACTCATTTACTTGGAATAAAGACCTATCAGCTTATCAGAAAGTTTCCAAAGGTCAGGGGCTTTGTGGGGGCGAACACATATTTACAGCTCGTTCAGTCAACTTTATTTCGCATTCGTGAATACTGGAAGTCAATCGGAATCGTCGAATATGATAAAGAATCGCATCCTGAAGGTCACTATGTTGTAGGGAAGAAA
>JAKQQL010000456.1:0-2172 GCA_029564175.1 Candidatus Cloacimonadota bacterium
TCTATAATGTTTGCTTTGAAGAACATAACGCGCTAGAATTTCATTTTCATTAACCGGAGTATTCTGCAATGACATTATTAAATTCGACCTATATAATCGATAATATCGCTGTCAATTTCTTCGACAAAAAATGAAGAACCGATTACTTTCTTATCTGCAAAAATTCCTGAGTAATCAATTTTTCCGGTATCATCAATGCTGATTGAAAAAATCCAGTCCGGCGTTCTATACCATTCCATGGAGATTGCTCCGTCCGGGTCGGCTGATAACTCAGGAAGAGGGAGATGCTCAGGAAGTCTGAACATGAACCTTCTTGCATAATAATGAGTTCCGATTGTGACTGGAAGTCCGTCGTAGCCGTCCCAACCACGGACACGGGCAATCGATGCTATCTCTGCGGTTCGTTGAGAAATATTTCGAGACCTTTCTCCCATCGAAACAGTTTCAAAAAATCGATTTAATATCGACTGTTTTCCTTCAGCGATGGAAGTCGCTTCGGTGCTGAATCCCTGAGTCGAAATGAAATATTCGGTGCTGTAATTCATCATCGCAGAGGCAGTCATTTAAACCTCCTGAGCGTTTCTTCTGAAAGAGAACCGAAGAATATGTCATTCTTTAATTCTCTCATTTTTGAAAGCGCGGTATTTATCTTAAAATCAGGTTTTATCTTATCAACAAAGATATCCACATCAATTATCAATACTGCATTTTTTTGATTTTCAGCCGCAGGTTTTAACATTTGAATATGATTGATCTGAAAACCTTCATCCGGAACCGAATAACTGTTATGATGAAGAAATCCGTTGAATGTTTTGTCGGCATTTCCAGCCATAACAGGCGGATGTTTAAGATAATTTGATAAATCATTTCCGTCATAATCAATGCTGTTTATGAATCTGATTCCGAGGCGCTTAATATTACCGGCGGATTTATGGATTGTTTTATAAAGTTCATAGTTTGTTAGTGATTTGGATGAGAAATCCTCCCAGTCAGTGTACGGTCTGAGCCGGCTGAAAGAAAACGCATCCCGACTGAATCGGATTATTTCGGTTTTGTCGTTGGATATCATCTTGAGTCCTTTCCATGATACCACAGGTGAAACGGATGTCGGAGGAATTGAGAGAAAGCCGAATGACTGTTCAAACATTGACTCAGAATTGAAAGTGTAGCCTGACGGATATATTTTCTTGATTTCAGCAGTTCTTTCAGCTTCCTCCCATGAAGTAGCTGGAATCGTCTTGATTTCGAAGACTGCTTCGATTATCGGGGCTTTCTTCAGATGTTGAAATTTATCGATCATAACTTATTATCGCCTGAATACATAATATGTAAATCACTTTATGTTATTGTTAAACTGACTTGTATTTGAAAAACGGGGTTTCGATACGTCATTGTGACTCCTCAGATACTGTCAATTCCTTCAATTTCATAATACTTTTTCTTGATAGCCTCATGTAAATTGTTCAGCCTTTCATACTCATTTTCTTCAAAGTTGTATTCTCTTCGATCTTTAAACCTACTGATTCCACATTCACTACAAGCAAACAAATCTTTTTTCGAGAAACTCAAATTGCCAATTAGTATTTCATCGATAAAATCAGCGGGAAGTGTTTTTTCCTCAAGTACTCCTGATTTGGCAAAATCCAATAACTTGTTTTTATACCATTTTTTGATTGTCTCGTCCATATTCTTCTGAATAGTTAAACAAACGCCAAGCAAACCTGCAATCGCATCATCAAAATGTCTCATATCCAATATTTGGATTTTTCCTGTAGCGTGGGCCATATCGTTACGGGAATCAATTAATTTTTTTGTGCTTTTAATATACCCATTATCAAGTCCAATTAACGAAAATAATTCAAAAATATCTTTCTCCGGCAGATGGCTATAATCAAATATTGACCTTACCTGCTTCAGGTTTACATCACTTCCATTATAAGGGCGTGCAAAAAGAAGAGAATGTTCAAACTTTTCTTTATGAAATTGGCTGATTTTCCAGACAGTTAAATAAATATACGTCATAAAGATGAGATGAACGGCAAAGTATGAGAATTGATACTGCTCTTTTTCGTACGTTACCTGAGCTGATTTAAATAGGGGAGTTACATAATTATTAACTTCTGCATCATCAATGGGAAGGTAGTCAAGAAGATGGTATACTTCTTCCATTAT
>JAKQQL010000476.1:0-1151 GCA_029564175.1 Candidatus Cloacimonadota bacterium
ATACTTCTTTTGAGGCTTATCAAAACTATTTTCCATATACAAGGAGCGATACGCTTCAGTATTCAATAGAAACACTGGATCGGGTACCCAATCCGCTTGTACGTGGCAGTCTTCACAGATGGCTATACCACTCTTTTCACGAACAGAAACATAATCAAATCGTTCAAGAAGCGGTTGTATTTCTTCCCTAAAATTCTTTTCTATAAAAAATTTACTCCAACTCGCTGCATAACTAACTCTTTTTATATTTTTACCTCCAAAATCGAGAAAATATGCATGAACTGTATTGATGACATTTTGAAGCTTTGAAGTATAAAAATTCCAAACTTGATCAGAACCTACAATATACATATCAGCGGTTGGAGGATCAGTTTTTAACTGATTATAGGATGTATATATTTTTTCAGACTGCACAAGGTACCTATTTCTAAACTGCGAAAAGTAACGAGGGCATGATTGTTGTTCTTTAGCTGCACGGTATAAACGCAATTTATCCCATATAAAATGATATAGTTTGATCGGGTCTAATGCTTTTAGAAATCGTGAGGTTAGAGGATTTTGAATATAATCATTTCTTGGATCATATCTAATCAAATAGGCATCGTGTCCGGCATCACGCAGGTACTTTTGTAGCGCATAACACTGCAAAATTTGACCATAATTATCTTCTGACCACCAGAAAGTCATTATACCAATTTTCATTTCTTTATTTTCCAATTACTATGCGAATTATTTTTCCAATACCACAGTATATAAATGTATACAACTTAATGTAGGACTTATCTTTCGAGTAGACTTTTATAAATTTGCTAAATGGCATCTTTTGCATGTCAGTAAAGAATCTTTCACGTTTTGCTGGCCGTACAGCGGACTTAATCATTGCTGAATTAAAACGAACAACAGATTCAGTTTGGACAGGTACACACGCTACATTATTAAAAATGCTTGCCATCATATCATTTCCTTTGGGAGAATGCACGAACACCAGTGAAGTCCCTGTATCATCATCAAGATCGGGAAGAACATGTTCAACATTCCAAAAATCAGCAAGAGTAATATCTGAAATCCTTGAAATAGTTTTAAAAGAGCATTCAAAACAAGAAGGCCGCAAACACAGATTTCGCAGAAACATTTGCATGTAGGGATCTTTA
>JAKQQL010000484.1:0-1991 GCA_029564175.1 Candidatus Cloacimonadota bacterium
AGGTGATACTTTCTGGACAATGGGAGCAATGGCCGTAATTCATTGGACTCTGGTTGGTATTCTATACGTACTTCTTATCAAACTAAATCTGGGCGGAGAAACTGCATGGCTGGCACTGGTTATTATGTTTATGCTTTTTCCCGCCGTTCTTTATCTTAGATGGAGATCGGGAAAATGGAAAAAAGCTGTATTTGACAAATAATCAGAATTTTATAATAAGTTTGATCTGATTATTCTTAAAACAGCTTCTTATTCAATTAATTTTCAAATAGCAGTCTGATAAAATACAGACTGCTATTTTAGTTTCTTGATTACTTTAACAAATGCATCTATTTTTTCACGGGATATATCAGAATCTAATTCAGAATCTCGCAAATCAAGTGTGTCATCTAAAGCTTTTCCTGAAGAAATATCTTTTAAATCAAGCAATGCCGCTGTTGAAGGCTTGGCTCCACCTCTTGTCATAAAAAAAGCAATTTTCCTGATTTTACTAATATTCTGCGTCAAAAAAGTTCTGGATGCCGGAGCTACGCTATTAAAACCCCAAAGAGGTCCTCCGACAAGAACAATATCATACTTTGAAGGATCATGTTTAATTTTTTCAATTTCGGTAGGATTTTTTTTCATTCCGTCTCTTCCTCCGAAAATCCATCCCAGAATGCCTGATCTTTTCTTTTTATCAATCAGCACTTCTATTTCGGCGTCAAGTTTAGTCGAAAGTTTTTCAGCCAGTCTTTTGGTTACACCGGTTCTTGAGTAATACGCGATTAGTATTTTCATTCTTATCCTCCAATTAATTACAGGAAAATCCTATAGATACTGACGAAACATAATTAGAATTATTGCAATTAATAATTAATTTATAATTCCAATCATTTAATGTACTTACTGCTTAATATATTAATTCTTGATTTCGGCAAAATAATCAAATATACTTCGTACTGCCGAATTATATAACTCATTGCTTTTTATATAATAATTATATGTTTCTAAACGGGAGGTTTTATGCCGTCTATAAACAACCTGAAAACCCGAACTAAATTTATACTTTTTTTCGGTATAATTGTAATTGCCGTTTCGGCAGGTCTTTTAATCTCTCTTCGTTTCAGCTTTTCAATGAAAGCTGATATCGATTCAATTTACGAAATACACATGCAGGGAATAGACTTTCTTGTTGAATCAGACCGTGACGCATATCAGTCAAGCATTGCTATAAGCCATTACTTGAATTTCAAATCAATGAACAAAGATATAATTCCTATAGAACTTCATGCCCGCCTGACCAAGGAGGTATTTGAAAACATTGATCAGACTGAAACCCGATTTAATAAATTTAAAACGATACATGGCGATGATGATTTTAGTATAAAAAACAAAGAATCTTTTGACAGCTTCAATGTTAACCTCACAGCAGTTAAACAAATTACCACAGAATTGGTTAAGCTTATCGATCAAGGTCAAGTAGACAAAGCTCAAAAAATATATTTTGGTGAATACGAAGAAACTTTTTCTAAAATGAGAAACAGCATAAACAATCTGACAGATGAGTCTTTAATTCTTGCTAAAGAAGATTATAATAGAGCAATGAATTCATTTAAGCAAATCTTGATAAATTCATTTATATTGATTACCGCTGTTTTATTGATATTAATAATAACCGGAGTTTCTCTTACAAGATTTATAAGCATACCTATAAAGAAATCTCTTTCTCTCGCTCATGTAATGTAAGAAGGAAATTTCAGTAAAACTATAGAAGAAAAACGAAAAGATGAATTCGGAGATCTTTTAAATTCATTAAATTCATTTTCTAAAAAAATATCATCTATAGTACAGGAAATACACAGAATTTCAAGTGAACTCGCATCCTCTGCACAGGATTCAAGTTCAACCACTATAGCTTTTGCTGATAATGCGCAGAGTCAGGCGTCTACTATAGAAGAAGTTACAGCTTCAGTCGAGGAAATTTCGGCGGCAATGGATATGGTTTCAGA
>JAKQQL010000485.1:0-1019 GCA_029564175.1 Candidatus Cloacimonadota bacterium
CGACGGACACTGGACACAACCTTTATAATCTGCTGTTCGCGCCAGTTTTTAAGCCATTCAAGATAGTCTGTTCTTTTAATAGTATTACGCATATAATCAGCCCCTTAATTGTATTATATACATTATACTCCTAAAAATTTAAGAGTCAAGGATTTTTGAGGATTTTATTCCTAAAATTTTATAATAATTAAACAAGCCCTGCTTTAAAATACTAAAACAGGACTTAGTAATTGTTAATGACACAGGTTATAAATAATCCCTACTGAACAATAAAAAATCCCCGAAACTACTGACAAAACGGCGAAAATATGGTATAATAAGTGCAAGGGAAAAGGCTGAAAAGAGCCAAAACCCTTGCACTTTAGTATTGATGGGAGCATAAAAATGTATAGATTCAGCGATAATCAGATAAGCTTTACCGATTTCAACACACCAATAGGAATGAAATTAAATCCTGAAAATAGATGGGTGAAAAAGGCAGAGCTTATTCCATGGAATGAAATTGAAGTACGTTATGCTCAGCTTTTTGTCAATAGAAAAGGAAACGTAGCAAAGCCATTGCGGCTTGCTCTTGGAGCCTGCATGATTCAAGCTGAATATGGTTTTTCTGATGAAGAGATAGCACTTCAAATACAGGAAACAGCATATCTTCAGTTTTTCTGCGGATACACAGAATATAACGATGAAAAGCTGCCGTTTGACCCATCAACAATGGTATATTTCAGAAAGAGACTGACACCTGAAATACTAGGTGAAATCAATGAAATGATTATTAAAAAAGCCACTGAAAAATCAAATTTAATTGATAAAAAAGATGATAAAGAAAAGGAAGAACCGCCTTCAAACAAAGGTACAATGATAGTAGATGCGACATGTGCACCATCACAGGTGAAATATCCTCAGGATACTGAGCTTTTAAACGAAGCACGTGAAATTACCGAAAAAATTATCGATGAACTTCACAATCCTCAGAATGGCAAAAAACCACGTACATATCGTTTTAACGCAAGAAAAGATTA
>JAKQQL010000123.1:0-10341 GCA_029564175.1 Candidatus Cloacimonadota bacterium
TATTGGCTCATTTTTCTTTGTCTTTGGTTGATTCATGATCTACTCCTTGTCTTTTTTATTTTCAAATTCAATAAAACAAAGAGTTGGATCTGGATCAACCTTTTTTTTTATCTTTTTACACCAACTTTTGAGATGTTATCGCTTTCTAAGCAACTTTTTCTATTTTACGATATACTTTTATAAGCATTTTCTATTCTTTTTTTATAATTCTTTCTGACTAATTTTCATAAAGTTAGATAATTATACGTATCTTTTTTTTGTTTTGTTTAAAAAAAAGTATTGACAGGAAAACCTGCTTTCGATAAAAAGGATTCATAAATGATAGACGTGATCATAAGTTCCGGAGTGGCTCAGGGGTTAGAGCGGGTGGCTGTTAACCACTAGGTCGGGGGTTCAAATCCCTCCTCCGGAGCCATAAATTTAAGGCAGGTGAAAGCCTGCTTTTTAATGTCTTATCATTCATAGAAGTGAGTCCAAGTTCCGGAGTGGCTCAGGGGTTAGAGCGGGTGGCTGTTAACCACTAGGTCGGGGGTTCAAATCCCTCCTCCGGAGCCATAAATTAAAGCAGGCGAAAGCCTGCTTTTTTTTCTGAGATATTTTTCTCGCTAAGATCGCAAAGTTCGCAAAGATTTTTTATTTGACCTTCTCCATTGAGTTCTTTGGGAAAACTATTTTCTGGATAAATTACATACTCTTTCTTCTTGAAACCATTGGCGTTCTCAGCACTCTTTGCGAGAAAACTTTTAAGCTTTCACAAATCACTTATAACCCTTTTGATCCCATTCTTTTTTCTCTCGCTAAGATCGCAAAGTTCGCAAAGATTTTTCATTTGACCTTCTCCATTGAGTTCTTTGAGAGAAACACTTTTCTGTACAAAACACTTCCTCTTTCTTCTTGAAACCATTGGCGTTCTCAGCACTCTTTGCAAGAACCCCTTTAAAAATTTACAAATCACTTACAACTCTTTTGATTCCATTCTTTTTTCTCTCGCTAAGATCGCAAAGTTCGCAAAGATTTCTATTTTTATAATCTCCTTTGTGTTCATGTGAGAAATAAGGTTCTTTCTTCCTGAATACCTTTGCGTTCTTATCGCTCTTTGCGAGACACTCTTTTTAAAACATCATAATTTATTTACTACCCTTTTGATTCCATTCTTTAATATGTTTTCATTAAAGTTAATGAGTAAACCAAGCTTCAGATTTGAAAGTCTAAGATAAGTCAGAAGCTGTTTAAAATGAATATCTTCTAAGTTTCGAACTGATTTTAACTCCAAAATAAGTAGGTCATTAACAATAACGTCAGCACGAAATCCCTCATCTATAATAAATCCATCATACTCAATAAAAATGGTTTTTTGATTATCAGCCTTAAAACCGTTTTTTCTTAATTCATGAACAAGTGCTTTTTCGTATGCGGACTCAAGAAGACCTGGACCAAGTGTTTTATGAACTTTTATTGCCAATCCAATTACCATCTTACTCAATTCATTCTCATCCATTGTTACACCCTTATCGTTCTTTGTAAGAAACACTATTCTGTACATAATATATTCTTTTTTCTTCTTGAAAACCATTACAATTTCGTGTTCTTTACGAGAATAACTGTTCAGTTCCTTCTTCTTGAAACCCTTTGCGTTCTTAGCGCTCTTTGCGAGAATAACTTTCTAATATTTTACAAATCATTTACAACCCTTTTATCCCTTTTTTTTCTCTCGCTAAGATCGCAAAGTTCGCAAAGATTTCTCATTTCATCTTCTAAATTGAGTTTGTTTGAAAAATATTTCTGTATAAAAATTCTTCCTCTTCCTCCTGAATACCTTTGCGTTCTTAGCGCTCTTTGCGAGAAAACTTTTAAGCTTTCACAAATCACTTATAACCCTTTTAATCCCTTTTTTTTCTCTCGCTAAGATCGCAAAGTTCGCAAAGATTTTTTTTGACCTTCTCTAATGCGTTATTTGAGTGATCACTTTTTTGGATAAATTACTTCCTCTTTCTTCCTGAATACCTTTGCGTTCTCTGCGCTCTTTGCGAGATACTCTTTTAAACATTATTAGTCATTTATATGCTTTATGAGATAATCAATTAATTCTGTTTTTATCTCATCACGAATTCTTCTAAATACTGGCAATGCAATATCATCTGGCTGATCATTATAATCAGCCGGATCTTCAAAACCTATATGTGCAGATTTTACCGGCTTTAAAAACACAGGACATGATTCTTTAGCATGATCACATACGGTTATGACTAAATCCAGATCATCTCTCTGTAAAAACTCAATGACAGATTTTGACCGATAGGAGCTGATATCTATTCCGATTTCCTTCATGACCTCAATTGCTCTTGGATTAACCACAGAGGGATTCACTCCGGCAGAAAATGCCTGCCATTCTCCTTTACAAAACTCATTTACTAATGCTTCAGCCATGATACTTCGGCATGAATTACCGGTACAGAGAATTAATACTCTTTTCATTTTAACTCCTTTTTTAATTGATGATTCTACTTTAAACTTTGTTTTAAAGGCTTCATTTTCGTGTTTTTTCGAGTTTTTCGTGGTTCACACACTTTGTTTAGTAAGATCATTAATGAAACCTGTGTTTTGTTTTGTTGGCTATCTTAACCAAAGTCAGCATGACAGGCACTTCCACCAATACACCTACAATTGTCGCCAAGGCAACCGGTGAAGTCATTCCAAACAATGAGATTGCCACAGCCACAGACAATTCAAAGAAATTTGATGCACCGATCATCCCGGCTGGGGCTGCCACATCATGAGGTAATCTAAGCTTTTTTGCACTCAGATAGGCAATAAAAAATATCAGGAAGGTCTGTATTGTCAAAGGAATCGCTATCAAAAAGATATGAAGCGGATTTTCTAAGATAACTTTCCCCTGAAAAGCGAATATGATGATTAATGTCAAAAGCAAACCTATAATTGTTACATGATTAAACTTCTTAATAAAGACCTGGTTGAAATAATCCAATCCTTTATGTTTGATGACACTGTTTCTTGTCAAAACGCCGGCACTTAAAGGAATAACAACGAAAAGCACTACAGACAGTAATAATGTATTCCAGGGGATACTAATCCCTCCTATCCCTAATAAAAGGGCAACAATGGGTGTAAAAGCAAGCAAAATGATTAAATCATTGGTTGCCACCTGAACGACTGTATAGGCTGGATTACCTTTTGTCAGATGACTCCAGACAAAGACCATTGCAGTACAAGGCGCAGCACCTAAGAGAATTGCGCCTGCCAGATAATCTTTAGCCAGTTCAGCCGGAATAAAAGCCTTAAACACGACAAAAAAGAAAAACCAGGCGATAACATACATCGTAAATGGTTTGATCAGCCAGTTAGTAACCCATGTAACATAGAGACCCTTTGGGTTCTTCCCCACATGCTTAATACTGGCAAAGTCAACTTTCATCATCATCGGATATATCATTAACCAAATTAATATGGCAATCGGAATGGATACCTGTGCATATTCAAATTGCCCTAAAAATTGAGGGATACCAGGCAGATACTTACCAATCAATATTCCTATCCCCATACAGGCTGTGACCCATATTGTCAGGTATTTTTCGAAGAAATTAATACCTTCATTTGAGTGTTTATTGTCTCTCATTATTTTTTCTTTCTTTTATTCATGACAAACACATTCATCTTTTGGCTCTGTTAAATGGCTGATTAACTGATTTACTTTTCCAATCGTATTCGGATTGATTGAATAGTAAATAGAAGTGCCTTCTTTTCTGGCATTAACAATCTCCTGCTCAGTTAAAATCTTCATATGATGAGACAGGGTTGATTGTGATATGGATAAAAGCCTCAGAACATCCGTTGCATGCATTTCATGACAGGAAATCATTTCCAAAATCTGCATCCTGACCGGATCTGCAATCGCTTTTAACAATTTTGCTTCAATTTCAAACTTTATCATATTCTCTCCTTATATGCTTCTAATAATAATATAAGCATATATCGAAGATTGTCAATATTTATATTAATCGATTTTGTTAAAATAAAACAATCGTATTGTTAAGTTTTGAAAAATTTGTTAAATCTGATTTACATGGGTCAAAAAGGATAGCTGACTCTGCCTTTGTAAGGATAACTGTCCTCAGTTATCCTATAAGATGAAGCTCAATCAAAAGGTTAGTGCTTTGAGATAATCCTATAGTTTTATGTGTAAATTTTCACGAAAGCTGTTAATATTATTTTATCTTTCCAGAAGATTTGAACAATGGTTTTAACAATTCTCCAATCTGTTTAAAGGTGGAATCCATTCCAATCATAATTTCTGTTTGATGTTTTTCAATGATTGACTTAGAATCAATTACTATCTCTTCTTTTACTTTTTTATTAAATCGAAAACCTTGATATTTAACTTCAACCGTTCCCATTACTGAGAATTCATTTTTTTTAAAGAGTGAAAACAACAGCCGATTGATGGGGATTTCAGACTGAACCCTAATGACATTTTCTTGATTCGATTTAATAAGAACAGGCGTTTTGAAGTCTAAAGGGCTTATATTCAGCTGATCTGCATATATACATAAGTCAGATTGAGTGATATACACATCAAGCGGTGCAGAATGTGTTAAAAGAATATCAGCCTTTACATGCACTTTACCATTTTTAACACGAATTTCTCTGATATTCGGTTTGATTGTAATCTGACTCTGTTTATACACCATCACAGCGATAACAAATATAGCAAGAATAATCCCAAAAATCATTGCCAAAATAGTTTTCTTTAAGTTCATTTATTCCTGCCTTAGAATTTACATTCTTTTAATTGCATCAATTCTTTCTTGTGCATTCGGATGAGATGGTATGAAATCATTAATGCCCCGAATCCCTTGTTTCTTATACTTTTCTTCCATCAATTTCATTCTTTCAAAGAATTGAATGGCCCCTTGTTTTGAGTAACCTGCCTTTTTTAACATTTTGACAGCTAACTCATCTGCTGCCTTTTCATCGTTAATTTGAAAAGGCTGGTTATAAACCTGATAGGCAACATTGACTACTTCTCCAAACAAGGGATTAATCTGACCTGCACGAACTGCATATTGCACTTTTTTAATGGGATGTTTTAACTCATTATGAGCAATCTCATGAGCAATAATAAAGGCAAGTTCGTCTTCACTCTTTATAAAATCAAGTATGCCGGTAAAAAGAAATACTGGCCCTCCGGCTACTGTAAATGCATTAATTTCCTTGTCTGATATAATAGAGTATTCATATTGGAGCTGAGTTCTTTTTACTTCTTTTTTTATTTTTTTAAAAATACTGTCAATTCTCCATTTTGAATGAGACCCTTTTTTCTTTTGGTTCAGAATCTTTTGTTTTAATTCCTGACCAATCAGTGTTTCCTCTTGATCTGACAATGCAGTGATATCCAGAAGAGTCTGATTGACGGCATCAGCCACTTCCAGTCCAAAACCAATCATTTCTTTAATCTGACAGTACAAAGGGCTGCATAATAAAAACAAGACTACTGAAAGATATTGAATAGCTGAGCCGGATTTCCTGAGTTTAACACACATTTCCAGTTTCCTCCTGATTTTTCAAATAATAAAACACCTGGCAAATCGGTATGTCTGAATATCAAAACCGGTTTGTTTAAATCAAAGGTAAATTCTACCTTATACTGTGTTTTATCGACATTCGTATAGCCTTCTTTTGCTACTTTAAATTTTACAACCTTATATTCATCACCAAGAATATCTTTAACATTCTGTCTGACGACATTAAACTGCTCTTTTTTTAGTTTATAAATATGGTAATTACAAGCAGTCAGAAAGAGGATTGAACATATCAGCATACAGATTATACTTATTCTGATTTTTAATCTCATGTTACTGGCCTTTCTTCTTATCTTTAGCATTATTTAGTGAGCTTGCTTGCTCTTTATTTGTTTCTTTCACTTTGTCATCTTTACTTTCCTGAATTTCATTTTCATTATCAGAGGTTACAGCGGGAGGCTGAGACTTATCATTATTTTTTTCTTTTTCATTCATTAAGGAGTCAGCAAGGGTCTTCTGATTTACAAGTTTTTTTTCATTTTTTTTAATGGGAATTTTTTTAATCTCTTGTTTATCTCTGGCTGATTGTTGATATAGTAAAAAAGTCAGAACAAGGCTCAAACAGATAAGCAAGCTAAGCAGAATATAAGAAAGATTCCTTTTAACAAGAAGAAAATATGTTTTCACTTTACCTGTTTTATTAAACGCTATGGGGTTATTTCCCTTGACGACATTTACAATCTGAACCGTGATATTATCATCACCTCCCCGTTGATTAGAAATACTGACAAATTCTGAGCAGGCATTCTGAGTCTCCCGCTTGAGTATTTCCTGTATCTCTGAATCATTAAAATAGCCATACATACCATCTGTACAAAGTAAAAATTTATCTCCCTGAAAGACAGAATAGGGTCCTGAGACATCCGGAGTACCGTCTTTTGCGCCTAATGCACGGGTAATTATGTTCTTTTTAGGATGAGAGCGAGCCTGCTCTTCGCTAATCAAGCCCCCGTCTATCATTTGTTGTACTAATGAATGGTCTTTATTCAGCCTTTGTAATTCACCCTGTCGAAGCAGATAAATCCGGCTGTCTCCCACATGCGCAAACCAGAACTGATGTTCTTTAACCAGGAGCATCACAATCGTTGTCCCCATATCCGATAAAGCTGAATCCTCGCCTTGTTTTTCTTTAATAACCTGATGTGCTCTGTGTAAAGCGCTAAGAATTAAATGATGAATATTGTCTGTCATTTCAGATGATATGACCTGTTTAACTGTTTCCACTGCCAGCTGTGAGGCAATCTCACCGCCCTGGTATCCGCCCATCCCATCACATACAATGACCAGTTTTCCGTTTACAGTGTCATAAGTGCCGTAATAATCCTGATTTTTTTCACGAACCATTCCCATATGAGTCATATTCCCGATTTCAAGAATCATTTCCTTACTTTTATGTGATTTCTTCATAATTTTATCTTTCCTTCGACAGCGCCTATTTTAAAGGAATCGTTGTTTTTTAACTGCTGAAGTTGTATCTTTATGCCGTTGATATAAGTACCATTGGTTGAATTCAAATCTTCAATATAGAAGATATTGTCTGTTGCATATATTTTTGCATGATATGAGGAAACTGCAGATTCAGAAAAAACAATCGTGTTATCAGATTTTCGACCTATTGTGGCACCTGATAAACTGACTTGATAGGTCTGACCGCTGTTGGGACCAAACACCACTTCCATCTGAAGACCTGAAGACTGACTTGATTGAGACTGAGTCGGATTATAGTCCATTATCATTGTTTTTTCTCTTCTATCCTGTTTTTCCTGTGGAGAAGTATAGCTTGTTTTATCCGTAAAACCAGGCTGAATTACCGGATTAAATGACATCTCTGTCTTTTGTTTTTCAAGTTTATCTTCAAATTGTTTTTCCGCTTTTTTCTTTTCTTCATCGAATTGTCTTTGTTGCGATTCCAATTCTGCTTTCTGCTTTTTAGACTTGCGAACAAAATACCAGACAGAGAGAATTAATATCAAAGCAAAAATACCTGATATCATATAAATCAGATGATTATCTTTTTCATCAATTATTTCAGGTGTTTTTTCTGCCGAAACGCCTGCCGGAAGAGTTACTTTTGCATTAACTGACTGTTTACTGTTCTGATGATTCAGACTGATAACTGCCTGATGCTCTAATCCGTCTCCCTGAATGCCATAAACCATATATTGAAGAAGATAAATTTTTAAAATCTGCTCATATAATAGTCTGTATTGTTTTTGCAGTTCATCAAGAGAAGGAGAATGATAAAAACTGCCACCTGTTTTGTCTGACATTCTTTCAAATGATTGTAAAAAGCTTTTATCTACAGCTGAATACCCTAATGAGAATACAGGAATACCTGACTGATTTGCCAGCGTGATGACATCATCTTCTGTGTAGGAACTGGCAGGATTCTCATTTTTGCCGTCACCTATGATAATCTGAATTTTACCGCCACGATGTGAGCTTTCAGACAGTTTTTGTAATCCCTTATATGCCCCGTAATACAAGGCTGTCTGATTGCCTTTGCTGGTCAATTCGTTTACTTTATCTCTCAGATAGGATTTGTCATTACTGAAATCAGAGATTAATTCTGCATCATTGGCGAAAGCTACGATTGCCACTTTATCAATATCACGCATTTCATCAATAAACTGAACAATGGATGATTTCATCGCCTGAAGCGGAGCCCCTTTCATTGAACCTGAGATATCAAGGCAAAGCATGATATACAATGGCTGACCGCTTTCTTCGTAAGTCATAACACTCAGAGAGTCCGTATTCTTAGCATCCAGCATCACAGAAAACTGTCCTGCCTTCAAACCGGAAACCGGTTTTTTAAAAGTATCAAGCACCTGTACAGAAGATATAATCAAAGGATAATTCTCTGAATCCGATTTGATATGCTTCAACTGAAAATTTGCTGAAAAGAGTGATACACTCATTGCAAACAACAAGATGATGACGAGATATTTTTTCATTTCATTTCCTCCGGATTGACAATGACCACTTTCAGTTTGACATTACCCATCTTAATGATATCTCCATTGCTGAGTTTGGTCTTTTCTTCTATCAGTTCATCATTTACAAAAGTGCCGTTCGTTGAGAGCTGATCCTGAATCCATAGTTTATTATCACGGTACAGGATGACTGCATGGTCATCTGAAACACCAGTTGCATTCAGAACAAAATCGTTGCTTTGATTATTCCCGATTTTACTTCTGCCAACCACGATGCGAAAATCAGTTCCTTCAGGATTTAAATCATAGGTAACCAGCCAACCGATAAGTTTTCTCAATGAACTTGCCTGTAAGGGTAATTCTTGTTTGTTTTCCTGAGGCGGTGAATAAATCATTGTCCGGTCACTATTGTTTACAGAAGAGTTTGTTTTGGACAACACAGGCTGAGAAATGTCAACCCGTGTACGGTCAGATACATCGGATATCATCTGTGTTTTCTGACTGGAAAAACTCTGTTGTGACGGGCAAAACGGGCAGGCATTTAAGTCAGCTGAATAATTATGTCCATTAGAGCAAGTCTTAAAATTACTCATCTTAGCGCCACAATTCTTACAAAACAGAGCATTATCAGGATTTTCTTTTTTACAGTTTGTACATTGCATTTTTCTCTCCTATAAATTATATGTATTTTTAACGCGTTCGGATTTATAAAAATAGATTAACCAACAAATTGTATTGATTAAATTGATGAATACAAAGATTGCAGCCTCTCCAGATAAGAACATAGCAATAAATAAAATTATACTCTCAATAATCAATATAAATCGGGTGAAATTAACACCGGAAGGATTTTTACTCCATAGCATTAAACCTGAAATTACATTGAATAAAAGACTTATAAAATATAACCCTGCGTAATCAGGCTCATCAACCATGTTGCCTATCTGATAAACTGTATTTATGAAAACAGCACCGATACAGTATAACAAGAGCCAGCCACCAACCCCGACAGGTCCTGTGATTTCTTCTTTTTTTGTTTCAATAGCAATTTCCTGAGCTTCATGCTTAAGAAGAGGCAGATCAGATTTAACAGCCTGCAGGATTTCAACACATTGAGCAAATCTTTGCTGAGGTAATTTTTGTGTCATCTTGTTTAATATATCAATCACCCGATCAGAAATGTACGGATAATATTTTCTTGGGTCTTCAAGCTTCTGATTAACGATTTCGTTCATGATTTCAAAATCGCTTTCAGTATTTGTGTTATAGGGCAGTTTACCGGTCAGCATCTCATAAAAAGTAATCCCTAAGCTGAATATATCGGTGCGTTGATCAATCGTCTTTTCAGCTCTGACCTGCTCCGGACTCATATAGAAAATCGTGCCGACTTTTGCACCGGTTTTGGTCATGTGTTTATCGCCAACAATCCGGGCGATACCAAAGTCCATTATTTTCACATTATCTTCTGAATCCAGTATGATATTGGATGGTTTGATATCGCGGTGAATAATCCCTTTTTTATGAGCATAACCCAGCCCTTCCAATAACTGGTTCAGGATTTTTAAGGCTCTGGATTCCGGAATCGGACCGGTTTGACGGATGACATCTCTTAAAGTTCTGCCTTCAGCATATTCCATAACCATACAGTAGAGATTATCCTGCCTGAAAAATGAAAACAGGGAAACAATATGCGGATGATGTAATTGTGATTGAATCTTAGCCTCATTGACAAATCTCTCTGTAAACTGCTGATCACTGGTCAAAACAGGATTCAATACTTTGATAGCCACTTTTCTCTGAAGTAAATC